>DINC01000271.1 GCA_002425885.1 Spirochaetia bacterium UBA5550 | reverse complement strand
AACAGGTAAAGTAAAGATCAGCAACCCCCGGAGAACAGCGGAACTTATTGTTTCAGCGCTGGAAGGGTACAGACACTTCAAACACTTCTACATAGACCAGTCCGATTCAGAAAACTACAGGCAGGAGATGATGAAAACCCTGCGGCAGATTATAAAAAACGGATAAAAACCCGAATAGCTGTTGACAAAAGGGTTGTTATGCGGTAAAAGTGAGTAAGTGCTCACTTTTATAATTATCAGGGGGAGGTTCTGTCATTTCGAACGCATGTGAGAAATCTCTATCTGCTGAAAGATTTTAAAATCTGCTGTATTTCTTCGAAATGATACCCTGCAGCAGGAGGCATAATGAATTATAATCTGGTGAAAGCAGGACTGAATCTTCATGCAATTCTTAAAAATCTCGAAGATATTGCTGAATTTGACAGTGAGATGAAAGAACTGACATCCTCATGGAACATCTCTATAAAATTTATCGTTAAAGGGGGCCCCTCTGCCACTGTAAGATTCAGCGGCGGCAGATGTACTGTTGAACCCGGAATAGAAGGGAAAGCTTCTATTATACTCTGGTTTCTATCCCCTGCTCATCTTAACAGGATGTTCGATGGAGCAGCAAACCCTATCCCCCTTAAAGGCTTCACAAAATTAGGCTTTCTTTCGAAGGAGTTCCCGAAACTCACAGACCGCCTTTCATTTTACCTGAAGCCTGATGACAAACTTATGACAGATAAAAACTATCTTGAAATGAATACCCGGCTCACACTGAATACCGCGGCCTTTGCAGTGCCTGAGATAATTAAAGGTGATCCTGTGGGGAAAAAAATCTCATCAAAAATTCCTGATGGAACAGTTGCAATGCGGATACTCCCCTCTTTCCATTCTGTAAACATAACATTCAGCAGCGGTTCTGCTGTTGCTCACAAAGGTGATACAGATAAACCCTCTGCTGTCATGGAGATGAAGAACGTCTCGCTGGCAAACAGCTTTCTTAATGGCAGAACAGACGCCTTTACTGCAATCGCTTCAGGCGATGTTTCAATTAAAGGGATTATTCCCATGCTCGACAATATGAGTCTGCTTCTTGACCGCATTAATCATTATATTTCCTGAAACTATTTCTTTAATATTAAGGAGAAAGCTTAATGAAGACATATAAATATAACGCAACTCAAAAGCTTTTCCGTAGAGCTGCAAAGGTAATCCCCTGCGGTATTTACGGTCACTACTCCCCTGCACCCCTTGTTCCAGCCACGGACTACCCGTTCTTTACATCAAAGGCTAAAGGGAGCCGTATATGGGACATCGATGGAAATGAGTTCATAGATTACATGTGCGCATACGGCCCCATGGTCACAGGTTACGGGAATCCGAAGGTTGACGCAGCAGCACAGAAACAGGCAAAACTTGCTAATTGCGTCACTGGTGTCCCCCCTGTTATGGTTGAACTGGCGGAATACATGACAGATCTTATACCCTCTGCTGACTGGGTATTCTTTGCAAAGAACGGCGGTGACGTGACAAACTATGCGGTGATGATTGCCCGTGCTGCCACTGAGCGTAAAAAAGTAATTATGGTTTCCGGAGGGTACCACGGTGTTTCACCCTGGATGCAGGGTGAAGGGCATCACGGAGTTATGGATGACGACAAAAAGAATGTACTTGCTGTTAAATGGAATGATATACCGGGATTTGAAAAGGCTGTATCAGATAATCGCGGAGAGATTGCCTGCTTTATCTCATCACCCTATCACCATCCGACATTTGCAGACAATGAATTTCCCGCTGAAGGTTACTGGCAGAAGATAGAGGAGATCTGCCGCAGAGAGGGGATTTTAATTATAACAGATGATATACGGGCAGGATTCAGGCTTCACATGGGGGGTTCCTCAGAATACTTCGGGTACAAAAGCGACCTCACATGTTTCTGCAAAGCCATGGCTAACGGATACCCCATCTCTGCCCTCACAGGAACTGAATCTCTTAAAAGCGCTGCGTCTAAAGTATTTTACACAGGGAGTTACTGGTTCTCAGCAGTGCCCATGGCTGCGGCACTGACAAATCTCAGGGAGATGAAAAAGATTAATGCCCCTAAAATCATGCTGAATACAGGGAAGAAACTCCTGGACGGCATGGTTAAGATTGCCTCATCTTATGGCTATGACCTTAAAGTATCTGGTGCCTCATCGATGCCGTACCTCCGCATAACCAATGACCCAAGTCTCATGCTTCACCAGGAGTGGTGCGGCGAATGCACAAAGCGGGGCGCTTACTTCACCTCACACCACAACTGGTTTATCTCTACAGCTCACAATGAAAAGGATATAAAACGCACATGGGACATAGTTGACGACGCGTTTAAAGCAATAAAGAAAAAGTACGGAGATGAATATTGATATTTCATCAGTCAAAGCAAGGGGTTGCAACCCCTTGCTTTGACAATTACAAATAAAAAACCGGAGGCCAATATGCCCATAACAGACAGTGAAATAATTAAGCTCAAAGAGCAGGCTAAAAGCATCAGGCATGACATCATTGATACCACAGTCTGGTCAGGCGGGGCGCACATAGGGGGCGCTCTCAGCATGGTGGAGATTATGACTATACTCTATTTCAAATATCTCAACATAAAACCTGAAGAACCGCACTGGGAGGATCGCGACAGAGTAGTTTTATCAAAGGGTCATGGCGGAGTGGGATACGCCCCTGTACTTTCCGCACGGGGCTATTTCCCGAAAGATGAACTTAAGGAGTTCAACCACTTTATGTCCAGCTTCGGAATGCATCTTGACAGCCTCAAGGTAAAGGGAGTTGATGTTTCAACAGGTTCCCTGGGGCACGGGCTCCCCATGGCAGTGGGACTTGCCCTTGGCGCAAGGCTTCAGAATAAATCATGGAAGACATACTGCATTCTTGGTGACGGTGAATGCAACGAAGGCTCTGTATGGGAAGCGGCAATGTCTGCTGCACACTTCAAAGTGACAAATCTTATCACGTTTGTTGACCGAAACAGAATGATGATTGACGGCCGCACTGAGGATGTAATGGCACTTGAGCCCTTTGCAGACAAATGGAAAGCTTTCGGATTCATTGTAAAGGAGATTGACGGCCACGACTTCAAAGCCCTTGCTGAAACAATAGATTATGCCCACAGCGAGACAAAGGCCCCGGTGTTAATACTCTGCAACACTAAGAAAGGACGCGGTGTTGATTTTATGGAAGATCAGGTCAAATGGCATTACGGCAGCATTGACTCTGACCTTGCTGCAAAGGCTCATGAATCGGTAAACAGGGGATAGGGGGTACAGCTATGGCTAAAGAAGTTACTGGAACAACATGGACAGTTTATGATGCCAACACAATGACACAGGCTGAAATTTACGGCTCTGTGCTCTGCGAGCTTGGTGAAAAATATCCGAAGATTGTCGGCTTATCTGCTGACCTTGCGAAGTCAACAAAGATAGGTGTATTCGGAGATAAATTTCCTGACAGGTTTTTCAATGTAGGGATTGCTGAACAGAACATGTTCGGCATAGCCGCAGGTCTTGCCAAATCAGGGCTCCTCCCCTTCGTATCAACAATGGCCGCTTTTACTGCAATGAGGGGACTCGAACAGGTTCGTACAGATATATGCTACCAGAATCTCAATGTAAAGATAATTGCAACTCACGGGGGGGTATCATTCGGTGCGGCTGGCACAACTCATCACTGCACTGAGGACATATCAATTATGCGATCCATTGCAAATATGACTGTAATAGTACCTGCTGACGGTATTGAGACAGCCTGCGCTGTGCGCGCTGCTGTTGAATGGCCCGGGCCTGTTTATATCCGTATCGGGCGCGGATTTGAGCCCACATACTACCAGTCTGAAGATTACGGATTCAGGATCGGGAAAGCACAGACCATCTCTGAAGGTACAGACATCACGCTTATCTGCTGCGGAATAACTGTTCTTCAGGCAGCAGAAGCCGCAAAAATACTTAAAGAGCAGGACGGGCTCTCTGTCCGTGTTCTTAACATGCATACGATAAAACCTCTTGATGAAGAGGCAATAATGAAAGCGGTTCTTGAAACCAGGCGGATCATTACCATAGAGGACCACAATGTACTGGGCGGGCTGGGGAGCGCTGTTGCTGATGTTATCGCGAAGAGCGGTAAAGGCTGCGCTTTTGACAAAGTCGGAATACCTGACTGCTACTGCGTAGTCGGATATCCGGAAGATCTCTATTGTCACTACGGTATGGACTGCGACAATATTGCTAAAAAAGTACGTGAAGTTATGGGCCGCGACTTCGAAGAGGATGAAAGCTGGGAGGACGAGGTATAAGCTATGGCAACAGAAAGAGAACTCCTTGCTGCCCGTCTCTTTACCCATGCCGTATTCCCTGTGATGAAGGTTATACTTAATGATGACCCGAAGATGAAGCAGAAGTTCAGCGGCGTTACTGCCAATGTACAGTTCAGGGCAAAGGACCCGGCGGGCGATATAGGTGCATGGCTTGTCCTGGATAAGGGTGATTTCATGGTTGAACAGGGGATTTGCGATTCACCGGACATTACATTTTCATTCAGTTCAGTGAAGAAGATGAATGACATGCTTGCAGGGAAACCTGTTATACCTAAAATTTACGGATTCAGTAAGTTCGGGCTCCTGGTAAAAGTCTTTTCGCTGCTCCTGTCACTGAAAATAATGATGCCAAATGCGCGGCCTAAAAAGATGGATAAAAAGACGCTGAAGGTAAAGCTTGCTTTCTATATGATCACAACCGCGCTTAGCCAGTACAACAAAGGGGGTGATCCGGAAATGGTTAAATGGACAACCAAACAGCCTGACAGGATATACCAGATTACAGTTGACGGCACGGACATAGCTGCGTACCTTCGCGTAAAAGCGGGAAAAAGCAAAGCCGGGCGCGGAGTATACACACGTAAAAGGCCCTTCATACACATGAAGTTCCACGGAATTGACGGGGCTCTTGCAGTACTTCTGCGCGACGTGGAGTTTGTTGAAGGCGTTGCAAAGGGTTTTGTCACTATTGAAGGGGCGCCGGAGTATGCTGCTCAGCTTAATGATTTTATGCAGCGGATACAGGCTATGCTGACGTAATTATTCTTTTTACCACGGAGGCACGGAGGACACTGAGTTTTTTATCTCCTCTCCTCCGTGAACTCCGTGACTCCAGCGAAGCGGGTGGTTTTTATACTTATTCTTTTAAGGGGTAAAGGGGTGTTAACCAATTTAAAATGCCCCGCAGGGTGTGCCTGATTTTATTAAAAAAGGTTTTACTTCTCTCGTAAATTTTAGAGCAAGTTCACCACGGAGACACAGAGAGCACGGAGTTTTTCATCTCCTCTCCTCCGTGAACTTCGTGACTCCAGCGAAGCGGGTGGTTAACAAGTAAGATATAATATGGAAAAGAATAAAGATTCATTAAAAAAAACCAGGCAGTCAAAGAAGAAATATCACACGGATCAGTTTGAAAAGATTGCAGATGATAAGCGCGGCAGAATTATTGAAGCTGCGCTTATCGAATTCTCCTCCATGGGATATAACGCTGCCAATATAAACGTAATAGCAAAAAACGCCGGCATCAGCATCGGTTCAATGTACCAGTACTTCGAGTCGAAGGAGAACCTCTTCCTGACAGTTATGGATGAGGCATACAGCCTCATTGAACAGTCACTTGCGCAGATAGATAATATCCCCGGTTCAATTTTTGACAGGCTTGATACAATAATCAGCTATGTACAGAAATATGCAAGGGAATACAGACTCCTGAACCAGATCTATCTTGAAGCCACAACACAGGGCCTTGCAAAGATATCAAAAAAGCTATCCCTCAAGATGGAGACCATATCTTCAAAATACTATAAAAGCATACTTAATGCTGCAATAAAAGACGGGACTGTTGATAAAAAAATCAATCCCGACATTACGGCTTTCTGTATTGATAATATTATTCTGCTGATGCAGTTTTCATATTCATCGGAGTATTACGGCGAGAGAATGAAGATCTTTGCAGGTGAAAAATCCCTGAAGGATGATAAATCCATCAGGGATGGTGTAATGTATTTTCTTAAGAAAGCCCTGTCTCCGGATTAATTTTATTCCCTGTCCAGAATGCAGATATTTCCATTTTCATCAAAACACTTATTGCATGACACACAACGGGGCTTGTAACTTCTGTCTTTGCTCCATTTATTAATCAGATCAGGCTCGCTGAGCAGAGGCCTGGATATAGAGAAGCACTCAATGGCTGAATCCTTAAGAATATTCTCCATTGTTTCAACTGACCTGTTACCCCCCACAAGTATCACAGGTACATCAACTTCACCTGCTATTTCTTTTGCGTAAGCCGCGAAGTAAGATTCTTTACCAATACTCTCCGCCGGAAAGTCTGAGGGATCTTTCTCCGGTTTAGGACCCCTGAATACCGGCCCCCCGCTAATCTCTATTGCATCAATTCCCCTTGCTGCAAGATTTCTGCACATCTCTTTGCAGTCAGCAAAAGTAAAACCTTTATCTCCCATAAAATCTGAGCAATTCAGCTTAATAAGTATCGGAAACTCTTCCCCCACCTTAGACCTTGCGTTATCATATACATCATAAATAATCCGTGCCCTGTTCTCCGCGCTTCCGCCGTACTGATCCTCCCTGATATTAAAAAACGGAGCAAGAAACATATTGAGCAGGTAACTGTGCGCGCCGTGGATCTCGACACCGTCAAAGCCGCTCTTTTTCGCTCGCAGAGCCGCATCACCAAAGGCCTCGATAAGAATCTTAATCTCTTCAAGAGTCATCTCTTTCGGAGTGACATTTGATACTTTGTTTGTAACTGCCGATGGACCCCATATAACCCGCTCAGCAGTATTATACCATGTAAATGAACCGCCGTAAACGATCTGTAGAATTATTTTACTCCCTCTTTTGTGCACCGCGTCAGTGAGTTTTTTACACTCATCAATGAATGAATCATTGTATATACCCATCATACGCGCATTGGGCTGTTCATCTTCAATAACAAAAGCATAACCTGTTATTATGGCAGCAGCCCCGCCGTCAGCAATTTTTTCATATACATTCAGCAGCCTCTCTGTGAGATGCCCCTTATCGTCAGCCATCCTCTCCCATGTGGCGGATCGGATAAATCTGTTCTTAAGTTCAAGTCCATTAATCGATGTTTTTTCAAAAAGCTCTTTCATTCTGATTCCTCTTATAGCGTAATACATCGGGACACCGGCAGAGTGCCCGCATAAGTTATTTAAACTATGACAATTAATTTTATTACGTGAAAAGATGCAATAACTATTGTCCGGCATTGAGGCAAAAGCTTATTCAAAATTACGGCTGTTTTTAAGCAGTATATTTAAAAATATCCGGCGCGGATTATACGTCTTTCAATTCCATATAGATCTTCCCGATCCTGCCGCTGATATTGCCGAATATCTCAACAACATCAGGATCAAATTGAACCCCCGATTTTCCTATTATGTACTTCACAGCCTCTTCGTGTGTCCACTCCCCCTTGTAGGGGCGCCTGCTCCTTAAAGCGTCATACACATCAGCAACTGCGGTAATCCTTGCTGAAAGAGGTATGTCAAGGCCGCTCAGTCCTTTAGGATATCCGGAGCCGTCATACCACTCATGATGAGCAATGGTAATTGCAGCAACCATCTCAAGCTCCTTCTTCCCTTTAACAATATTATGCCCGAGAATCGTGTGCGTCTTCATTATTTCGTATTCAGAGGGGGTAAGGTTCCTCTCAGCAAGCAGGAGAGAGTCCAGTATTCCGACCTTACCTATATCATGGAGCGGTGCGAAGACTTCTATATCATTGCAGTATTTCTCAGGCATATTGTATCCACGTGCAAGAAGCTTGGCATAAATACCGACACGGCGCATGTGGTTACCTGTCTCATTATCTCTCAGTTCAGCAAGTGCTGCAATTGTCCGGTAGAGTTCAATCCTCGTAATTGTCTCTTTCTGCAGTGTCCCTGTTATATCAACAGGGAGAGCAATATAATTAACGGGTGTATGTTCATCATCATAAACAGCATTGATAATAAGCTTCACCCATATTAATGAACCATCCTTTTTTCTATTAATCAGCACACCTTCCCAGGTGCCTTTATCCGGATTTGTGATTGACTTCCACATTGCCCTGAAAAGATCATTATATTCCTCTTCTGAATATCCGAAGTTAATATAAACTTCTTTTCCCGGATTCAGAAGATTGGGGTTACTCTCTCTCAGCTCTTCATAAGTAAAACCATACAATTTTATAAATGCATTATTTACACGGATTATATTGCCTCTGTTGTCCGTTATCAGAAGAGGCTGATCAACAGACTGAATAGCCCTGAAGTAAAGCTCAAGCTCCCTGTGTGTTTTTTTGAGCCCTGTTATATCAACAATAGCGCCGATTATCCCCCCAACACTTCCGTCAATATTGTTGAATGTAGCCTTGTGAAAAATGACATCATGGGTTTCACCGTAAGAATCAATCCACTGATCCTCGAACATCTGAACTCCCGGATTCTGAAGAAGTTCATCGTCATTCTTTTTATATCTCTCAGCAACTGAGGGGGGGGAGACATCCAAAACATTTTTTCCTTCAAATTCGACTCTGCTTCGGCCGTATAACACCTCCATCGCTTTGTTCAGACCGATATATTTACCATCTATATCTTTATAGTAAACAGGGAGAGGTATGGTCTCAATAAGAGTTTTATTGAACATTGCAAATTGTTTTAACCCGGCTTCAGCTATTTTACGATCTGAAATATCTCTGCAGAATCCCATGAATGTTCCGTCAGGGAGACGTTCTGTTTTAAGAGATACCCATATATCGCCTCCTCCATTCCGCATCAGGAGTATCTCCCTCTTATCGCTCCCTGAAACAAGAAGATTCCTTATCCCGTCAAAACTGCTCTCGCGGCTTTCAGGTGCAACAAAATCGGTTATTGACTTGCTGCGGAGTTCATCTTCCGCGAAACCGAGAAGCCTGCACCCTGCGGGGTTTACGGAGACGAACTTCCCCTGATTATCCGCAATGAAAATACCATCCGGGGCATATTCCATATACTGCATCAGCTTTGATGTGCTCTTTTTAAGTTCAGTAATATCTGAGAAGATAGTTACAAAATAGAGGCCATTCTGCGGAGACACTTCGACTCTGTACCACTTGCTGAAAAACACACTATATTGTTCCAATACAATCTTCTGTTTATTTAAAACCGAGTTCCCGTAAAGCTGTATCCTTTCTGCTGTTTCATGATCATCACCGGAGAAAAGTTCAGTTGCTTTCATACCTATAACTCTTTCCCGTCTGACACCGGTCATCTC
This sequence comes from Spirochaetia bacterium UBA5550, assembly GCA_002425885.1. Taxonomy (GTDB): domain Bacteria; phylum Spirochaetota; class UBA4802; order UBA4802; family UBA5550; genus UBA5550. Next base: position 11,788 of record DINC01000271.1, on the reverse strand, counting down.
TTCAAAAGCTCTATTGACCTCCAAAAAACAATAATCAGAAGGTGCACCTTTCTCATCAAGTATAAGCCTGTAATAGGCGTAACCGAAAGAAGACTCCAGAATTATATTCTGATAATCTATTATGTCCATTTTTATAAAACCCGGTGTTTGAAAAACATGATAATAACATAATCAATATAGTGAACTTTATAATTAATTCAAAGATATAAAGCAGGTTGGGGAGGTCAATTCAAAACTATAGCTTTTTTTTCAGATGTCTGTTCCGGTATTCCACCGGCGTCACGCCGGTACTTTTTGCAAAGACCCTGTTAAATGTTCTTACAGAATTGAATCCTACTGACATTGCAATCCTTATCACAGGGAGTTCCGGCTCATTAACAAGAAGGTTCCTGGCCTCAGATATCTTGAAATCATTAACATAGCTGCTGAAGCTTTTACCCAGTTCTCTGTTCAGTATCTCTGAAAGCTGCTGGTGATTGATATCCAGCATTTCAGCCACATCTTTTATGGAAAGCTTCTCTTCAAGGTAAAGCCGGTTCTCATTCATCAGCATGCTCAGCTGTTCGATTACAGACATCACATCTATCCCTTTAACTTTTGAAACAGCATACTTCTTCTTCTGCCTTAAATGTTTAAAAATAGCATAGTAGCCGGGATCATATTGCGATGCTAAAAAAACACACAGTGTTACAGTGTTCACCATGGCAATTGACGCCTTGCTGAATTCAAAACTAACTATATCTCCAGTAAAGCCAAGTGCCGAGGTCAGGAACATCATTATTGTAAAGATATAAGCTATGCGCGACTGCATGCTCATCTCCTTATCTGAATCCTGCCAGGGATAAATTGTTTTTAAAAGAAGCGTAAGGAGACCCGCACAAAGAATCACCTTGCCGGAAAAATTAATAAGATGAACAATCTTATAATAAACAGGGAGATTCATGAAAAATTGATCAAGAAGGGGCCTAAGCTCCGCATGTTCCCTAACAAAGCTTAACTCCCCTCCTAAAAACGGTCCCGCAAAAATAAAAAGCGTAATGACTGAAAAGACAACCGGTATTACAGGATGTATCCTTATGCTAATACCCTGAATGAGAAACCTGAATCTAAGATATAGAAAAAGCGGTGTGCCGAAAGTAAAAGGTATCAGGAGATGGGACACATACCAGTAACCGGGATAGGGCTTCATTGAATAGCTCACAACCTGAAGCATACCAAGCCCCATGAACAGATAAGACAATGAATAGAAAAAATTTATCCGCAGCCTCTGCTTTGATACAAGCTTAGACAGTGCCAGCACAAAAACAAAAATAGGGCCGAAGTATATATACTGCTTATAGAACAAACTCAATATTTCCATGATGACTTTTCCTGATTCAATATTAAACCATTCACACCCGTTAGTCAATACCTCATGGACAATATATATAATGTACATCACTTTTTATGGACAGAATATATATTAGCGAGACATTTTGTATAAACCGTCTATACTTCCGGTAAAACAAAGAGAGTAACGGAGGAAGCCGATTTATGAATTATACAACATCTAATTTAATTACAAAATACAGAAACAAACTTATCACAGCTGAAAAGGCAGCTCAACTTGTAAAATCCGGAGACAGGGTATCTTACGGATGTTTCCACACAAAACCTATTGCTTTTGATATTGCACTGGCGAACAGAATCGCAGCAGGAGAAATAACAAAGCTGGATACATCAATTGTGGGCACAATTCTCCCTGTTCCCCAGGTGCTGCTGAAGATGGCTGAAAACGCAGACAAGGGTGACTTCAGGTATAACACTTCATGGTACGGCCCAATTGAAAGGATGCTTGCGTCCAAAGGGGTTACAGCCTTTGCCCCTCTCCAGTTTCAGGATGTATGCAAAACAAGAACCGAACCGCTCTGGCACAACTGTCTCGGAAGAGATGTTGCTGTAATACAGTGCGCACCAATGGACAGTTTCGGGAACTTCAATTTCGGCATATCTAATTCACTTACACGCCGCGATATGCTGAATTCGCCGATCAGAATAGTTGAAGTAAACACCAATTTCCCTGTAGTATATGGCGGAGCTGAAGAGCACATGAATATCGAGGAGATAGATTATATCATCGAAGGGACAAATCCCGAGATGTTCTGCATGCCGCACATTGAAGCAACAGAAGAGGAAGTGCAGATCGCACAGAATATCATCCCGCTCATCAGAGACGGAGCATGCCTTCAGCTCGGTATAGGGGGAGTTCCTAATGCAATAGGAAAAATGATAGCTCAATCCGACCTGAAAGATCTGGGCGTGCACAGCGAAATGTTCTGCGATGCGTTCTACGATATGTACATGAGCGGAAAGATTACAAACAACAGGAAGAAAAAAGATATAGGGAAGAGTGTATTCACATTCACCCTCTGCACAAAAGAGACCATGGATTTCATGAATAAGAACCCGCTTATGGCATCATACAACGGCGAGTATGTTACAGAGTACTCAAATGTCAAAGCCGAGGATAATATGTTTTCTATCAATGCAACACTGGAAGTGGACCTCATTGGACAGGCTGCATCTGAAACTATAGGGCCGACACAATATTCAGGCACAGGCGGAGCCTTGAGCTTCACCTGGGGATCTTACGAATCAAAAGGCGGAACAGCGGTTCTATGTCTCCCGTCAACATTCAGAGACAAAGAGGGGAAGCTGCACTCAAAGATTAAAGCAAGTCTTGCTCCCGGCGCAGTTGTTACAATACCCAGGTCTGTGACCAGCACAATAGCCACTGAATTCGGAGTTGTGAATATCAAGGGGCTGTCACTATGGGCAAGGGCTGAAAGTCTCATCAATCTTGCGCACCCCGATTTCAGGGATGAGCTTGTAAAAGAGGCGGAGAAGATGAATATCTGGAGAAGGTCCAACAGAATTAACTGATAATGCTTAAGTTTGCCGTTTTCATATAATCACTGAATACTCATTCTTAGTGCCGCTGTATCATCACATGGTTACTGATGATACAGCGTTTTTTTATTAATAAAACTCAGATCTATTTGTTGACACACAATAAGCCCCTGAATAATGAACACAATAATTGATTCAGCAATTCCATAACAGGCAATAATATAATGAAAAGTAAAAAAATATTCATCGGGAAATATAACTTCATATTTATTCTGATTCTTATGCTGACTGTTTTTTCCGGTTTTCCCCGGAATAAAACAACATTTGCTGCTGATAAATCCGCCCCCGCAAAATCTGTTATGCGGGCGCTCTATATCCCCAATCATAAAGGGCGCAGCCTTGAGTTCATGAAACAGCTTATAGAGAAAGGGAAGCCACTGGGGATCAACATGCTTGTAATGGATGTTCACTCTTATGGGAGTACCAGATTTAAAGTTAACAGCAAAGTTATCGATTATCTCAAAAGCGAAAATATCTTCGTCACAGCAAGGATGGTCTGCTTCCAGGACGGTATAACAAAACTTCCAGTTCAGGATTCACATATTAAGGCTCTCCACAAACTTGCTGCTGAATCTGCTGATGCGGGATTTGACGAAGTACAGCTTGATTACATCAGATTTGCAGACGGCGGAGCGCCCTACCCTCTTAAAAAGAAATACGCTTTTATCGAAACGCTTCTTGCTGATTTCAAAAAGATAACAGACGGAAAAAAAGTTAAACTCTCTGCGGACCTCTTCGGCAGGATTGTATATAATCAGAATGACTACATCGGCCAGAAAGTCGAAGTCTTCGCGCCGTTTATGGACGCCATATACCCCATGCTCTACCCCAGCCACTACACAGGTGACAAACAGAGGATGTCAGCTCCCGGCGAAACAGTAAAAGAGGGAACTCTTAAGGGACTCAACCGTGTTGAGAAAGGTAAAGTCGCAGTACAGCCGTATATACAGGCATTCCCGTATAACATTCAGCATGCAAAAGTTAAACTTGATAAGTATGTACAGCTTCAGATTAAAGCTGTAGAAGAGACCGATGCGCGCGGCTGGGTAGCGTGGAATCCGAATGGTGATTATTCATCTGTATTCAGCGCACTTGAGATGAAAGATACAGTTGAATAACGATATACAGGGAAGCTCAGGCCTCCGGTGATCTTACAAAAAAATATAATTTCACATAAAAAAAATTTAATATATCCCGCAACAGGATCGTTCTGTATTTATAATTCTTGTAAAAGGAGATCATAATGCAGAATGATATTCTAAACCAGGCGTCGGTAATATTAAAAAACATTTTCGGATACGATACCTTCCGCCCTCTTCAGGAGGATATAATAGCATCTGTACTCAATAAAAAAGATGCCCTTGTTATCATGCCCACAGGGGGAGGGAAATCGATCTGCTACCAGGTTCCCTCCCTTATATTTGAGGGGCTCACTGTTGTTGTGTCACCGCTGATCTCCCTTATGAAAGACCAGGTTGACCAGATGAAATATCTCGGGATTGAGGCACTGCTGCTGAACAGTTCCCTGGCAAGAGATGAATATACAGAGAACATGAATCTCATAAGAAACAGAAAAGTAAAACTGCTGTATGTGGCGCCGGAGACTCTTCTAAAAAATGAAATACTTGCTCTACTCACATCTGTACAGGTTGACTGTTTTGCCATTGATGAGGCGCACTGCATCTCGGAATGGGGTCACGACTTCAGGCCTGAATACAGGATGATTGCGCAGGTGAGGAAGAGATTCCCCGGTGCAGTATGTATAGCTCTCACTGCTACAGCAACTGAGAGAGTGCGTGAAGATATAAGAAAATCACTTGAACTGAAAGTATCATCCACATTTATAGCAAGCTTCAACAGGGGGAACCTCCTCTATCGTGTAATACAAAAAAACAATCCCCTTCAGCAGACTCTGGATTTTCTTGATGAGCATAAAAATGAATCCGGGATAATCTACGCGTTTTCCCGGGACAGTGTTGACCGGTTATATCTCAGTCTTAAAAAGCATGGTTACTCTGTGAAACCATATCATGCAGGACTATCAGATCAGGAGAGGCGGGAAAATCAGGATCTCTTTCTTAAAGACAAAGTGCAGATAATAGTTGCAACAATCGCATTCGGTATGGGGATACACAAAACAAATGTACGCTTTGTAATTCATTTCGATCTCCCCAAAAGCATCGAGGCATACTACCAGGAAACAGGCCGCGCCGGACGCGACGGAGTGAACTCAACCTGTCTGCTCCTTTACAGCTACTCTGATGTGCATAAAATCAGATTTTTCATAAAAGAAAAAACAGATGGAACAGAAAGGAGAGCTGCCGAGGCCCAACTCAGTGCAATGACGGATTACGCGGATTCAGCTTCATGCAGGCGAATCCCTTTAATAACATATTTTGGAGAGGAGTATAGTACCGCGAACTGCGGGATGTGCGACAACTGTATCTCTCCACCTGCTGTGAACGATGACATTACCATACAGGCGCAGATGTTTCTTTCATGCGTAAAACGCACAGGTGAGAGATTCGGCGCGGGGCACATCATTGATATTCTGCGCGGGTCAAAGTCAAAAAAAATTGAGGATTTTCAGCACAACACTCTTTCAACTTACGGTATCGGCAAAGATATTTCAAAAAGTTCATGGCAGAATTTAGGGCGGCAGTTCATCAGGAACGGTCTTCTTGTTCAGGATATGGAGAGTTTCGGTGAGCTGAAAATCACGGATAAAGGCTACCGCGTGATGAAGAGTGAAGAGATAATTACCGGCACCCTGATCGAAAGTAAACCGGAGAGAAAATCTGCCGCAGCGGGAGATGATTATGACATGGAACTCTTTGAACTCCTGCGGGAAAAAAGAAGAGTACTTGCGGCAGAGGAAAATGTTCCGCCGTATATAATTTTTTCTGACAAAACACTCATGGCAATTGCATCAGCATATCCGCAGAGTCACGAATCCCTTATTCAGGTACACGGCATAGGGAGCAATAAACTTCAGAAATACGGGGACGTTATCATCGCTGTTGTGCGTGGATACTGCACAGACAAAGATATTACAGAAGTGAAAATTGCACCGGTTGAGCAGAAACCGCGTGAATACCTTAAAACACCAAGACATATTCAGATAGGCGGGATGTATAACTCCGGTATCTCAGCCTCTGAACTGGTAGAGAATGAAGGTATAACACTTAAAACAGTTTTATCCAACCTGTTTAAGTATGTGCAGGAGGGGTACACTATTAAAGCCGATGGTTTACGCTCACTGCTCCCGGCTGATGATGATTTACTCCGGGCAATAACAGCAGCCTTTGAAAAGCACAGTACAGAGTATCTTAAACCTGTTTTTCTTGAGTTAGGGGGAGCGGCGGATTACGAAACACTTGAAGTGTGCAGGCTTTTTTATCTGAGCAAAGAATAATAGATTTCTCACATAAAAAATTGCAACTTTTATCACCATGAAAATGTCTTTAATTTTAGCCTTTAATCTATAAAAAAAAAGAGAGAATAACTTAAATGCACCGATATCTCCCTCCAAGATTCACCGCTGTTTTTATGCTTACATTGCTTATACTAAACACGCTATTCTGCGCAATACAGCTATTCCCGCTTGCTTTTATCAAATTCATAATCCCGATACCATGGTGGAGAAGAGTTATCGGCAAGGTCCTTGTAAGAGTAGCAAACAACTGGGTCTTTCTGAATTCCTATGTAATTCACCTCGCCTTCCCTGTTGAATGGAATATTCAGGGAACTGAAAAGCTCAACAAAAACGACTGGTACCTTGTAATATCAAACCACCAGTCATGGGTAGACATTATTATACTTCAGAAAGTCCTTTACGGCAAAATACCTTACATAAAATTCTTTCTGAAGAAAGAGCTTATATGGGTTCCAATAATGGGCCTTGCATGGTGGGCGCTGGATTTTCCGTTTATGAAGCGTTATACGAAAGAGGAGGTAGCGAAGAACCCCTCTCTCAAAGGTAAAGATATTGAAATCACCCGGAAAGCCTGCGAAAAATTCAAGACTGATTATGTTACAGTCATGACCTTCCCTGAAGGAACACGATTCACTAAAGAGAAACATGACGCGCAGAAATCTCCGTACAAACATCTTCTCAAGCCTAAAGCAGGGGGAATATCCTTCACCATATCCGCCATGGGTGATAAAATTCACAAGCTGCTCAACATGACAATTGTCTACCCGGAAGGTGCAGGAACCATGTGGGATTTTTTATGCGGAAGAATACGGAAGATTGATGTGTTTGTTGAAACAATGCTTATCCCTGATAAATTCGTCAATGCAGATATCGACGATAAACAGTTCCAGGCGGAATTCAATGAATGGCTTAACGGAATCTGGAAGAAGAAAGATAAGCTGATCGAATCTCACCTGGAAAAAAAATAAATTTACTCAAGCGGAGTACCGAAATCGTATCTCCGCTTGATATACTTCATTATAACCGATGTTTCAATCTGCTCAATACCGTCGATATGACTTAACCTGCTGTACACAAGGTCGTTCAGCGCATCAAGGTCCCGCACAACAAACTCCGCATTAATATTGAATCTCCCTGTTGTTGCAACAATATACCATAGCTCCCGAAACTCCCGGAGTTTACTGATAACATGCTCCATCTTCTTCATGTCAACAGTGATATACAGGTCGCCGGTAATCTCGAAGCCTAACTTCAGGGGATTGCTTACAGCAACAATCTGTATTATCTCATCCTCTGTAAGCCGTTTAACCCTGCCCCGTATAGTGGCTTCTGAGACATCCAGCAGCTTCGCGATATCCGTGTTGCTGGTCCTGCCGTCCTTCTGCAGAATGGCGATTATATTCGAGTCAAGTTCATCTATGTTGCGTTTTTCAGACACGGCTCACCTACTCGTATGAGTGTTCCTTATCAGGGAAACTCCTCCCCTTCACTTCGCTGTCGTAAGATTCAAGTGCATTCTTTGAAATAGTGTAGAGGTCAGCATACTTTTTCACAAATTTAGGGTGGAAACCCTGGTCCATGCCCAGCAGGTCATTTATTACCAGAACCTGTCCGTCGCATCCGTTACCTGCACCAATACCGATTGTGGGAATTGAAAGTTTCTTCGAAATTTCCGTGGCAAGTGAAGCCGGGACTTTCTCCAGCACCAGAGAGAATGCTCCCGCTTCCTGAATTGCAATTGCATCCTCAATAAGCTGTTTCCTTTTATCCTCTTCGCGCCCCTGTACTGAATACCCGCCGAGCTTATGCACAGACTGCGGAGTGAGCCCCAGGTGCCCCATAACAGGGATCGATGCCGCTGTGAGAGCCTTTACAACAGGGCAGAAATCCTTACCACCTTCAAGCTTCACTGCATTCACGCCGGTTTTCTTCATCATCTCGCCTGCATTACGGAGGGAGTCTTCAACAGATATATGGTAACTCATAAAAGGCATATCAATGACAACAAACTTGGAGAGAGCGCCGCGCTTAACAATTTCTGCATGGTATATCATCTGTTCAACAGTTACAGGGATGGTTGTCTCGTACCCTGCAATAACATTACCGAGAGAATCACCCACCAGAATTGTATCTATCGGTGTCTCATCAACTATACGGGCTAATGAATATTCATAACAGGTAACCATGGTAATAGGGACACCCTGCTCCTTTCTTGTTCTGAAATCGTTTATTGTGAAAGCCTTTGCTTTAGTATTGGTCATAGTGCTCATAGAATTGCCTCCGTAATAATATTAACCTTAAGTAACGAATAATAGATTAAAAGTCAATATTTTTCACGATTTTAGCAAAATTTTTTCTTATTTGTTGCGATTATATTATATGACGACCATTCCATATTACTCATGATTCAGGGGATTATTACTGTTACCCTTTCCGCCTGAACGGATTTTTTTTGCTTTTCTTTTCTTGACAAAAAAAATCTATTTTGAGGACATAATACTGTCAGAGGCGACATCTTTAATGTCCCGGTATAAATAAAAAAAATCCTGACGGAGAAAAAATGTGACTAAGCTTGAAACATGTTTAAAATGCCCCAATCATGTGAGCTACAAACACGGTTTTGTAATATGCAAGTACTGGAAACAGAACCAGCAGCACGTAACCACGCAGGCTGAAGGCGGTGCAGTATACGTTGTCGGATGCTCAATGAAAGCTGACAAAAGAAAAGTCAGCTGACTATAATTTTTTATGGACGGGTTTAATCCCGATTCCATAAACTGAAGCAGAAAAGGCTCCTTATGCAGTGGCATAGAGCCTTTTTTTGTTTCTGCCTGCCGGCCTCTACGCCTTCCTTCAGATTTGATAGTCTCCCTTAGTAAATATATTTTGACTTACACCACAGGATGACATTTAATTTTAAATTAGAACGGTGGCGAATAATAAAGTTTCAGCAGCAGAAATAATATCCTTGCTTTCTATACCGATAAAACATGATGCTGTTATTGTCCGCTGTTTTCTATATTCCGGAGGGGCTGTATGTTTGGAACACTTTTACTCCCTGAAATACTTGAACTTATTGAAGCAAAAGATTTCAGAACTCTGAAAGAGATAATGAGTGAATGGCACCCTGCTGACCTTGCAGAGCTTATATCTGACCTTCCTGAAGACACCCAGTTTGTAGTTTTCAGATTCCTCCCGAAAAAGCTGACAACACCTGTATTTGAATACCTCTCTGTTGAGTCTCAGAAGATTATCCTTGAATCCATGGGGAATAAAGAGATCGCGGCAATTATTAACGACCTCTCCCCTGACGACCGTACATCGCTCTTTGAAGAGCTCCCCCATTCAGTTGTAAAGAATATGCTTTCGCTTCTTTCAAAGGAGGAGCGGGAGATTGCAAGAACGCTTCTCGGTTATCCGGAAGAGAGCGTCGGACGACTTATGACTCCGGAGTATATCTCTGTAAAAGAGGATGTAACAATTGAAGATGTTCTTGAAAAGATCAGAAAATACGGGAAAGACAGTGAAACCCTTGATGTAATATATGTAATAGATGAAGATGGCAAACTTGTGGACGATCTCACGATCCGTCAGATACTCCTCTCGCCTCCGCAAAAGCAGATAGCAAAACTGATGGACTATAAATTCCCGTCACTGAATGCAACAGACGACCAGGAGATCGCTGTTAATATTTTCAGAAAGTACGACTGCTACGCGCTCCCCGTTATTGACAATGACGGCTGTCTCATCGGTATAGTAACCATTGATGACATACTCGAAGTCGCCGAAGAGGAGACAACCGAGGATATCCACAAGATAGGCGGTATCGAGGCACTGGATGACTCATACATGCAGACATCAGTATTTGACCTCATCAGGAAGAGAGCAATCTGGCTTATAGTCCTTTTTTTCGGGGAGATGCTCACAGCATCAGCAATGAGCCATTTTGAAGGGGACATTTCCAAAGCAGTTGTACTGGCGCTATTTGTACCTCTGATTATTTCAAGCGGTGGTAACTCAGGCTCACAGGCTACTTCACTTATTATCCGGGGCCTTGCGCTGAAGGAGTTCGGGTTCAGTGACTGGTGGAAGATAATGAAAAGGGAACTCATCTCCGGTTTTATCCTGGGTTTTATACTGGGGAGTATCGGTTTTATCAGAATATGGCTGTGGCAGTCTATAAGCGGCATCTATGGCCCTTACTGGCTCAGTATCGGATTTGTTGTTATGTTCTCTCTTATAGGTGTTGTTATGTGGGGGACTCTTTCAGGGTCAATGCTCCCTCTTTTATTAAAGAGGCTTAAGCTGGACCCTGCGACATCCTCAGCGCCATTTGTGGCTACCATAGTTGACGTCACAGGGTTAATTCTCTATTTCAGTATAGCGCAGCTGCTTCTTGGCGGGAAGCTTCTGTAATTTTATTTCACATTAAGTATCCTCTCCGCAAGTTCCCTGACCTCTTTACTGCCGTCGTGCAGTGCGATGCCCATAGCCTTTTCAGCGCGGATACCCCCTATTGCAGAAAGGGTATGAAGCGCCTCCATCCGGACATCATAGAATTTATCACCCAGCAGTTTTTCGGCGAATTCAATTGAAGCCTGCTCTTTAAATACAGACATCGATTTAAGCGCTGCAATTCTCACACCCTTGTACTTATCCCTGCAAGCCCTGTGCAGAAGAGGTAATCCCTCCCTGATCTTCTCAGCGCCGATCCTTTGTGCTGTTTTTTCACGTTCAGGCACCCTGCCCCCAATACCTGCGATGAGATTCCTGAAGTCCGCATCATACAGAGCTTTCTTAACATAATCAATTTCCATTACAGAGAGAAAAGATCTTGCAAGAGTCTGTACATCTTCATTTTTGTCCGCCAGGAGCCCGATAAGATAATCAGCACTAACTTCACCTCCTATATCATGAAGAGCCCTTGCAGTTTTCATCCTGACCTTGTGGTGTTTCGAATGGAGCAGATCGCCAAGGTACTGCATCAGATGTCTGCTCTTTGTAGCTGCAGCAGCTTTAATCGCAGCCATTTTAACCACCTCTTTTCTGTCGCCAAGAGCGATTACAACTGACTGAAGTATCCCCGGATCCTCGGTTGCTCCCCGGGATGCTATGATTTTCATAAGTTCAATCCTGTTATTAACAGAACCCTCATCCATGATGTCAAGAAGTGAATCTGAGACCCCCTTGTCACCGAGTTCCGCAAACTTAAGAACCGCAAGGGTTCTCACCCAGGGGTCAGGGTCATGCACCATATTTTTAAGTTTAGCGGAAACCTCCCCGGTTATCTCTTTGCCATGAGCAAGGGCCACAAATGCGCTGTATCTTGTATCTTCATTACTGCTCTCAAGGCATTTAAGAAGCCCGTTTATATCGTTGTTTTTTTCGAGCCTGCTTACATTC
>DINC01000175.1 GCA_002425885.1 Spirochaetia bacterium UBA5550 | reverse complement strand
TGGACTGCACCCCTAAAACTGGAGTGACAAAATAATCAGAATTAGGAAGGTATGACTATGATAAAAAGACAAAGACACAGTGAAGAATTCAAGAAGAAAATAGGGCTTGAGCTTGCATCAGGGCTATCAAGCGCAGGTGAGATATCCAAACGTGAAGGTATATCTTCGACGACTTTATACAAGTGGCGTGACCAGACACAGATGGTGTTGACAGTAACAGACAATAAGGATTATATAGAGCAGCAGAAAAGGATAAAAGAGCTTGAGGAAATAGTAAGCGATCAGGCTATACAAATACACATACTAAAAAAAACTCAAAAAATAATGGAACAACTGAAGAAAAAAGAACGTTTATCCGGAACCATCTCGCCCCGCACTTTGGAGTCGAAATGAGCTGCCGGGCTTTAGGTATGAGTATTTCCACGTATTACTATAAACCAAAAGATAAACAATCAGATGAAGATGAGATAGTTAAACGTGAGATAGAAAAAATAATAGAGGCACTGCCGGAGTCCGGTTATCGGCCAGTCACGACTATATTGAACCGTAATGGACTTAAAATCAACCATAAGAGGACAAGCCGGATTATGCGGGAGAATGGCCTTTTATGCCGTAAAACAAGGAGATACGTGCCTGCTACAACCGATTCAAGGCATAAATATTTGAAGTACCCGAATATTGCGAATGATATAGTTACCGACAATATCAATCAGGTAGTTGTCGGTGATGTAACTGCATATGATATAAACGGAAAAGATCATTTTCTTGCACAACTTATGGATCGTCATAACAGAGAGGTTATCGGTAAAGCCGTCTCTGACAAGAATGATACAGCACTTGTTCTCAGTGCTTTAGAGGATGCATGCAGCAACAGGGATTTAAGAGGTTGTATTCATCATACCGATGCCGATGTGCGGTATTGTTCAAAAGCATATATTGATCGGCTTAATAAAATTGGGATGAAGATTTCAATGTGCGTCGGGAATGCCTATGAGAATGCTCATGCAGAATCTCTTAATAAAACTGTGAAGAGGCAGGAAATAAACATATCAGATTATGACAGCAAAGAAGAATCGGCTATATCAATATTCAGGTTTATCAGGATTTATAATAATTTAAGGCCTCATTCTGCTATCGGATATATGACACCGGTGGAGTACAGACTTGCACTTGAAAATGCGTAATTTACTTTACAGTTTTAGGGGTTCACTCCATACTCTCTCCCGCGCCATGTACGGAACAATTGAGGCTATAACAAAAACCGTTGAAACAAGGGACCCTTACACTGCGGGACACCAGAAAAAGGTTGCTGATATTGCGAAAGAGATTGCCAAGGATATGGGGCTTAAGCGTGATATTATTGAGAGCGTTAATCTTGCGGGTCAGATCCACGACCTGGGGAAGATAGCCATACCGGCGGAGATACTTAATAAACCGGGAAGGATTAACGAAATTGAGTTTGCACTTATCAAAACTCATTCCCAGATGGGCTATGATATTTTAAAGAATATAGATTTTCCCTGGCCAATAGCGGATATAGTTCTTCAGCACCATGAAAAATTCAACGGTACAGGATATCCTAACGGGATTAAAGAGGACCAGATTCTTATTCAGGCAAGGATTATCGCAGTTGCTGACGTTCTTGAGGCCATGGCCTCCCACAGGCCCTATAGGGCAGCTCTCGGAATAGATGCCGCGTTTAAGGAGCTTGAGCAAAACAGCGGAACAATGTTTGATGCTGAAGTTGTTTACTCCTGTGTAAGGCTGTTTAGAGAGAAGGGATTCAAAATTAACTTCTGATTAATCCTCCTTTTTTAAAACAAAGTATTTACAAATAATCTTAATTTTTCTCTAATTACCGTATATTGACCGGGCAGGGATTTATGTCAGATAATATTGCAAGACGGAGAATTACGGTAAAGGGTATTGTTCAGGGTGTGGGGTTCCGGCCGGCAATTGCAAAGGAAGCGGCCCTGCGCGGACTTTCAGGTACTGTTGCCAACACCCGTGATTCTGTCGAAATTGAAGTTCAGGGGCCTGAAAAATCTGTTCAGAAGTATATTGATGAATTCCGGACATTTCTCCCCCCTAATGCGCTTATTGCATATTTTAATGAAGAGCCTATACCCGCTCTCCCTGATGAAAAATCATTCATAATAATTGAAAGCAAAGAGAACGGCCCCACGCGGTTCAGTATTCCCCCTGATATAGCTATGTGTGATCAGTGCCGTGGGGAGTTTAATGATCCCGGCAACAGGAGATACAGATATCCTTTCATCACCTGCGGAAACTGCGGGCCCAGATACACATATATGAAGGATATGCCCTACGACAGGGAAAATACCACCATGTCTGATTTCCCCTTCTGCGAAAAGTGCGCCGGTGAATACAATGATCCCTATGACCGCAGGTATCACATTGAGGGCTTTTCATGCCCTGTGTGCGGCCCTGCTGTAAAAGGTTTTGATGAAGCTGCTGATGCGCTCCTTGCAGGGAAGGTCGCGGCGATCAAGGGGCTTGGGGGTTACCATATAGCATGTTCTGCGATTGATTATGACGCAGTTGCTCTCCTCCGCAAAAGGAAGAGAAGGCCGGGCAAACCCTTTGCGCTCATGTTCAGGTCAGTTGAAGCAGCACGTCAGTACGCCGGTGTTTCCCCTGAAGAGGAGAAGCTTCTGAAATCGAAAGTTTCTCCAATTGTAATTGTGAAGCTTAAAACAGGCAGCGGCATTGCAGAGAATATCGCGCCGGACAACGGCTACCTGGGGATCATGATTGCGTACACTCCTCTGCATCAGCTTATACTTGACCGTGTTGATATACCACTTGTTATGACAAGCGCTAATATCTCCGGCGATCCTCTCATTATAGATGATGATAAGGCAAAGCAGGAGCTTGATGGAATTGTTGATGTGTATCTCACGCATAACAGAAAAATTCTAAAACGTGCTGATGACAGTATCTCCAGGGTTTATAAAGGTGAGGATATTAATATAAGGATGGGACGCGGAACAATGCCATTCCCGATAAAGCTCCCTGAATCTGCACCGAAGAAGATACTCTCAGTGGGCGCCGAGCTTAAGAGCAATATCTCTGTTGCTTCAGAGGACAACCTTGTTACAAGCAATCATATAGGCGATCTGGAGACTCCGGAGACATTCACGCACTTCTGCGAAACTATAGATGAAATGCTCGGGTATTACGATGTGCTGCCTGATGCGGTTGTTGCGGACCTTCATCCCGATTATGAATCAACGTCCTTTGCAGTTGAATACTCTGTGAAAAAAAATATTAAGCTCTTGAGAGTGCAGCATCACTATGCTCACTTCCTTTCATGCTATTATGAAAACAGTGTGCAGGGTGAAGCAGCGGGGATAATTTTTGACGGAACAGGATATGGAACGGACGGAACCATCTGGGGCGGGGAGATAATAACCGGCGATCTTCATTCTTTTGAGAGAAGGGGACATCTTTCACAGTTCCCTCTCCCCGGCGGAGAGCGTGCAATAAAGGAGCCCTGGCGGATTCTTTCAGGTTTGCTCGACAGGGGGAGATTTGATGAGGCATGTTCATGGGTGGATGAGAATCTGCGCGATAATATTTACGCAATTTCGGGCAACAGGTCTTTCTCCCCTCTGACATCAAGCGCGGGGAGGCTTTTTGATGCAGCAGGATCTCTCCTGGGGTTCAGAAGAGATGTTACTTATGAAGCTGAAGCCGCAATATACCTTGAAAAAATGGCCCTGGAATCTGATACTGAGGATTTCATCCCTATCCCGCAGGTCTGTGAAGATGGAGTTTTTTCTATTGATTCGAAATTTCTTATAAATGAAAATTTTTCAATGCTGCAGAAAGGGGAAGAGTTGCCTTATATTGCAAAGCTTTTCCATAATTCACTGGCTGAGGCAGGCGCAGTCACTGCGGCTCTTGTATGCTCTAAAAAGGGGATAGGTACAGTCCTTCTGAGCGGAGGGGTTTTCCAGAACAGAATAATGCTTGAACAGACAGAAAAAAGGCTTGCGTCAAAGGGGCTCACGGTTCTCTTTAATAAGAAGATCCCTTCAAATGATGCGGGGATATCCGCCGGTCAGGCTATTTACGGGGTGTACAATGCATGAGCTGAGTCTTGCAATGAGTGTTTGTGAAATCGTTGAGGAGGCCGCAAAGAGCAACGGTTCCACAAAGGTCAATGAGGTTAATATTGTTGTCGGCAGTTTCAGCTCTGTTGTTCCTGACTCACTTGAGTTTGCAATGGAGGTTGCAAAAAAGGGGACAGTCTTTGAAAATGCCAGGATAAATATCCGTACTGAAAAAGCTGTGGTGAACTGCAGTGAATGCGGAAAGGATACGGAGATCGAGGATTATATCTTTAAATGCGGCAGCTGCGGTTCAGGAGCCGTGCGGGTAATCACCGGTGACAGGATGTATGTTGAATCTATAGATATTGAAAGTTAGGAGATAAAAATGCACTACGTTGAACTTGAGAAGGACCTTCTCCATCAGAATGATAAGCTTGCAGCGAATATAAAGGGGAACATGGATGACCACGGGATTTATGTGCTGAATATAATGAGCGCTCCCGGTTCAGGGAAAACAAGCATCCTTGAAGCGGTGCTCCCTGAACTCACCAAAAAGTACAGGATTGGAGTAATTGAAGGTGACATGCAGGGTACCGCAGATGCTGACAGGCTTGCAAAATTTCCTGTTACAATACATCAGATAAATACTCACAGCATATGTCACCTTGAGGCTGCAATGCTTGAGCGCGCCCTTGTGAACTTTGACCTTCATAAGATCGATTGCCTTATCATTGAAAACGTAGGAAACATGGTATGCCCTGCGGATTTCTTTCTCGGTGAGGATAATGTGATGATGGTTGTTTCTGTTACAGAGGGTCATGACAAGCCGCATAAATATCCGGTAATGTTCAGCAAGGCTGATGTTATTGTTCTTAACAAAACTGACCTTATGGGCGCTACGAATTTCAACAGGGATATATTCTATGAACAGGTCCGCGCCCTGAACAGGGAAACCGATATCCTTGAAGTATCAGCAACAC
Source organism: Spirochaetia bacterium UBA5550 (assembly GCA_002425885.1). Lineage (GTDB taxonomy): Bacteria > Spirochaetota > UBA4802 > UBA4802 > UBA5550 > UBA5550. The sequence goes on along the minus strand of DINC01000175.1, from coordinate 15,411 downwards.
AGGGGACGAATGTCGGAAAGATTGTGCATTTTATAGAACACGGAATTTCTCACAAGAAGGGTCACGCGCATGACCACGGCGACGGGCACGGGCATAATCATACACATCATCACCATGATCACGGACATCATCACCACGATTAACCGGTTTTACGGGATCGCGGGATTATCATCTTTGTCTATTTTGAAGCTTTAAGCATTGAAATGACTTTTGCGGTGCTGTTTTCAATTGATGAATCAAAGGTCTTTATTGTAGTTTCATTGATATCAGCAGTCCAGCCTTTAAGAGGCATTGTGGTATCCGCCATTTCAGAGAAGTCTCTTTCCCTCTCGTCAGCCCTGGGGGTTGAGATTACTATTTCCCCTTTTTTGTCAACAAGCTGCATCCCTATAAAAGTTCTGGCTTTTGCAGATACCCCTGATCCTTTAAACCAGCTTTTTGAATATGCGAAATCAAAGGAGAGGAACAGAACCGCATCCGATCCTGTAAGAGCGCAGAACTCAGCGGACAGTTTTTTTAATTCAGCTTCATCCTTGTTTATCCATAGCAGGGCTGAATCGTTCAGCGGCATATGAATGAGAGAAAAGTTCTTACTGTTTTTATCTGACCATAAAACAAGACTTTTGTAGGCGTTATTTTTAGCAGAGGAACTAACCGGTGTTATCTGCCACCCGAAGTTTTTAGAAAGTTTTTCAACCATTACATTCTGCGATTTGTTCAGAAGCATTGTCCCGCGAGGTTTGAATTCTTTTATCGCAGCCTGTGATCTCATCCCGGATTGAACTGTTGCATCAACAGCATAAAATACCGGAGCCTGGCGCTGATTATCTATGGTAATTGCGGCCGGGCAGTACACGCTTACAACTGCGACTTTTTTAATTTCTGCCAGCTGATTTTTCTTCACATTCAGTAATGTTCCGCACCCTGCCATAAAAAATGTGAGAAAGATAATAAAAAACTGAACCATTATTCTTTTAGTTTTCATATATTTCTCCTTGAGGTGATTTCAGGAAATACTATATTACCATATTAATCCAAAATCAATTTTTATTTCTGCATTATTGCAATTCATAAAAAAATATTTTCGTCCTGTTCCCGTCCGAATCTGTTTCATCGTCGTAGTAGATCCATCCCCTTTTCGTATAATACCTCTCAAGCCGTGACAGGTTACGGCTGTCGAGAAAGAGAAATATTCTTTTCATCTTCTTTTTCCGGCAGTCATCGATTACTGTGTTGATAAGTCTCTCTCCGATCCTCTGCTCCCTGTATTCCGGAGCCACATATAAAGCCGATAGCCACGGGGAGAGCTCCTCGCGCCTGGCCAGTTCGCTCTCCTTAATTGAAACCATTCCAACCGGAAGATCCCCTGATAATGCAATGAAAGTATAAGGATACTCCTCCATATCTGATCTTTTTCTGTACTCATTCATAACTGCTGAGAAAGGGATGTTCCTCTTTGTGTACCATGTGGCGAAAGACCAGTAGGCGCAGATGGGGGAGAGGGATTTTCTCTGGGACAGGGGATATATTCTTAACATTTTTTTCCGTGAATTGTACTGTACTTTATTTTAATATATGAGATAAATTAACCGTGTCAAATACTTATCGTTAACACAAAAAGGATAATGGAACTTATGCAATTTACCCTGAAAATAATATCAGCAATAATAATTATTACATCAGCTCTCACCCCCGCTTTCGCGGAAAAGGGGGGTCTCTTCTCCGGTGAAGAGGACACACTCTCTCTGTATAATAAACTTTCATCAGAGCTTTTAAAAGATCCGAAAGGTGTAAACTCCTGCACAAATATAATTAAACTCATGGAACTCTCCCGCGAGGCCGGGAGGGATAAAACTGCAAAACTTTTCCGCACATGCGCGGATTATATAAGAGAGAGAGGGGATGCGGGGAGTCCCCTGATATTTCTGCTTATTAATTCCGCTGAATCACTGGAGAATAACAGAGGCAACAGTGATCCGCTTTATAAAGGAATTGATAAGTGGCTTATATGCGGGCCCTGGCAGAAATTCGGAAAGGCTGATATGTATTATCCCTTCCTTCCGGAGAGCGGCGCCGGCTTTTCTGAATTCAAATCGATTAAGGTTAAGCGGGGGAGGAGAGTCTATCCCTTCGGATTTATTCCGGAACGGAGAGGTGTCTTGTATGCAGCTGCCTCTTTTTCAGTAGATGAACCGGTGAGGATCTGGGTTGCCACAAACGGGGCATTCAGGCTTTTTATAAATAAAGGTGAAGTTATGAGTTCGGGGATTCCGGGTGTGGAGTCTCTTACCGGGGTCACTGTGAAGGGTATAAAAGATTATACTCTCCTCCTCAAAATTGCTGATAATCAGGAGGGGGAGGATACCTTTTACAGAGTAATTATAACTGATCTGAAAAATAAAGAACTTAAACCGGACATTACAGGTGCAGGCAATAGCGGGAGCTATACGCATGAAGAGATATTCTCATCATGCAAAATTAAGTCTCTGGCCGGATTCTCCGGCGGAGAGAGCTATCACACAATTATCCCCCGTCTCATCAGCAGCGGACGCGAGAGTGAATTTATAGAAACAGTTTCGCAATACAGAAAAAAGTTCCCCGGTTCAGACTATTACATGAAGTGGATGGCTGACTTTTATATGTCCGGGGATGAAAAAAAATTTGCTGCTGCAATGGATAAAATTCATTTCGGGTACTGCAGGTATGACACAGCGAAGGCTTACATAAAACTCCTCATGAATAAAGGAGAGAAGAGGGCTGCGCGACGTTACTGTGAAAAATTTGAGGATGTCCCTTCCTTCCGGAGTCTTGCATCTGAAGTTGAGAAGAGTCTATCCACTCCGGTTCAATGGCGCAGGTATCTTCTGGAAAAGATTGCGGCAACCGGGGACCCGCTTTACTTTTATTATATGGGGAATTCCGAGATGGATGCGGGGCTTGATCCTGTTCTGTACTGGGAAAAGGGTTTAAGTATAAGGGGTGATCTGCGGGAGATGCGGGATGCTGCGGATATTTTTGAAAACGCGGGTGGTAAAGGGAGCATTTTTTATTCAGGGCGATATACAGATTTCCATCCGGAGTTTTTGTGGAACGGGATTAAGCGCAAGGTCACTGTGAGGATTTTTGCAAATGGAAAATATATGACAGAGTGTGAGGAGATTATCCCCGCAGCCCTTGCTGAAAAGGGTGAGTTTGCACTGCTGAAGCTTAAAGAGCTGAAGGTGCTCTATGCTCTGCGTTGCCGGGGAGGGGAGGCCGCACCTCTGGCCTATGAAATATCTCCAAAAAATGGTGAAATATCAGTTAAACTGAAAAAAGAAGATAAGGGGGATTTCGTTGTATTAAAATACACAGGCTATTCAGAGTATGATCGGTACCCCTTTTATTTAATGAAGGATACTGAACTTAAGCGTGAAGGTGAGGATATTTCAGAAATAATGCTGGAGGTAATATCTGAAGATATCAGGCCCGTTGTTACATTCATGGAAAAGAGAATTCCCGGTGAAGCAGGGGGAAATAACGGGGAGACTGTGTATAGAGTTTCAAAAAAGTTTAATTATAAAAACAGTGAGAAAGGATCAGTTTCAGCGGCATATATGGCGGATGACAGCGGATTTTCAGTATGGTATAACAGCATGCTGAAAGTACTGAGAAAAAAAGGGGGGATTGAAAGGATCTCTGAAACAGAGTCAAAAGATATGCAGACCGGAATCGATGCAATTCAGAATTATATTAAGAAACATTATAATGTTGAAGAAGGGGTTACTTTTAATCCGCGTTTCCCCGTGGATGTTATGCTTTCACAGGGGGGTTCAACTGAGGAGCTGGCAATTCTCGCTTCAGCAATTGCTGAAAAAGAGGGGGTAAAAGGTTTTATAGCTTTTATAAGAGAAAAAGGCGATACTTTATCTGCAAACAGTGAGGCTGCTCTTTTTATTCCTGAATTAAGGGGGAAAGGCTACTGGATCAGGTTCACTGACAGAAAAAATTTCAAAAATCCGGAAGCTCTTTTAATAAAAGGAGATAGTTTTGAAATAATTCCGGTCAGAGATAAATGAGGTTAATAGATAGGGGAGACCCTGAAAAAGGTCCCCTATTTACCTGCGAGCTTGGCTTTTAATTCTTTTTTCTTTCTTTTAAGTCTTCTTTTTGCCCGCTTTCTTTTTACAACAGGTTTATACTGCTTTCCCACGTGATCCTCCGGGTTAATTGGTTGTTGCATTTGAATTAATGCCTTAAAGTTTGTCAATAATTAATAAAAATCTCTCCGGGTGAAAAGTGCCCCTTCGGGATATATTAGCACTATTTTGTCTCGTTCCGTATCCAGTTGAGAAAGGTTTCACTGCCGTCAATTATGGGGATTGCAACAATGGCGGGGCAGTCATACGAGTGAAGAGCTTTCACGTTTTCGATAAGCTCGTTCACAAGAGCGATTTTTGTTTTAGCGATTAGTATCACCTCGCTGCCATGTTCAACTTTCCCCTCCCAGTTATATATTGATTTCATCCCGTCCACAATATTCACGCATGCGGCAATCTTTCTGGAGACAAGGTTCCCTCCGATAATTTCAGCCTCTTCAATAGTCGGTGTTGTTATATAAACCAGGCAGAGTGACATATGACCTCCTGAGTTAGTAGTTTCATTGACTGATAATTTGAATTTACATGAATACAGAGCTTTTTACAAGAATCTTTCTACGCTGAAATAAAAGTTTTTAGATTATGGTAATTCCTCCGGCTATCTATTGCTCCCCGTAAAACGCTATAAACGCCGGATTAAGGTTCTTGACAGTAGCAGGTAAAGGGAAAACCTGTTTCTCAGCTTTAAAGAAAAGAGGGGATTACATGGAGATAAAGTTTAATTCCATAGGGGTCGTACATTCACCATATAAAACCGTTGAGAATATGCCTGTGCAGACCTCTGCTTCAAAAGATGTTGAAGCTGAAATAATAATATCGGATGAATATAAAGAAGGGCTTTCCGATTTAGAAGGTTTTTCACATATCTATGTTATATTTTTTCTTAACATGGTGAGAGAACCGAAACTGAAAGTAATACCTTTTCTCGATACAGTTGAAAGAGGAATTTTCGCCACAAGATCCCCGGCCAGGCCCAATCCCGTGGGGCTTTCGCTTGTGGAACTTGTTTCAGTGAATGAGAATATTTTAAAGATCCGCGGTGTTGACATGCTTGACGGGACACCGGTTATTGACATTAAACCATATGTTCCCGATTTTGAAATATGTGAAAATGTCAGGAAGGGGTGGTTCGAAGGGAACACTTATAAGGCTGAGAAAATTTTATCTGATGAAAGGTTCAAATAGAATAATTATTTCTATATTAACGGTTTGAGGTTTTCCCTGCTGAATAGCTGAAAGAATCAAGAACCTCCCAATCACCGTCAGATACATCAATGAGTGCTCTCCATTCTATGGTTGCTTTTGCATTGTCAATAGTAACCAGGATATAGCCGTAGTGGTCACTGTTGTGGTATTCGCACATGACTCTTCTGCTCTCCTTATAGTTTCCTGACCATTTCTGCAGTTTACCTCCCCCGGTACCGCCGATAATCTGCCATATCCCGTTGCCGCGGCTGTCATGAATAAGTGAACGGTTATAGTAGTGATCATGACCGCAGAAATAAACCTTTCCTCCCCCTTTGCCAATACTGTTCCAGAACAGGTCCCGTTTTTTTTTGTAAAAGGATAGATTGTCCGGATAATCTGTTCCAAATGCAGGTTCATGACCGAATACAAAGAGATGTGTTTTCTTTTTTCCCGATACCTGCCGGTTCATCCATGCCTGATTAATTTTATGCTGCCCGTTTGTATACTGGTCGAGACCGATGATGCGGGCATTTTTATGAATAAAACTGTAGGTCAGGCCTTTCTCTTTACGGGGGCCGTTCCATGGTATATATTTTCTGATGTTTTCCCTTTTGAAACTTTTTTTAAGTTTTGAAAGGGATTTTTTCCCGGGTTCAAGATGTTTCGGAAGCGGACGTAAAGCTACCCGTTCGGGCCCGCTGTCGTGATTGCCCCGTACAGTATAAACTTTAATTCCTTTGCGGAAAACAGGTTTCATAATTTTTTTCCACTCCCTGTATTGTGTATGATAAGGAGTATTGCCGTTTCGAAGCCATCCGTTTACAAGGTCCCCTGAAACAAGAACAAAATCCGGTTTAATATCCGCGATATCATCTGCAATCAGTTCAAGAATCTCTTCATTAACGCATTCTTTGTTTGAATCCTCGCGGCTGTTATTCTGGGTGTCGCTTATAACTGCGAACTGCCATGGCGTATATTTTTTTACTGCGGCACTTTTACCGTGAACAGGTGCGGATATCTCAGCAATGAGCAGAGTTATAAACAGCAGAGATGAAATAAAAAATTTAATTCTTTGCATTATTTCCTTCTGATAAATATTCAGAATAGTTTGTAACAGTAGCTTAAATTCTGATCAAGGCATATTTTTTCAGAGAGAATAAAGAGATTACTTTTTTCACAAAGCAGTTACGGACTGTAATATAAACTGTTTTATCAGCCAGAAGAATTTTTCTGAAAGAATCGTGTAATCCTTTACCTGCCAGTTCAATGGCTCCTATTTCATCAATGAATACAGGATTGATATTGTTGTTTATAATATCATCAATTATTGAAGAGGCAAAGATAAAGCCCTTCTCATAAAAACTGAAGGAGCCTTTTGTTAAAAATGGCGTTTCGTCAAGAGGGAAGAACTCGGTTCTTAGTATAAGGATTTCAGAATCACCTGTAGTTAGGCGCGAGATTTTATAGCCGCAGAAGATTGAATTAGTAATTATTTTTTCAGTAATAAAACCATCTCCCTTCATATTCTCTTCATAAACAGATTTAATTCTGGCTGTTTTACCCTGGTTTATTTCACCGCAGATTATATGGATCATTTGTTTATCTCATTATTACTTATTATCGCGATGTATTACTGCCATTGTACCCTGGTTAAACATGTTCCGTGAAAAGCATTCAATGGATATATCCGCCCCTGTTACCATGTGCATGAACATGCTTTTGTTCCCGACTGCAATACTCCTTTCCGGAAAAGAGGAGGCAAAAGTATTTTCCGGAATCGATTTAAAGTAACCGGAGAAGGGGAAGTCATTATTAACATCGGTCTCGTCGTAATACTTATAGCCTTTAGGATAATCAAAGAAGCGGTGTTCGCCGGTTGATATTGTGAGATACTGGGCGTCACCAGTTTCATAGGAGAACCACTCCTTCCCGTTACTGCATGATCTGTATGGGAGAGGGAAGTCGTTAATTCCTGCACCTTCGAGAATGATGAGAGCAATATTTCTGTCAGAAATCAGCTTTTCAATCTCACCCCTGATGCAGGTAATGTCACTAATTTCTGACCCCGGCAGAGAAACAGGTACAGTAAAATTATCAGAGGGGATCATAACCGGTGTTTTCATTGTTGGGCTGAGTGCCTTGAATGCGTAACCTCTGCGGGCCACCATGAGAAATTCCGGAACTCTTAGAGCCTGATCAGGGGAACCATTAAAGAGCCTGACAACCTCCTCCCGTGGAACTATCTTTTCTATGAAGGGGTGTGAACTCAACAGTGTCATGTCTTTATCACTCGGTTCGTACAGACCGGCGTATCTTGCTGACCAGTTTGTACATAAAGCAAGGCCGTCAAGCCTGGTTATATCAATATTGTCTATGAGGGGGGTCATATCTCCGGTTCCGACAATTATTGTAGTATAGCCTGAAACTTCAGCAAAGCGTTCCGCTTCACGGAAAGCACCGGCGATGATAGATGAGCGTGCTTCATCTGTCATGGGGGTATATCTTAAAGAAAAATATTGTGCCGCGTAAGATAGAAAAACGAACCGGGGCATATATTTATCAATAAGTTCAAACGCTGTATCGCTGACCCAGCGGTTGCTTCCCTTGTCCATGTCGCCCGGATACGGGTGTTTCTGAAGCACCTCTTTCACAATTCTCTGTGCATCGCTTTCCGGATCTACTTTTTCTCCGGTTTTCAGGTCGAAGCTGCTCTGCCAGCCCCGGGCATCAATTATTGCAGTGCTCATTGAGTTTCTCCTGCTGTTTTTTTATTTCAGGTTTCTGCTTAGTAAATGTATTTCACTGCCGCAAGATTTGCAGCATCCCTCTATTGTGTGATCTGTTTTGAGCTTATCCCCTCCACACCCAAGGCTGAACCTTTCAATGACAACATCTCCGCATGCCGGGCATATCGTATTTACCCAGTCTGAACCGACAAAGTTATGGAAATAGATGTAGGGGAGTTTTTTTCTTGCCTCTGTCAATGCGTTATCAATGAAGTTTATATCAGGATAATCTTCATCTTTCATTTCATCCTCGGGGAGGAGCCTGAATACGTGCCAGGGTATGGACGGGTTGATACCTGCAATAAATTCAGCCATGTTGTTCAGTTCGTTGTCATTCTCCCCCTGTATAACAGGGGTTGTTATTTCGATATAACGGTCCTTTGCAAGCCTTTTGATATTTCTCAACACAGGTTTTGATGAACTGATCCCGATGAAATTTTTATTAAAGCTGTCAGATAATCCTTTGAGGCTTATATTGAAAAAAGAAAAAATTGATGCCAGTATGTCTGCTGATTCTTCTGTCATATAACCGTTTGTAAGGCACCCTGTCATTATGCCTGCTTTTTCAGCTTCACGTGAGAGTTCTATAAGTGAAGGAATTGATACAGCAGGTTCATTGACATTAAAAACTATACTCCGGCAGTTCATCCTCTTTGCCATAGCAACAAGTTCATCAGGGGGGATGTTAAACATTTTTGCCTGCTGAAGTTCCGGGTCCTCTTTTGCTATATGGGCATTGGAACAGTAGCTGCAGCGGAAATTACACCCCGCTGTACCTATTGTGAGGCACCGGCTTCCGGGGTGGACATGATAGAAGGGCATGGATTCTATAACGGAGGTGCTGCAGGCGCTCCACCTGTGCGGGAAGCGTTCTCTGATTTCTCCATCCGAAACTGTATACATGCGGCAGAAACCGGTTTTCTCTTCTTTAATTTCACATCGTCGTTCACAATAATTGCATTATCAGTTCCTCTTGAATTAAATAATATCCGGAATAATAAATCTCTGCCGGATTACAACGGCGGCATCCCATCCAGAATCCGTCGTGCATCATCTTCTGTTATTGTGATCCCGTATATTTCAGAATAAAATTTCTTCATCTCTTTTAGAATATCCCAGTTTTTAAAGAGTTCAGGATGAAATTTTTTACCGAGGAATAACGGAAGCAGGGCGGTTTCACAACTGGTCATATCCCAGCAGAAAACACCTGTGGGTATTTTAAAAACATTACCGGTTTTATTTGCCCTGAGTGTATGCAGCCCGGTGGTGTTTTTTACAGAGCCGGATGAACCGTGCATCCCCAGTAAAATTATATCAGGGTTCCACGAAATAATCTTTTCTATGTTTACTGTTGTAAAATAGCTGTTTAACTCTTTTGGAAGATAAACTCCTCCTGACAGTTCGGTGTACCATTTCATGATTGTGTTGTTTCCCTGTGTTGAGCAGAGATCATTCAGTTTCCCATAGTACACCTGTGGTTTGTCTGATTCAGGGATCTTCGATGTAATAGAGTGCACTCTTGATGTTATCTCTTCAAGGTATCTGCAATATTTTTCAGCACGGGGTGCGGTTTCGACGCCAAGGACCTCGCTGAAAAATAAAATCTGCCGTTTGAACTCTTCGGTGTATTCGTCAATTGTGGCAGGGAAATAGTTAGCATTAAACGGGCATACAGCGGCAATCCCTGCCTGCGTAACGCTGCTCATATCTTTTTTACCCTTAGGATAAAAGATCAGATCGATTTTCAGTTGCAGAAGCCGTTCAACATCCGGAATTCCGTCTGTTGAGCTGACAGGGAGCGCAGACAGCTCCGGATAGAATTTGCGGGCCCATGGCGTAACCCCCCTGGGGAGCAGAGCTATTCGGGATCCTTTGCTCAGCATCACTATTTTGTCATAAGCCGGATTATAAAAGCAGGCCATTCTTTGAGGGTAAGTGGGGATTTCAGCTTTACTTCCATCGAGAGCAGTAACAACTCTTGTGCTGCCTGACAGCAGGGGCCCGGTTTTTTCACCGCAGCTTATGAGGGTTGCGGCTATAATAAATATAAGGCTCAATAATCTACTTTTCATAAAAATCACATCGGAGGGAGATGGTTTAATATCCTTTCAGCATCACTATCTGATATTTTTTTGCCGTAAATTTCTGCGTAGAATTTTTTCATTTCATCAGTGATGTTCCAGTTTTTAAATAATTCAGGATGAAAAATTTTGGCCAGATATATCATAAGAAGGGGGCTCTCTCCGCTGGCAAAATCCCATGCGAAAACACCCTGCGGTATAAGATAAACTTTTCCGTTCCGGACCGCTCTTAAAGAAGCCCAGTTCGGATTGTGTGTAACAACATCGGTAGAGCCGCACCATCCGCTGATAAGGATAATGTCCGGGTCCCACGCGAATATCTGTTCCAGATTAACTTCTGTAAAATTGTTATCCATTGATTGAGTAAGAAAGTTGCCTCCGGCAATCTCAGTATCCCAGTGCATCACACTGGCTTTTCCCTGGCTTAGTAACATTCCTCCGCTTCGGCCTCCATAGTAAACTGCCGGCCTTTTATTTTTACTGATCTTTGAGGTTATTAAACGGATTTTATTTGTTTTTTCATCAAAATATTTACAGTATTTTTCAGCTTTTACTTTTTCATCAGGGCCTAACAGTTCGCCGAAAAAAATTATCTGCCGTTTGAAGTTATCAGAATATTCTTCAATAGATCTGGGACGTTTATGCGGAGAAAAACCGCATGCTGTTTTTATCCCTGCGGCTTTATATTTTTCAGCTTCTCCGGGGTAGGGTGAGTAGAGCACAAGGTCTACCTTAAGGTTCAGCATTCTCTCGATGTTTCCGGTAAATGGCGCGTCTACGATTCGGGAATTCTTCACCTCGGGAAAAAGTTTAATCATCCAGGGAGAGGGTTTCATCGACAACACAAGACGGTCCCCTTTTCCGAGGATTACAATTTTTTCTGAAGATACAGCATGCATACATGCGATTCGACGGGGGTCTGCCGGGACTTCAATTTGATTATCATCCATGTCGGTAATAATTCGAATAGCGCCCGTCCCCTGCGAAGTGCTCTGGTAATTTAATCCGAAAAATATTAAAAAGATCATGCAAACAGAAAAGATTATTGTAAGAAGAGAAAAAATAATTTTCTTTTTCATTTGTTATTCCCTCCATTGCCTGCTCTGTTTCATAAGGAGATACCCCAGAAGGGGTGCTCCGATAAATGAAGTTATAATGCTTATAGGAATTTCACCGCCGGGAATGAGCCGGACAATGGTGTCTGTCATAAGGAGAAAAAAACCGCCAAGAAGAGCGGCAAAAGGGATTAGCCTTTTATGATCGGGGCCTACAATCGTGCGTGATATATGTGCAACAATAAGGTCAACCCACATGATTATTCCGCAGGATGAACTGCTTGCGGCAGCCAGCAGGGTGGCAAATAGCATAAATGCTGCTCTAAGGAGTTTGACATTCACCCCCATAGAAAGAGCTTCCTCGTCTCCCAGGGCCATGAGGTTAAGCTTCCAGCGGAAAAGATATATAACTGTAATGGCGGCTGATATAATAATAAATGCCCGGATTACATGTACCCATAGTATATTATTAAGCCCCCCCATCATCCAGAAAACAATTGTGGGGAGCTGTTCATAAGGATCAGCTATATACTTCAGAAGAGATCCCGCTGCCTGAAAGAATGTGGACACTATTACTCCTGCAATAACAAGAGTTGTCAGTGTATTAATTCCCCGTCCACCTATTAAATAAACAATGGTTACAGCGGTTATTGCCCATATAAAAGCGGAAGCTTCAATTGAGAATGCCGCAGTGCTGAAAAAAATTATGGCAAGAGAAGCGCCGAATACGGCTCCATGTGTGACTCCGAGAAATGAAGGTGCAACAAGGGGATTCCTCATTATCCCCTGAAACACAACACCGCTTACAGAGAGGGCTGAACCTGCAAGTAATGCCATGAGAACTCTCGGCAGACGTACTGACCATAAAACCATTGCCGGCGTCGCAAGTTCAGCGCCCGCAGTTTTCCCGGTCAGTTTGAGTAATATTATGTTCCGCAGTGTTTCAAGGGTGATATGATACTGCCCGGCTGTCAGAGCAAAAATAATAGCCGCTATCAGCAGAAGTATTACGATCAGGAAAGGTGAATTCTTTTTCATCTTTTATTTAAATCAAATGCGGGGGATACAAAAGAGGCTCCCGATTCGGTCCGCTCTATGTTTATTTTCATATCGTAGGTTGATTCAAGAGATTCAGCATGGAATATATTATCGCGCGAGCCGTGGTGACAGACACAACCCCTGTTAAGCATGGTGAGCCTGTGACAGTATCTCCCTGCTGTATTTGGATCGTGAAGAGTTATAAGAGTTGTAAGCCCCCTTTCTTTTGTAATTTTTTTTATCATTTCCATTATTATATGCTGACGTTTAAAATCAAGGTGAGATGTGGGCTCGTCAAGGAGCATGATTTCAGATCTCTGGAAGAGAGCCCTTGCTATGAGAACTATCTGTTTTTCCCCTCCGGAAAGTTCATTATACCTGCGTGAAGCAAGGTGGTCTATGTTCAGCTCTTCAAGAATATCATATGCCGAAGTGAAATCTTTTCTCCCGGGGATTCCTGAAAAACCGTACCGCACTGTGCCCCCCATGAGTACCATCTGAATGACAGAAAAAGAGAAGGCAACATGCAGTTCCTGCGGTACAACTGCAATGAGTCCTGCTATTTCACTTCGTGATAGTTTTGAAATATCGCATCCGTTTATTTTTATTATCCCTGACTCAATATTCAGAATCCGGTTAATACACTTCAGCAGGGTTGTTTTTCCGCAGCCGTTAGACCCCAGCAACCCGCAGATTTCACCTTTTTTTACTGAGAAACTGATTCCGTTTAGAATTCTCCTGTCATGGTAACTGAAGTTTACATTTTCAACTGTAAGGATTTCATTAGAAAGCATTATTGTAACCTGCTCATTATTTATCCCACCAGATCACTGCCCAGGTTGATTTTTTCTTATAATCAAGGAGAAGTCTGCCGTCTCTTTCAACAAGGTGATCTTCAAGATATTTTTTAAGTTTTACTTCTTCTTCCGGAGTCATTTCCTGGAACATCCATCTCACTGACTCTAAGGCTTCTTCTATGCTTCTGAATGAATTGTTTCTGTCTTCGGTAATAAGATTTATATTTGCAAGGATCCCCATCTGGTAGAGGAGGTTGTAGAAGTATATATAATCAACACCTGCGGATCTCTCCCGCCCCACAGCTTCAAGCATTTTCCTGTCGAATGGGCCGTCGCCGACAACTGTGGATATGATCACTCGTTTTCTGGCGGCATTGTTAAGTTTTGTAAGCGCGGCATCAATATCATCAACAGCCAGTGAACGTGAAGCAATAGCTACATCATAGATGCCGATTCCTGAGTCAGACCAGTTGTCTTCCCAGCTTGCATGGATTGTTTGTATGTTCTTTATTTCAAGTCTCTCAGCTTCGGTATTTAGAATTTCCAGCATCTTTTTAGAGAAATCAACGGCAGTAATATGGCTTACTCTTGCAGCCATGGGGATGGCAAGAGTACCTCCGCCGCAACCCATGTCCAGGATAGTCCATGATGGATCAGGATTCATAATTTTTATGAATGATTCGGGGTAAAAAGTTTTACCCGCGTGATCAGCGAATGACGGGGCGCGTTTGTTCCAGAATTCAGGCCCGCTATTAACTGTTTTTGGATGAGTCTCTTTTTTGTTACGTATTACTTCATTCCAGTCTATTTCAGAGATATCGCATATTGATTGTTTAAATTTGGAGTTCATTTTTCTCTGTTCCTGTTAAACTGCTGTATAATAGTTTTTCTTTTCAGCACATGGCCTGCATAAGAATTTTCCTTCAGCTTCCACATCTCTCATGTCAAGAACACGCTCACCGCATAACGCACATGGAACTGATTTGTGAGGGCGCCCCGGCATATCTTCAGGTTTAAGGTGCACCTTAACTTCTGTAACAGTAAAGAGTTCATCATCTGATAAGGTGGTAAAATCCTCTTTCATAGGTTCATTCTCAATCATTTCGCGGGTCTTTATGATATCACCCTGCCTGTTCCTTGAGCAGACACGCACTGCTTTACCGGTTTTCAGGTTGATGAAAGTGGCTGCCATTTTACCGTTATCAAGAATTTTTAATGTGCGTTTTCCCGGATGACACCCTGTCACTGCTATTATAGCATCCGTTGGGCAGCGATCGATCTCCATAAAGACCATCAGGTTTTTCCTGTCTTCTCCTTTCGGATCATAAATACCAACAGCCTTCATTCCGCTTATTGCCATACGTGTACCCATGATTATACCGCCGCAGACTTCTCCGTGGAAAGCCCTTGCCTCTTCAATACAGCTTTTGTAATCCAGGGGGTCAGTTGTGTTTACAGACATACGGGACTCCTGTTTTAAAATATTTGTTTTCACTGTTCTTTCTATTAAGCAAGGCGCCGGGCAATATCATCATAATTTTTAATCATGCTGACAAAGCGGACACCGCCTCTTTTCTTAAGCTGCATGAAAGAAGCTCCTTCACTTACCGAGCGGAGTACAGTTTCTTTATCAGTAACAACGCTCCCCGCAAGTATATCTATACCATAGTCAAAGAGTACAGGTGCCATGGGTGTGCTGGGCCCCAGCAGCATCTTCACGCTCCCTTTCTTACAGAGATTAAGAATGCCGGGTAGAGTTTTGTTGATGAGAGTGGTGCTTGTAATAACAACAATGTCAGATTGAGGGAGCAGCTCTTCACTTTTCTCTTCAGGATGATCTCCCGGCTGAGGCTGCTTTTCTATGATCCAGAGATTCTTTGCATCTTTTGCCAGATCATCCAGGTAGGGGAAGTGGCCGATGACAGAGATGTTTTTTCCTTTACCCATATCTTTTACGATTTTTAACCCGTCATCGCCAGCATGTTTCTCAGGGTCAACATCGAGGAGAGAATTGATTGCCGCAATCCCCAGGGACGCTTTCTTTGACTGTTCTTCAAGGGACAGCTTCGCGAGTTCAAGGGCTGTCATCTCTGTGAAGCCGCCTTCCATCCCATCCGATTTTCCGTGGCTGCATCCGCCATGCGAAAGGGTTGATGCAAGCCCGCATCTTCTGCTTACAACTGCTGTCCAGTGAAGACCCCGGCGCACTTCACTTATCGGGGAATCTTCAGATATACAGCTTATTATATCTCTTAATACATTCATATATATACCTCATTAACCTGTTATATTTATTTAGTTAAAAATTTACTTAAGGCCTGACTGAT
>DINC01000388.1:25061-26349 GCA_002425885.1 Spirochaetia bacterium UBA5550 | reverse complement strand
GAGCAAAAAATGAAAAACCCGATTTTAAAAATAATTATACTCAACCTGATATTTATTGTATTCTCCTGCTCAAACAGCAGCACTCATGGGGAAAAAAACACCACCCTGATACCAGTAAAATGGTATGGAATAACAGAGGGGATGGATAAAGCTCAAAAAGAGGGGAAAAGTATTATAATGTATTTTTACACAGACTGGTGCGTTTACTGCAAAAAAATGGAAAACCAGATTTTCAGCGACCCCGATATTTCAGCATTCATGAATGAAAAATATGTAAGTATAAAAATAAACCCGGAAAAAGACAGGGAGACTATTGCTGTAATGGGGCAGAACCTCACCCCGTCACAATTCATGGGGCAGATAGGAGCTTCCGGGTTCCCCACTACAATGTTCTGGGATAAAAAGCAGAAACCTCTTACAGTTTTACCGGGATACACAGAAAAAGATACATTTCTCTCTGTAATATCTTATATTGATGATGAATGTTATGCGAAGAATATCCCGCTGGATAATTATATCAAAGACAAAAGCGCCTGCGTAAAAAAATAGTTAGAATCTGGGGATAATCGGCTCAATAAAAGATTCAATTGGGATGCCGACATATATTTCAAGGCACCCCTCCCTCAGGTTCCCGTCTTTACCGGAATTTTCATAAATAGCATCATTCATTCGGATCTTTGTGTATGAGTAGTAAAGATTAATTCCGAAGTTCAGGGCACAGAGAGCAATCTCTGCGCCTATACCCACATCAAATTTATATCCTGTAATCGCAGTATTACTGTTTAGAGTTGACACGCCATAATCCTTGATAGCAGGATAAGCAGTTAAATCACCATTTAGTCTGCCGAATAGCGCGTAAAGAGTAAAACCGCCGTCTGAGGTGTATTCATAATCAAGATCAGATGCCTCAATATTAGGCGCATAATGAATCACCGGCCCCACCATCCAGGATCTGTAATCCATCACCTGCCCTGTGTATTCGTCGCCGGATTTAACTCTCTGCTGAAGGAAATGGAGCCTGTAAGCGGTTCTTACACCGAATTTAACTGCGTGCGCCTCCATCCCCAGAATTATCGGGTCAAAAGGGACAATATCCAGAGTAAAACTGTAGGCAGTTTCATAGTGGGAAGTTTTTTTATTTTCAGGGAAGGCTTGATCAATTGCCTTCTCCTCTCTGTCAAGAATATCACCGTTAGTAGCGAATGAATACATCCCCCCGAAGTTAAGGTGAAGTACTGTATTAAGGAACTCCCTGGCCTGAAGGTTCACAGGAATCAGAAAGAGGAGA
>DINC01000388.1:24045-25014 GCA_002425885.1 Spirochaetia bacterium UBA5550 | reverse complement strand
ATAATCACCAGGAAATTATCAAAATCTGAGGCCGGGAACTCTGTAATAATCTATTTTTTTAAAAAACCTATACTGCGACTCACCTTTCTGTCAAGATTCATAATATCATCATAGTATTTTTCAAGCTCGGAGTCAATTCCGAAATGGGCTCTCATCTGTTTCCGCATCTCTTTTAAAGTGGTGAGATCCTGTCTTCTTGTGATAATTCCGCTGTCAATGGCCTGTTCTATGATCTCAAAATTATACTTCCGCAGGTGAACCCTGCAGAAAAATTCGAATCCATAAATCTGAAGCATTTTCGATATCGATTCACCGGAATTCTGACTCTGGTACTCCTGGTGAAGCGGAGAATCCACAGCCCTTTTACTTGCCGCAGTCTTCACGGGAATAGAAACAGACTCATTTACTTTTGGTGAAACCGGATTTTTTTTCTCATTACCTATATTTTTAAGAAATTCCTCATTAACAGAAAGCTGAACTGTATAATTCTCATCCTTCCATTCTTCAGTAAACTCCCTGAAATTCTTTTCAACATGCCTCTCAAATTCATCAAGCATAAGAGCTTTATTAAGAAACTTTCCTATGGGGGAATGATTGANNGGAAATTTTATCAAGATTCTTCCGCGGCTCCTCTTTGGCTATCTCCATGATAAGAATTTTATGGGATTCTTTGAGAACACTCAACACTACTTCAAATTCATTTTTTGTTATACCATATAAAGATATAATTTCGTTCTGAAAAGTATCTGAGTGCGGAATTGAATTAAGATTCAGACTCTGATTATGAGCTACGATTCTTTTAAAAACTTTATCAACTATCTCATTTTTCATGACACATCTGACCTTTCAATCTCTCCCCGCTGTTGCGAATACCTGATAAAACATAATTTCGAATAAAATTATAATTGTACAAAAAGGAAGCTGTTCTTTAATAATATAATCGGCTTAATTAATCACATAGTCAAAAAC
>DINC01000388.1:23809-23963 GCA_002425885.1 Spirochaetia bacterium UBA5550 | reverse complement strand
TGATTGAATAGCAGATTTTTCAAGTTGTAGTTTCAGACAATTCCGCAGAATCGGGTAAGTTCATTTTCTCATTCTTTTTAACAGGTTCTTCCACCATTTATTTATGGACAAGCGGGATGCCACTCATTTAAAACATTTATAGTACCCTTAATAA
>DINC01000388.1:8456-23783 GCA_002425885.1 Spirochaetia bacterium UBA5550 | reverse complement strand
GTAATAAAAAACTACCGCAAGGCAGGAGATAAATTTGAAAATAAAAGGTTCCCAGATAATTGTCGAGTCACTTATCAAGGAAAATGTAGAATACATGTTCGGGTACCCCGGCGGTGTCGTAATACCCATTTTCCATGAACTTTATCATGCCCCTATTAAATTTATATTAAGCAGGCATGAGCAGGGTGCAATTCACGCCGCAGACGGCTATGCCAGAGCCTCAGGAAGACCTGGAGTTGTTCTTGCCACAAGCGGCCCCGGAGCCACAAATCTCGTTACAGGAATAGCAACCGCTCACCTGGATTCAGTACCTCTTGTTGTATTTACCGGACAGGTTTCAACTAATATGATTGGAAATGACGCTTTCCAGGAGGTTGATGTTACAGGTATAACAAGGCCTATTTCAAAACATAACTACCTTGTGCAGGATATAAAAGATCTGGCAAGAATAATAAAAGAAGCTTTCTACATAGCCACTACAGGAAGGCCGGGACCTGTTATAATTGATGTACCGGTGGATATATCGAACGGAACACACAAGTTTGAATATCCTGACAGCATATCAATGAGAAGCTATAAGCCCACATATGACGGACACCCGGGCCAGATAATAAAGGCATGCAAACTTATAGAATCATCAAAAAAACCTGTAATCTATGCAGGCGGTGGAGTAATTATATCAAACGCGTCTGAAGAATTAAGAGAATTCTCCAAAAAAACAGGGATTCCAGTGACAACAACCCTCCTCGGTATGGGGGCCTTTCCGGAAACAGAACCTCTCTCCCTTGAAATGCTTGGAATGCATGGAACATATTTTGCAAATTACACAGTTCATCACTCTGACCTGCTCATTGCTATCGGTGCCCGCTTCGATGACAGGGTAACAGGAAAAATAAGCGAGTTTATACCGCACGCGAAAGTAATCCATATAGATATTGACCCGGCGTCAGTGAGTAAAAATGTTCTTGTTGATGTTCCCATTGTTGGTGACTGTAAAAAGGTTCTGAGGGAGATGATTAAAGAAGTTAAAGCTCCGGAAATTGACGAATGGGTAGCGGAAGTTAAAAAAGTCAAAAAGGAGAATCCCCTTCAGTACGAAGACAGTGACGAGGAGATCAAGCCTCAATATGTAATTGAACAGCTCTATAAAGAGACAAAAGGGAAAGCTGTAATCACCACAGAGGTGGGACAGAACCAGATGTGGGCCGCACAGTTCTATAAATATACTGAACCAAGAACATTCATATCATCCGGCGGCCTCGGAACAATGGGCTTCGGCCTCCCTGCAGCAATCGGAGCGCAGCTCGCAAGGCCTGACAGGAGAGTAATAGATATAGCAGGTGACGGCTCAATCCAGATGAATGTCCAGGAGCTTATAGTCGCAGCACAGCACAGACTACCTGTGATTGTGGCGATATTAAACAACGGATTTCTGGGGATGGTGCGCCAGTGGCAGCAGTTATTCTGGGATAAAAGATACTCTCATACATGTATAAACTATGCTCCGGACTTTGTAAAACTTGCCGAAGCATACAACTGCGAAGGTATAAGGGTAACAAAAAAAGAGGAAGTGATCCCGGCTATAAAAAGAGCGCTTAAAATCACAGATAAACCGATTATTATCGATTTCGTTGTTTCAAAAGAGGAAAACGTGTATCCCATGGTTCCCGCAGGGAAAACAATCAAAGATACAATAATGAATGAATTAGCGTAGGTAAAAATATGAGCCAGCATGTAATATCAATAAAGGTTGAAAACAAGTTCGGAGTGCTTGCGAGAGTTGCCGGCCTCTTCTCAGCGAGGGGATACAATATAGATTCGCTCTCGGTAAGCAAAACTGAGCACGAGGATATCTCTGTAATGACAATTGTTGTTAACGGGGATGACAGGGTTCTTGAACAGGTAAAAAAACAGTTGAATAAACTGATAGATGTAATCAAAGTTTCAGATCATTCGCAGCAGTCTTCTATTTACAGGGAGCTTGCTCTTGTGAAGATCAACTGCCCTGCTCCGAAAAGAGGTGAGATTCTTCAGCTTGCTGAACTCTTTCAGGCGGAAGTTGCAGATGTGGCGCTGAAAAGCATCACATTTGCGGTAAAAGGGGATTCTGAAAAAATCGACAGGTTCGTGGAACTCACAACCCCCTACGGAATCAAGGAATCAATGCGTACAGGACTTGTATCAATTCTGAAAGACAAGGATTGATCGGGACTGAAACGAGCAAATAATATAAGAACTTTATAAGGAGACGAACAATGGCTAAGATGTATTATGAAAAAGACGCTGACATCAGCATCCTGAAAGATAAAACTATTGCAGTTATAGGATACGGAAGCCAGGGCCACTCGCAGGCACAGAACCTCAGAGACAGCGGACTTAATGTAATAATCGCTGAAGTTAAAGGGACAGAGAACTACAAACTTGCAGTATCTCACAACTTCACACCAGTGACAGCAAAAGAAGCAGCCGAAAAAGCGGATATGATCCAGATACTTGCACCGGATCACATTCAGGAAAAAATCTACAGGGAAGATATAGCTCCTTTCATGAAAAAAGGGAAAACACTTGTTTTCTCTCACGGATTCAACATTCACTACAAGAGGATCCTCCCGCCGGCAGATGTTGATGTAATCATGATCGCGCCAAAAGGCCCGGGCCACCTTGTAAGAAGTGAATATGTCAAAGGGGGCGGTGTTCCATGTCTCATAGCAATACACAACGATGCCTCAAAAAAAGCAAAAAAACTCGCACTTGCATACGCTGACGGTATCGGCGGCACAAGAGGCGGCGTTATTGAAACAACATTTAAGGAAGAGACAGAAACAGACCTTTTCGGCGAGCAGGCAGTTCTCTGCGGCGGCGCGTCTCACCTTGTAAAAGCCGGATTCGAAACACTTGTAAACGCAGGCTACCAGCCGGAGATAGCATACTTTGAGTGTCTCCACGAACTGAAACTTATTGTTGACCTCTTCTATCAGGGCGGAATCAACTACATGAGATATTCAGTATCTGATACAGCTGAATACGGCGACTATGTAAGCGGCCCGAGAATCGTAACTGATAAAACGAAGAAAGAGATGGAGAAGATCCTGAAAGAGATCCAGAATGGAACCTTCGCTAAAAACTGGATTAAAGAGAACGAAACAGGACGTCCATTCTTCAACAAGGTTAAAAAAGAGGAGAGAGAGCACCAGATTGAGAAAGTTGGCGCAAAACTCCGCAAAATGATGAAGTGGATTGACGCGAAATAATAAAAATCGTTGCAGGGCCGTTCTATATGTAGGGGAGAGGCATGCCTGTCCCCTACATATAGATAAAAATTAAAATTTTTTTAAATATTTTTGAAATTCTATTGACTTAAAAACACCTATGTTTTAAATATGATTCATCAACGAGAGAAACTATTTTCTCGGTGGCTATAGAGAGAGGGTCACACCTGTTCCCATTCCGAACACAGAAGTTAAGCCTTTCATCGCCGATGGTACTGCATGGGTAGCTATGTGGGAGAGCAGGACGCCGCCGGGGTTAAATATAATAAAAAACGACATCATCAGATGTCTTTTTTTATGCCCTGAAATATTAAGAATACTCCATATCTGCCGGAATAAAAACTGCGGGATTCACTCTATCGTAGCTGTAAACGTCATAGGGAATGATGAATTACTGCTTATATTCTCTATAGTCACTCCCGAATCTCCGGTTTTTGTAGATACATCTGTTCCCGTATAATACCTGCTGCCCGGAGAGGTTCCATCTGTGAGAGAACTATTGTTTTCCTGACAGAAGAGATCGGCTGCTTCCCCGACAGAAGAACCATTCCAGAGATTGCCGGGTTCACCGGTAGTGGAAGCTTCTATTACATTTACTCCATGAACCCTGGAATCTCCATCATTTACTGCACCTGCATTCATATATGTATGAACAATCCCTTCATGAATATGCGTTATAAGAATACCCGTGCCGGGTACATACCATTCTGTTGTGAGATTTGAAGTCTTCTTCCCCTCAAGAAAGAGATACTGTGACTGGAGAGGATCATTCAAGCCGATTCTGAAAGCATGATGGCTCGATTCCATATCGTTTATTGTTCCATTTATACGGGTTGATGAAGTACTCTCCGAACCGCATGATAAAGCCACTGTCAGCATTATTCCATACACTGATGCAGTTATTCCCTTAACAACCGATGAAATCCGCAGTGCAAAAACCGGTATTACAACGAAAGCAGCAAGCAATAAAAAAAGCATCAGTCTCAGACCTTTGTCATACCGATGTGTTACGACAAAAGGATTTATAGTGGAAAGATTTACCCATCCCGAACCGCCGATTTTAAAACGCTCCCACGCCAGAAGAGGTGCGGGCCTTGTTCCCTTTGCATCATCGCCCCAGGAACCTGAGCCCATCAAACTCCAGTTACCGACACCATTGGTTACAGAGCTTGTGTCATAGAGATCAGGAAGGCCAAGAACATGGCCCAGCTCATGACAGAAAACTCCGATTGTAGAATCACCGGCAGCTGAATTATATTCCGGCTGGATTGTATAAACATTAAAAACTACACCGTCAGTCGCAACTGTGCCGTCACCATCTCCATAATTCTTTGCGCTTGCAAGGTCCCACTGATGGGACCATATATGGTCTACGTTACCGGCAGGGGTCTCCTCTCCTGGTCCGCAATGTATTATTATAACAGTATCAATAGTTCCATTATTATCATTATCATAAATACTGAAATCAGTTGATGCGCCTGATGCGTCAACAAGCAGGTTAACTGCAGTATTAACAAGTTCCCCCGGGTGCGCATCATCACCTGAAACATTCGCACCATAATAAGCCAGTGTTTCAGGAAGTTCAAGCGGACCATAAACATCAAACTGCATTGTCAGCCTGCCGTTTGACATCTCACTGTAATATTTTTTAACTGAAATATCTGTTGAGACGGCACCATTCATGAGATTGGAATAAAATGTCGTTGTACTTATACCGGTGTTAAAGTTCACATCCGAATATCTGACAAGCAGCACCGGAATCCTCATAGTACCGGATGCCAGAGATGAGGCCTTGTTCATGTTCATTCCGCTCTTTGACTGCATGGCGGATACTTTCTTACTAAGCTCTGAAGCTCCCCCGTCTTTCCTGTATTTTTCTAAAAGATCAGGATGAGGAGGCATTGCATGAAGAGTAAAACTCCCTGTAATAAGAATAAGCAGTATTGCTGCAATATATTTCCTGAATATCATTGACATTCTCATTATTATAACGAATTAGTTTGTCCCTGTCATTTCGAACGTATGTGAGACGACCGAAATAGAGCTGGAAGCTAATCTATAAATAATCGTAAAAAAACAGATTTCTCAGTCGCTGTCGCTTCTTCGAAATGACAGATTCGGACTATTTCAAACGTTAACCGCTACAATATACAGATTAAATAGCCCAGGTTTTCCGTTAAATATCTCTATAACCGTTCAGCTTTTAAACACATCAATCTCCAGCATCCCGTCAATTGCTGAAAATACATTACAGTTCAGATCTATAGTATAATGAGTAATTCCTCCATTTATCCACTTTTTCAGAGATGAATTAAATTTTTCAGCAGCATGTTCCCCGAAGGGGAGAACCTGCACCGGCGGCAGGCCGGCAAAGAATTTTTCCGGTCTTTTCTCCGCGTCTTTGCGCCTCCGCGAGAGACTTTTTTTAAAAATTCCCCGACCAAACATGCTTGACACAAAAAGAGTAAAAATGAGCAGAATAATACTCCGGTATTAAGATGATAGAACTTGGCAGAATAAAACTCGCGGGCCCTCTGGTGCTGGCTCCCATTGCAGGATTCACTGATTCCCCTTTCAGGAAAATATGCGTGAGCCACGGATGCGGCCTCACAATGACAGAGCTCATCAGCGCAGAAGGGATCGTGCGGAAGAACAAAAAGACAATGGATCTCCTGAAATTCACTGAAGAGGAACGCCCCTTTGCTATTCAGATATTCGGAAGAAAACCGGAAACCGTAGCAGCAGCCGCAGAGGTAGTGGAGGCTCTCTCTCCGGATCTGATCGATATAAACCTGGGGTGCCCTGCACGTAAGGTAGTGGGCTCAGGCAACGGCGCGTCGCTCCTCAGGGATCCTCTGCTTGTTAACAGGATAGCCGAAGCTGTTGTTAAAAGAACAAAGCTTCCTGTTTCAGCGAAAATCCGCATCGGCTGGGATGAGGCAAGCCTCAACTACCTTGATGTAGTGAAAGCTCTTGAAGATGCAGGAGTTTCCATGATTATTGTTCACGGCAGGACCCGGGCTCAGCAGTACAGCGGGAAAGCTGACTGGAATATAATCAGAGAGATCAGGGAAAAATCCTCTGTGCCGGTTATAGGCAACGGCGACATTGATTCTTATAAAACGGCTTATGAAATGATGGAATTTTCCGGATGCCCTGCTGTGATGATCGGGAGAGGAGCAATCGGTAACCCCTGGATCTTCAGCGGCAGAACTCCGGAATCACGGGAGATAATAGAAACAGTTAAACTCCACCTTGATCTCATGCTTGACGAATATGGAAACCGCGGTATACACATGATGCGGAAACACATTGTGCGCTACATACATGGAACAAAAAATGCCGCGAAAGCAAGAAGCTTGATTGTAAGGGCTGCGAGCAGGGAAGAGATTATCACCATACTTGACGAGCTGGAAGAACCGGAATGATTACAGGTACAGGAATTGACATAGCAAATACAGGAAGAATAAAAAAACTCCTGGATGAACATGGAGAGAGGTTCATCAGCAAAGTTCTCTCCCCTGAAGAAAAAAAACTCATGCCTGAGGCCAGGGCTGTGGAATATATTTCAGGACGCTTCGCCGCAAAAGAAGCACTTGCTAAAGCTACGGAGAAAAAATTCACCCTTACAAATGTTTCAGTTATAAACGACAGTAAAGGCAAGCCATATTTCACCGGCCATTTCTTTACAAAAGAACTCGCCGGAATGAAAGTGCATCTATCCATAACTCATGATACTGACTATGCTGCCGCATTTGTTATTATCGAATCCGCAGAGGAGATAAAATAATGATCCCTGAAAATGTACAGAAAGCTTTACAGCTGCACGGCCTTGAAGCCCTGGAATTTGAAGAGGGGAGCACTCCTACATCGGAACTTGCTGCACAGAAACTCGGCGTAGCAACAGGACAGATTGCGAAATCAATACTGATGAAAGGGAAGGATGAAATATTCCGCATGATCCTATGCGCAGGGGACAGAAAAATTTCCACATCGCAGCTGAAAAAACTGATAGGAGTCAAAGCCCGCATGGCAACAGCTGATGAGGTTTACGAAACAACGGGGTTCCGTCCGGGCGGAGTGAGTCCATTCGGTGTAGCAGGGATGGAAATTTTTATTGACGAAAGCCTGGCTGAATACTCAACAGTCTACCCCTCTGCCGGAAACGATGCTTCCGGTGTCCCTGTTACGTTTGACAGACTTCTGGAGATCACAGGGAACAGGAGATGCTCTGTGACAGTTTCAATAGTTTCAAGAGAGGGGGAGTAATCCTTTCAGAGGTAGTATCTTTTCTGTTCCTTCACCGTAGATACAGGGAACCTTCCGTAATGATGTCCAGGCCATATAATTGTTTCATCAGGGAGACTGAGTATCCTGTTTCTGATTGAATCAATTATGGCATCCTGGCATCCACCTTTAAAATCAGTTCTCCCAGTACCTTCAGTAAAAAGCGTATCACCGGTAAAAAGATTTCCGTCAACATAGAGACAGATACTCCCCGGTGAATGCCCGGGTGTATGAATCACCTTAATTGTATACTTCCCCACAGGTATCCCGTCACCGTCATCAATGAATCTTACATCGAATTTAACGGCCCTCCCCCCGCGGATAAATTCAAGAAACCTGCTGACGCGCTTGTTAAGAAAAAAATAATCTCTTTCATGAATCAGTAATTCAGCACCGGTTTTTTTTATAAAATAGCGGTTGCCGCCGATATGATCAAAATGCCCGTGTGTATTGATAATCTTCTTAATGGTAAAATTATACTTTTCAACAAATGACATGATCCTGTCAAAGTCAGAAGCGGGATCAACAAGAACAGCCTCGCCGCTCTCCTCGTCCCCTATAAGATAACAGAAAACAGCCATGTGCCCCACAAGTATCTGTTCAATCACCATTGAATATTCCTGCTTTAAAGTAACGTCGGTTAAACATATATATTTATAGTGTTATAATAACAAACAATACGGAAATTTTTATAAAAAACAATAAATAACCTGAGTTAAGCAATTTTTATTTAAACCAGTTATCTGCTCTCTGTCATGCCGGTTTTTTGTAAAAAAACACCGGCATCTCATAGTTTGAGTTCGTGAATATCAGGTATGTCACCCCGGTATTTGCCTTGCAAAACCGGGGTGACAATCAGAAATATTAAAATTCAAACACACCTTTAAAATCCTCAGCAAAAGATCTATTGACATTTAATACTGTTCTATAAGTATGGTTACTGTTCTCAGGGCGGGGTGTAACTCCCCACCGGCGGTATTCCCTGAACAGGGTGAGCCCGCGAGCGCCTGTAAAAATCAGGGTCAGCAGATCCGGTGTAAATCCGGAGCCGACGGTTAAAGTCCGGATGGAAGAGAGTTAAACAGGTACACAGGTTCCGGGGAGAATCACCCCTTCTGTATCCGCGCGTATTTCTACCCTTTCATCAGAGAAGCCCTTGAACAGTTTTATATCAGGCAGATAAAAAATATTTGAAATAATTGAGTGTCAAATATTTCTGTCAAAACATAAGGGACTGGAGACAAACCATGAAAACAAGCACAATACCTGAAGTAATTGAAGAGATCAGAAACGGCAGAATGATCATCCTTGTGGACAACGAAGACAGGGAAAATGAAGGGGACCTCGTTATAGCTGCGGAACACTGCACTCCGGAAATAATAAACTTTATGGCCAAATATGGAAGAGGCCTTATATGTGTTCCAATGACTCATCAGAGAGCCGCAAAATTAGGCTTAGACCTCATGGTTCAGGAAAACACGGATAAATACGGCACTGCATTCACTGTTTCTGTTGATGCACAGGAGGGTACAACTACCGGTATTTCAGCTCCTGACAGATCAAAAACAGTCCAGGTGCTTATTGATGATTCAACCCAGCCGGAGGATCTGAGAAAGCCCGGTCATATATTCCCCCTTGCTGCAAGGAAAGGGGGCGTTCTGGTAAGAGCAGGACACACTGAAGGTGCAGTTGACCTACCGAGACTTGCAGGACTTAAACCTGCAGGAGTTATCTGCGAGATACTTAATGATGACGGTACAATGGCGCGCAGGCCTCAACTTGATAAATTCGCGAAGGAGCACAACCTCAAGATTGCCACAATCTCAGATCTTATTAAATACAGGCAGCATAAGGAGAGGCTTGTTCACAGAATCTCCGAAGCAGAGATGCCCACAGATTACGGCAACTTCAAAATATATGCTTATGAATCAGAAGTTGAAGATAAAACTCACATAGCGCTTGTTAAAGGGAATATCGAAGGGGCTGACGAAGTGCCTGTCCGTGTACACTCTGAATGCCTCACAGGGGATGTTTTCGGCTCCAGGCGATGCGACTGCGGTTCCCAGCTCCACAAAGCCATGGAATTTATTGAAAAGCATGGCACAGGTGTCATTCTCTATCTGCGTCAGGAGGGGCGTGGAATAGGACTGGGAAATAAAATCAAGGCATATCACCTTCAGGACAAGGGACTTGACACTGTTGAAGCCAACATCAAATTAGGATTCCCTTCAGATTTAAGAAATTACGGAATCGGAGCGCAGATACTTGTTGACCTGGGATGCACGAAAATAAAACTGATCACAAACAATCCCAAGAAGATGATAGGAATTGAAGGATACGGCCTTGAAATAACAGGCAGAATTCCCGTGGAGATAACACCCCGTGAAGAGAACAGATTCTATCTTGAGACGAAAAGAGACCGTATGGGGCACCTGATTTTAGGCAACGGAGATCAGGAAGAGAAAAACTGATAAACTTTAACCGGAAGAAAGATATTGGCAGATAACAGGCTACCGACTATACTTGTTGTTGATGATGAAGAGGTAATCAGATTCACAATACAGAAAAAGCTCTCCCGGATGGGATTCAACGTAATCTCATTCGAAAAGGGGGAAGATGTAATATATTACCTCAAGAGTACACCAGATGAAGCTGACCTGATAATAACAGACATTAAGCTTCGCAAAATGGACGGAATTGAGCTTCTCCGCAAAGTCAACGCACTCGAGAAGCCGGTTCCTGTACTTATCATAAGCGGACACGGCAATGTTGAGGATGCAATCAGGGCGCTCAGGTATGGTGCCAGTGATTATATCCGCAAACCTTTTGACATAAACGACCTCACATCCTCAGTAAGATCAATACTCAAGCGGAAGCATGAAAAAAAGCTTTATGAAAGTCTGGGGCAATATAAAATATACGCAAAACAGGTGCTTGTTATCCCTAATGACTCCAATCTCATCAATACAATGTCTTTCAATCTGACAAAAGATCTTGTTCCTGCGGGTCTTTTCAATTACACAACATCTGAAAATATCGCCCTTTCACTGAAAGAGGCCATAACCAATGCAATGTTTCATGGAAACTGCGAGATAGATTCATCAGTGCGTGAAACAGGGGGGATAAAACTTTTCAATGAAGAATTTGAGAAAAGAAAAAGTTTAACCCCCTACTGCGAAAGGACGATAAAAATTACATACGAGCTTACACCTGAATATGTATACTACGAGATTGAGGACCATGGGAAAGGATTTAACTATAAAGCCCTCCCTGACCCCAGGGACCCTGAGAATTTTTTTAAAAACTGCGGAAGGGGACTTTTAATCATAAGGATACATATGGATGAAATAAGCTGGAACGAAACAGGCACCAGCATAAGACTGAAAAAATACAAAGTAAACAGAAACGGTTAACGGGGGAATAATGGAAACAGTAAAATGGAACGGCGATTCAATAACAATCTTAGATCAAAGGCTTCTCCCTCTGAAAGAGGTATATAATACATACAGAGACCATCATGATATAGCTGAGGCAATAGTCAGTATGGAGACAAGGGGCGCCCCCGCGATTGGTATTACAGCGGGAATGGGTATCGCCCTTGCAGCGAAGAACATGACAGTGAAAGATGCTGAAACATTTAAAACAGAGATGGAGCGGGTCTTCACACTTTTCGCGGGGACCAGGCCCACAGCAGTTAACCTGTTCTGGACAATCAACCGGATGAAGAAGATTGTATCATCAGCAAATGATATTGACGAAACACGAAAGAAACTGGAAAGCGAAGCTATACTCATTCTTTCCGAGGACATAGCAGCCAATAAACAGATGGGGCACAACGGAGCGAGGTTCCTTGAGGATGGAGATGTTGTTATGACTCACTGCAACGCCGGGGCCCTTGCAACAGGGGGTTACGGCACAGCGTTAGGTGTTATCCGCGCGGCCATTGAAGAGGGGAAGAAGATTGAGGTCTATGCCTGCGAAACACGCCCGTACCTTCAGGGCGCCAGACTCACAACATGGGAACTGCTGAAAGACAATATCCCTGTTACACTGATCACTGATAACATGTCGGGATATTTCATGAAAAACGGAACAATTAAAAAAGTTATAGTGGGAGCTGACAGGATCGCAAGAAACGGCGACACTGCAAATAAAATCGGAACATATACTCATTCAGTTGTAGCAAAAGCGCACGGAATACCTTTTCTTGTAGCAGCGCCAATGTCAACCCTTGACCCGGACACTGAAACAGGGGACAGTATTGTAATTGAGCAGAGAAGCATCGAAGAGGTTGCCTTTGTAAGAAACGTACAGATTGCACCTGAAGGTGTGAAGATAAAAAATCCTTCATTTGACGTGACACCTGCGGAAAACATAACAGCAATTATTACAGAAAAAGGTGTAATTGAACAGCCCGCAGGGAAAGGAATCATGGGATTGTTTTGATAAACAATCCCATGATACGTTGTTGTAGNNCTACAACAACGTATCATGGGATCATATTTCTGTAATAAACCAGCAGAATTGTATCACCGAATAACAGCGTAATAATAATCCCCGCAGCAATAAATGGCGCGAAAGGAATCTTTATCTTGAAATTTCTCCCTTTGAACATCGCGAATGCAACACCGAAGATAGCCCCTGAAATCAACGAAACTTCAAGGAGCACTATACTCATCTCAAGTCCAAGGAGAAAACCCGCAGCAGCATAAAGCTTGATGTCCCCTCCGCCGAAAGCCCCCGGAAATATCAGCAGCATAAGAAGAAAAAAAACTGTAAGCATTGCAAACCCGTAGATATTATCCATTATATCATGATTAAGTAAAACCGGATATACTGACAGTATACTAAAAACAACAACAAGCGACGGCGGTATAACCAGGCTCTTAATATCAATAATCGCAATGCATAAACACAAAGCTGAGATTAAATATATATTAACAGATAATAAGCTGCTTCCATGAAACAGCGCCACTGCAACAGCAAGCACCCCGAATGCGATCTCCCAGAGGGGATATGATAGCGGAACCCTCTCCCCGCATTTCGCACATCTGCCGCGCAGCAGAAAGTATCCCGCCACAGGGATTAGCCCGGTCATACCAACACCCTTTCCGCATCGGGGGCAAATTGATCTTGAGAACAGCGCTTTAACCGGGGATTCCCTCATCATACCGGATGAATATCTCAGTGCAAGAGTGTAGAAGAAACTCCCTGCAAAAGTTCCGGCAGCAAAAATAATCAGAAGTTCAGTCATATATTATAATCCGGTGTCCACTGTGTAGTTTATGCCAAAGGCAATCTCAAATGTATCGAGTCCGAGCTTTATCTCAGAGTTTTTGTTTTCACTCTCAACAGCGAGGCTTTTGCTCATATAGCGGGTATATTCAAATAACACCGAGTAGTTTCTGTCAAGTATCACCTCTGTACCGACCTTAAAATGAAAACCGGGAATATAGCCTGAGTAACTGCTGGTTTCATCAGGAATATTAGAAAACATTGCCGGTGATCCGGGATCGCTCTGTGTAATTTCAAGCATAATGAAACTCATGTTAAAACCTCCAGCCATATAAAACCTGGTTCTTTTGCCTGCCGGGATTACCACACCTGCTGACAGGGGGAATGTAAACCTTGAGTATTCAATCTCAATTTTATTTTCAGGCGCTGCCGTAGGTTTAACTGATCCGGTTTCATTATAAAGAACAGTTGCCGAATACTCCCACCCTAACTGAAGCATCAGCCTGTCATAGAGATAGCGGAAGTTAAGTGTAAGTGAGGGAGCATAGTACACAGGAATCTCCTCAACTTCCGCAGCAGGATCACCGGCCTTAATGATCCTCATTTCATAATTCAGATCATCAGCGATTTTCCCTACACTCCCCCCCTTTGCGTCAACACCGAAGAGAATACCAGTACTGAAAGAACCTGCTGCAAAAACCGGTGCTGCCAGTGTAAGAAATATTATAATTCCTGTTATATACTTAGTCATCTCTTATCAGTCCGCCTGAAAATCGTAAAAGAAGATCAGCCCCGCAGTAAAACTTAAGCTCGTGAAATCGATACGCGTGTAATCGTTTCCGTTTTCGATGATACTGCTCCTGCCGTAAAGATATATAATACCGCAGAAAAGAGCCGCGTTGTCAGTCAGTATATATTCACAGCCAAGTTCAGCCACAAGAGGGATTCCGTAACCGCTGAATGAAGCATCGTACTCAATTGAATCAGACTTAAAGCTGCTGCTGAATGTGCCGTATGCGTAAGCAGCTCCCCCTCCTGCGAAAATTCTCACTTCATCCCAGTAATCTATGACAATACCAGCCGTAACCGGCACATAATAAAACCAGAGGGAGTAATCGACATCAACCTTCTCGTCCCCTGAGCCGAAATCATTGATTGTTGACCCTGAACCGCCTGCGCAGGAGTAAACGATATCAGCTCCGGTTTTGAAATACAATGTATCACCAGTGTACCTCGCCTCTGCTCCGGCCACCGCTCCCACAGGCTTTTCGATTGTGGAAACTTTAATTCCGGACTTGGACCTGTTGATATCATTTATCCCGTCATATACATCGAGGTGTTCAGCCTGCCACCCTGTATGCATGGAACCGCCGATCTCCGGCGCGAATCCACCTTTAAAAATAATCGATACCGAGGAGGCAAAAACCTCAGCAGATGCCGCAAGTACAATCAGCGCTGTATATATTTTTATCTTCATCATCACTGGTATCTGTTGAAGTGATATATCACTCCGAACCTGAACCGGTTCCCTGTATAATCGATGCAGTAATCATCATAAACACCGGAAGCGGAGGCAACAGGGGAACTGCGTGCTGCCATATACTCCCACTCAAAAATAAATGACGCGTCATTGTAAATCTCCGATTCAATACCTGCAAGGAATCCGAAACCGAAGAGCTGTTCGCTGATGCTGTATTTTCTGTCTGTTTTAACATAGCCTGTTCCGAAAATATACGATCCACCGCCGCCCAGATAAAAAAATCCGTAACCCCGCACAGGGAGATTGAGCCCCGCGTAAACAGGAACCTCGTAAAATGACAGAGATGTCTCAATCATATCCCCGGTATACCTGTTGTACACCCTCCCCTTTTCGACGGGATAGGAATACTCGCAACCTGAACGGAAGAAGAGAAACCCCATGTCCAGCTTGAATGCTGCTCCTATTGAAAGGTTCTGCTCAGTATCAGCTTCCACACCGGATTTATCAGAGAGATTCCCCGTGTCGTACTGGTACCCGGCGGTAACCCCTGCTGAAATTTTACCCTCAGCCAGAAGGGTGCCCTGGATCAGAAGAAATGCTGCAATTACAAAAATTATCTTTTTCATAGGTACTGTATAAAGATCGCCATAAATCATGAATTATTAAAGTCTTTTTATTACCGGCCCCATACAGCCAGTAAGCAAGGGGTTGCAACCCCTTGCTTGCTGGCTGTATGAATTCAATAAAAATCATATTGAAATCAATACAAATTCTGTTGAATTCAACACAAAACACATTGAAATCAATACAAATCCAGTTGAATTCAATACAAAACACATTGAAATCAATGCAAATCCAGTTGAATTCAATACAAATCACATTGAAATCAATGCAAATCCAGTTGAATTCAATACAATTTACATCAACACTGACATAGATTATATTGAATTTAATATAAATAGTATTGAAACAGCAAAATTATCTCTCGCGAAGACGCTAAGGCGCAAAGAAAGGGGGAGGCATTTTAACACAGATGGACACAGATTTTCACAGATA
>DINC01000388.1:4789-8441 GCA_002425885.1 Spirochaetia bacterium UBA5550 | reverse complement strand
AAAAATTGACAAAAACAGCCTTAAAAATAGATTTCCATAGAATGATAATATAGCGTCATGAAGAGAATTTATACAATAACAGCGTTAATAATTTCAATGCTCTGCGGCTGTGCTGCGGAGCAGGTAAGAGATATCGGCTCAATGGAAGCCCGGATATCGGAAACTGCGGCAGCGCTTAAACAGAATAATAATTTCAGTGAACTCGAAAAGCATAACAGATCCGGAAGAGGATACTACTATATTCTGAACAAAAACGGAATAGTAATATATCACCCTGGGAAAGGCCTTATCGGCAGCGACTTCAGCAGGTTTGGTTTTGTCCGTAAAATACTGGCAGAGAAAAACGGCTGTATCAGGTCAGAAGCAGGAGCTGTTTCACGGATTATTCTTTTCAGGGAGAAAGCCGGGGATGAAATCCTCTGTTACACCATACCTGAAAATGAGATAACCGGCGCAGAAAAATGTGAAAAATATCAAGATTAAAATAAAGAGGAAGTTCAATGACCGATTTTAAATCAGTAGTTTTTTCAGGAGGGGGGAGCAGGTGTCTCTGGCAGATAGGATTCTGGGACACTGTTGCTCCGGCGATAAAGCTTAAGCCGGAGATCATGGCCGGAGTCAGCGCCGGTGCAGCAATGGCAGGGATGATCGCCACAGGGACATCAACTATCGCAATAAGGTTAATCAAGGAAGCCACTTCAGCCAATAAAAAAAACTTCTATATGCAGAACATCATCCGGAGGGAATCTTCATTCCCTCATTACAGCATATACCGGAACACGATACTAAGCGCCATAGACAGCGCAGCTCTCAAAAAGCTGAAAAACGGTCCTGAGGTTAGAGTGATATTCGCACACCCGCCGTTCTACTTAGGTGCGCGTACCGGCACATTCTTCGGGCTCCTCTCTTATGTTGTGGAGAAACACACGATGCATCCAGTGCACCCGAAACTCGCTTCAAAACTCGGATACACATACACAGTTGCGCGGCTCAATGACTGCAAAACAGCGGAGGAGGCAGCAGACTTAATAATCTGCTCATCATGCACGCCTCCATTTGTTCCCATTATGCGGCACAACGGCAGGATCACATTAGATGGAGGGATCATCGACAATGTACCTGTGTCTGCTGTGGGAGCTGATGAAAGCCGGGGCAGAATGCTGATACTTATGTCAAGGATACACAGGGATGACCGGATTCCAAAAGTTCCGGGGAGAGTATATGTTCAGCCCTCAGTAACACCCCCGATAGGAAAATGGGACTACACAAACCCTGACGGCCTACAAGAGGCTTATGACAGAGGGAGATATGATGGAGACCTTTTCCTCAAGAAATACAGAAACGGGGAGATTTAAAAAAAGAATTTCTCCCAAAGACGCCAAGAATTTATAACACAGATTAACACGGATAAAAAAGATATGATAAAAAAAAGGAGAGGGTTGATTCGAACTCTTCTCCTCTTTATCTCTTTTTTAATTTTTCACATTATCTGTGAAAATCTGTGTCCATCTGTGTAAAACTGCCTCTTTCTTTCTCCGTGACCTCTGTGCCTCTGTGGTGATCATTTTTTTATTTTTTATCTGCGCCTTTGCGAGAGATCGTTAAATCAGATAATTACCTGCCCGAATTTATTAAACTCTGACAGAAAATAAAGCCCCAGTCCGGTCATTACAATAGAGTGGTTTATCTCCCCGGTTTTAATCATCTTAACAATCTCATCGATATCAGGGGTGAGTACTTCTATATCTTCAGCTTCATCGAGCTGCTGTACTGAACTTTTTCTGCAACCGTCAATAAAGTAGAAGCTGATCCTGTTACTCATGATAGCAGGGTTCACCCAGAGAGATTTCAGGAGATGGATATTCTTCCCCTCGTACCCGGTCTCCTCTGTGAACTCACGAAGGGCACAGGCTTCCGGATCTTCACCATCCTCAATTACTCCTCCCGGTGTTTCGATTGAAAGCTCATCACTACCCAGTCTGTGCTGTTTAACGAGGACAAACCTGTTGTCATCTGTAAGCGCAATTACATTTATCCAGTTATATGTATCAATGATCGAGAAGTCCCACTCCACACCCTTATCCGGATGGAGACAGTTATTATTGTGTATAGTAAAGATCCTGTTTTCAAAAATTTTATCTTTGCCGCGAATATGCCATTTATTCATAGACCTCGTCCCCCTGCCCCCTTGCTCCTTAAAGGAGAAGGGGGTTATTTATACATCTTTCAAATCCGCTGGAGTTACCGTACACCCTGCTCGTTCAGGCGGGATTTTTGCAGTTTTACCATAAGTTCAACATTATCTGTTATAATCGTATGAGCGTATGGTGCAACTTCATTGAACTGCTCTTCAGTGTTCACTGTCCAATATATAATTTTCACATTAAAAAGCTTCATTATCCTGAGGAAGAGTTTCATTCTGAAATTCAGTGAATCACCGGTTAATCTTTTAACAGGGAGATTTACCGACCAGGGCCGGTGTTTCATTATAGAAAGCAGAGCCTGCTTTATCCCTATGTCGAAAAACTCCTCTTCGAATAGAAGACCTGTTTTATATCCGTATTTTTTAAACAGCGGGAGGAGCGGATGCAGGAATGAAGATATAAGTATATTATCTTTCAGACTCCGTTTTTCAAGCATTACAATAATTGCTTCTGAATCAGCAGGAGTAAGAGTCTCCTCCTTCAGCTCAATATTAATAAATTTATCGCAGGGGAGTGAATCGAGAAACTCATCAATGTGCGGGATACGCTCCCCCTTGCCAGCATCAAGTTTTTTTATAATCTTATACGTGGTGTCTGCAACGTTGCCTTTGCGTCCCGTTATACGGGAGAGTTCGTCATCATGGAATATTATGTACCGCCCGTCCTTTGTCTTCTGCACATCGCATTCAATACCGTCAGCGCCATACTTATAAGCCTTTTTAAAAGCAAGCATAGTGTTTTCAGGATACTTTTTGCGGTAACCCCTGTGACCGAGGATTAAAGGTTTGTTTTTCATGGTTGCCTCTGTTTTACTGCCCCTTTCTCTCGCAAAGACGCAAAGTCACAAAATATTCATATTATATCATTTTATTAAATGTTTAGAGTAATGTCATCGTATATTAAGATTTCTCACCCGAAGAATTGAAGGGGTTCGAAATGACAGAACAGACACGACAATGACAGAATAATACGGCTTACTTCCCGCACACATAAATTGTTGCAACGCCGAAAGTTTTCCGTTTATATTCAACTGAATCAAACCCGGCATTCTTAATCCTCTGAATAAGTACATCCCTATCGAGAAAAGTCGAAATACTCCCGGCAAGATAGCCGTAAGCTTCACGCTTTCCCGAAAGGAGTCCCCCGATAAACGGGAGTATTTTTGTCAGGTAGAGATTATATCCGAAGCGCACTACTGCATTATCCGGTCTGGTAAGCTCAAGTATCAGGAGTTTTCCGCCCGGTTTAAGCACACGGAGAGAATCCGAGAGGAATACATCAACGTCAGGTATATTTCTTATACCGAAAGCTATTGTAAGAAAATCAAAAGTATCATTTTTAAAGGGGAGTTTTCCCGCATCTGCTGATATATTCTCACCACTGAGCCACCCCTTCTCCACACCTTTTTTCAGCATATTGAAAGAGAAGTCCAGGGAGAAGAGCTCACC
>DINC01000388.1:0-4768 GCA_002425885.1 Spirochaetia bacterium UBA5550 | reverse complement strand
CTCCAGTCCCGCAGCATATATCAAGCACACGCCTGTTTTTAAGGCCGCCTGTGAGTTTTACAAGGTCCCTGCGCCAGAAGTTGTCTATTCCGCCTGAAAGTACTCGGTTCAGGAGGTCATAGGTGGGTACAATTGAATCGAACATTGAGCGGATATATCGCTTCTTTTCGGCCGGGTCTGTGTTGTTTATTTCGTAGTTTGAGTATTTGTTCATCTGTAATTCCATCAGTTATTTATAAGGGAGAATTTTAAGGAGGGAGGGGGTTATTGCAAGGAATTTATTTAATCGGAATCTTCGCTCAGTTTAATAATTCTAACAGTTCTCTGAAGTCCTGCTGAATTTCCATTAAATTGTCTCCGGAGAATTTCCACAGCAGAAATCCTTTCTTCGGGTGTACGGGGAAGCCAGTAATTANNATACTAATATGTAATAAAGCAATATCAAAGGGAAAAAACATCTGTTAATAATCACCGGTTTGGATTCAAGATTGAAGCATCATCCTTCACTTCTATCCTGAAGAATATAATCGAACGAATTTTTTCTGTTTCTGAGTTTTATTTTTACATGTTCTCTTTTCCACCCCTGGGTTTCATTATTAAAAGGGATAATTTTTGCCACAGGCTTTCCTTTGCGGATGATAATAAAAGAATCTCCATTTTCGACTTTATCGAGATACTCTTTTGAATTATTACGGAAGTCAGTAAAATCAATTATTCTCATGCCAGCCTACTAAAGATGTCTTTATAATGACAGAATAACAATTTTTTTGCATAAGTCAAATTGATTAATTACGTTAAACCAGTTAATCTAAGAGGATTAATAAAGAAGATGGGGTTATTGCAAGGAGAAAATTCAGTCAAATATTCTTACTTGGTTTGATATTTCTTTGAGTTTTATTAATCTTTCACTGAAAAGACGCTCATTTTATTAAAACTGTCACTCCGGAATTCAAGACGAAGGGGTGAAAATTGAAGACGAATTCTCAAAAAGTTGAGACGAATGCATTCATTTGTAAGACGAACGGTTCAGAAAGGAAGACGAACAGGTCCAAAAGTGATATGAAGGGCTCAATTGATTATGCGGACACCTTAAAAATCAATATTTACAGCAAATTTTAAAGCAATCACTATGAATTTCATTACATTAATAATTTAAAGAATCTTCCGGGAATTTTGAAATACAGTGATACTTTTTCCTTTGACAAATGTCGAAATAAAATATAAGGTAGATTTATGAAAAGGTTGATGATTATATCTTTATTTCTCACAGTTTTTTCCACGGGGTGTTTTTTTTACGAGGAGGCGGAGACTGTTAATCCCGCGGATGTTACATCAACTAACACAGGGACTGCACCGGGGGAGATTACTACCCTTACCGCAACTGTGGGGAACATAAGCCAAACAAATCCATACTTAACAATAACTTTCAGTTCACCTATAGCTATAGCATCTGTTAACTATGATGTAAATGTAATTGTTCAATATCCTGATGGAGTAACCACTCTTACAGAAGGTTCAGGACCTAATACTTATGAGGGAATAACAAATTCAGGTCAGATAATCCTCGACCTTACAGACAGTGGCCCTACTGCAGGAACTACAGTCAGAGTTATTCTTACTTCCGATATAAAAGCTTATGTAGATAACACAGTGGGCTTAACTCCGGTAAACGAACCCAGAACACTGCCACCGCTTTAAATATCGCTACATTATCAATCTAACATTTCCCATGCCAGACTTCTCCATCGATTAAACATTTGATGGAGCAAAACAGTCTTAGCAGATTCAAGAGAAGAAACAATGTCTACCTCGCCATTACCACCTTTTCAAACTTATCAATTATTACTGCCCCGTCAGAAGTTCTTTTTGCTTTTATATGTATATAATACAAACCAACACCAAGTTTTCTCCCTGACTTATTTGTTCCTGCCCAGCCATTCTCTTTGATATTCTGACCGCTTTTTCTCGGCGCGCCATCAAGAAGTGTCGCCACAGGGCGCCCCTTAATATCATAAGCCTTTATTGTAACAAAAGCATCATCCGTAAGGTAATATGCAGGATACGCCCTGGGATTTGAATCAGTAATAACATTGTTAAGCACCCGAGTTGGCCAGGGGGTGACTTTAGGACCTGCTATAATAGTAAATGTCCACTCATAATTATTTGGATCTACTGCTGTTACTTCAGCAGGATTATAGTCAGCATCATGATCATAATAAATCGGTGAACCACTTTGTTTTGCCTCCAGAATAAACCTGCTGTTCTGTCCCACAGATATAAGATAATTATTTGAAGATATAAAACCTGTCCATGTATTAGGAGAAGTCTTTGAGAGTGATATTCTATAATAATAATCTATACCTATTGGTGCCTGTGTCTGATCAGCTATCGCAGTTGGTCTGACTAATGTATTGCTTACTACTGTACTAACCAGAGGATTCGCATTAGTCGGATCATCCTGCGCCAAGATAATATTAAGCTCATCAGGTTGTGTGGCACCAACTATATAAACTTCAATTTTAATTGAAGACTCAATTAATGGTCTTGCAGATGCAAGTGCGTTAGTTGAAAATGAAGCATCTTCATAAGTTGTTTTGCTATCAGTAATTTTTACTGTAGCTGTAAATGGCGGTGTAGTGATTGCATCCCAGTCTCCGGGGCTTGGCATTGTTACAGATCCGTATGCCCTGCTCGCAAGATCTATCGATTCATTCCCGAAAATATCTATAGCTGTTACAAAATAATCATACGAAGTCAGTGATTGAAGATTTGGTATTGTAAAAGTAGGAGTATTTATATCACCAAGATCGCCCGGAATCCCAGTTGCAAAACCATCATTATTATAGTCTACTATGCTCCATGCAGGCGATCCAGTTTTTCTGTAATATATTTTATAACTGCTGAAGTCAGCATCAACTGTACCGCCAGTTGCAAGCGGAATCCATGTAAGGATAATCGAATCTGCTGATGCAGTCGGATTGTTGCAAGTTGTAAAATCTGCTCCATTAATACCGGGATGATCGGCGTTATCCCAGTAAATTGATGGTGAGGTATATCCTGTTGTTATTGCTACCGGCGGGCTAACTATTAAATCGCAATTCCATCCTATAGAACTAATTGTATAAATATTATATAAATTAAATGAATTTGTAGTACCTGTTGTAAAGAGTCCCTCACCACTGGATGGATTCTGGATTTCTTCCCAGCTTGAATAAATTGTACCGAACGGCGGAGTTGCAGAGGTCAAATTAAAAGATGTAGTTCTATTACCTAATCCATAATTATATCTGAGAGTTAAATCATTTGCTTTTTCAAAATCAATTGGTATTCCTGAAGCACTCTCCTGAATCCGAAGTCTGAATTGTGTTCCTGAAGTATATACATTTCTAACGTATACCGGAAGGTCAACTCCCCCACCACCGTTTATTTCAGCAGGAGTAATGGCAACACTGAATCTGCGGCAGATACCATAAGTATTTGCAACAGGAGCTGAGCCAACTGCGCCGGCATCAAATACGGATGTCGCTGTACCCGATATATTATGGGATGCATTTGCTATAACGCTAACTGCATTTGATGGGGCATACGTAAATGTTACAACATTCGCACCGCCAGGTGTCCAGGCCGAATACGTACAATTCACTGTCCCGGCCGTATCACCTCCACTCACAGAACCAACGGGATTACCACCGGCAACCGATAACACTATATTTGCACCAGATGTTATTGTCAGCGTTATGTTCGACAAACAACTCCAGTTATGACCATCAGCAGTTACAGTAACATTAAAAATATATCCAGTACCAGGTATATAGTAATTTAAAGCCGGAGTCCCGTATGCCGTACCAGCTGCTACTCCACTCACGCTGACATTACCGGCTGTAATACCGGTATTCACTATACCATATGTATTTGCAACATTTGCTGAACCAACAGAAGCGACATCAAAGATTGACGTCGCTGTCGCTGATATATTATGCGATGCATTCGATATCTCGCTCACCGTGGTGCCGGGCGTATATGTAATCGTTAACACTCCTCCGCCAGACCACGCCCCACCGCTGCACGACACTGTGCCTGTCGTATCTCCCTGCGTTATCGTTCCGGCACCTGTTGCCGGCGTAACCGATAATATTATATTCGTTGTACTTGTTATCGTAAGTGTTACATTTGTTACACAACTCCAGTTATGGCCGCTCGCCGAAACAGTAACCTGAAAATTATAAACGCCCCCATCCACATAATAGTTCGCTGACGGAGTACCATATGCTGTTCCTCCTGCTACTCCACTCAC
The DNA here is from genome assembly GCA_002425885.1 of Spirochaetia bacterium UBA5550. Lineage (GTDB taxonomy): Bacteria > Spirochaetota > UBA4802 > UBA4802 > UBA5550 > UBA5550. The sequence goes on along the minus strand of DINC01000388.1, from coordinate 474 downwards.
AGTTGTACTATTTAATCCTGTAGTCCGGACCTCAATCCCATAAGTATTCGCAACATTTGCTGAACCAACTGCACCAGCATCAAATACTGATGTCGCTGTACCTGATATATTGTGAGAACCATTCACTATCTCACTCACCGATGACGATGGCGTATATGTAAATGTTACAACATTCGCACCGCCAGGTGTCCACGCCGAATACGTACAATTCACAGTCCCGGTCGTATCACCCCCACTCACAGAACCAACGGCATTACCTCCGGCAACCGACAACACTATATTTGAACCGGATGTTATTGTCAGCGTTATATTAGACAAACAACTCCAGTTATGACCATCTGCCGTTACAGTCACATCAAAACTATATCCGGTTCCATCTACATAATAATTCGCTGACGGTGCACCATACGCTGTTCCTGCTGCAACTGCACTCACGCTGACATTACCGGCTGTAATACCGGTATTCACTATACC
>DINC01000098.1 GCA_002425885.1 Spirochaetia bacterium UBA5550 | reverse complement strand
ATTCCTTTGATAACTACGAGAAGGATATCAAGTTTCCCCCTCTTATAGAACAATATGAGCGCAAGATCTATGATCTAAGGCAATTGATTGAAATCAGCAAGGGTTTAAATTCAACGCTGGATTATAACATCCTTATCGATTCAATTCTTCTGACCTGTATGGGGCAGCTTCAGCTTATGAACGCGGGTATCTTCCTTGTAAAGGGCCTTGGCGGAGACAAATTTTCTTTGCATAGAAATNNGAAATTACAAAGGATTTGATCTCGACCATTCAGTAGATTATTCCTTCCCCATTGACTCGTCCCTTATCAGATATATAGAGAATGAATACCGTTGTTATACATATAATGAAATTATACAGAAGATAGATGAAAGATGTGCAGATATTATCAGCAGGTTAAAACCGGATCTGATTGTACCGCTTCAGAGTAAGGGTGAGATCAATGGACTCATTGTTCTGGGGGACAGAATCAACCAGAGTACCTTTAACGAATCTGAAGTTGAGTATATAATGAATATCGGATCACTCGCCGGAATCGCCATTAATAATGCGCGTTTATACGAGATGGCCACAACGGACATGTTGACAAGGCTTAAAATTCATCATTATTTTCAGACAATGCTTATTGATGAGATAAACCGATCTGTAAAATTTGATCGCCCGTTATCCCTGATAATGGCTGACATAGATCATTTTAAACAGTTTAATGACACATATGGCCATCTTGCCGGAGATGAAGTTCTCAGGAAAGTATCATTTGTAATCCGTGAAAATATTCGACTAATAGATATGGCGGCAAGATATGGCGGTGAGGAGTTTGCTGTTATACTCCCCAGAACTGATATAAACGAAGCTTTAATTGTAGCTGAAAGAATCAGGACAANNCATTGAATCCCTTCAGGTTGATTTTAATAATAAAATATTAAATGTTACTATCTCTGTGGGAGTTGCTCAGTTTGACTCTCTTATTGACCCGGATAAGCAGAGTCTTATCGAAAGAGCAGACCGTGCTCTTTATGTATCTAAAAGTGATGGTAGAAACAGGGTATCGTTTCTTTAAAAGAATATATGAATTGTATTATTAAGAAAACAGTTTCGATTATAACTTTGTTTGCATTTGTTTCAAGTGTATATCTTCTCCCTTCAGCAAATGCGATTACCCTTGGTGAGATAAAATCTGATAACGGTGCGGCTCAGGAGGGGGCGGGGACAAAGGATTCCGGGAAAAAACTTCCTCCTGATTCTGAAAAGGGTGTAAAGAACGGCAAAGACATTCAGTCTTCGGATAAAAAAGGTGAACTGCGCAAAGATGTGAGCCCCAGACTTGTATGCTTACTTTCAATCATGCTTCCGGGCGGCGGGCATTTTTACCTGAATAATGATGCGAAAGGTATGTCCTTCTGTCTTGCTGCCGGAGCCGGATATACTCTTACCGGTTTTTTTATGGTTAAAACTATGCTTGCTGACAGAGGGACTGTCGCCTACAAGAATTATCTGCTTCTTTCAGGATTTATTTTTTTTATTACGCTGATAATTCATTTTGTGGGAATAATTGAAGCTTATAGTGATGCGGATGAGATCAATAAAAAGAATTTATTTGAATCCGGAGTTGATGATCCATATAGTTTTAATATAGAATTTGAGAACTGATTTTATGTCGCATAATTTTTTTTAATATTTTGTTGACACAAAGAAAGTTGTTATGATATATGGCTAATGCGATTGAAAAAGGGCCCATAGCTCAGTCGGTTAGAGCGGCTGACTCATAATCAGTAGGTCCAAGGTTCGATTCCTTGTGGGCCCAAAAGAGAGGGGATGCTAATCCCCTTAAGTTTTATAATAAGTGAAAAAGGATAAATACAATGTACGCGATTGTTGAGATAGCAGGAAAGCAATATAAAGTTGAAAAAGATGCTGTTATTAATGTTGATAGATTAAAAGGTTCCGAAGGTAGTATAACAATCGATAAAGTTCTTCTTTATTCAAATTCCGGAGATGTTAGAGTGGGACAGCCGTATCTGAAAAATGTTCAGGTTAAAGCGGAAGTTCTCGGTGAAATCAAAGGTAAAAAAGTACTCGGTATAAAATTTAAAAGAAGAAAGAACTATCAGAGAACAATCGGTCACAGGCCTGTATATTCTCAACTTAAAATAAGCGAAGTTGTCGCAAGCTGACATTTGGTTACCGCAAGATTTTCTAATATATCATTTGATAATGGAATACATGTAAAATCCGGCGCTGAAACAATTATTATAGAAATTTCAGGGCATAGCGGTTACGGACAAAACGGTATTGATATAGTTTGTGCAGGGATATCAGCTTTAGCCCAAACATCAATTATCTCAATCACAAGGCTTTTAAAAATTAAGCAGAATATTACAAAAAAAGATGGCCTGCTTAAATCTGAAATTATATTAAAAGAGACTGATACTGAACAGAATTCTAAATTGATGCTGATTTTAGAGACACTTCTAATCGGGTTATTGGAAATAAACAAGGTATATCCTGGTTCAGTAAAAATAGATTTTGTCACTGATTAAGGAGAATTGTTATGGCACATAAGAAAGGCGCCGGTTCATCCAGAAACGGAAGAGATTCCAATTCCAAGAGGTTGGGCGTTAAAAAATACGGCGGTGAGTTTGTAACAGGCGGAACAATAATCGTCAGACAGAGAGGAACAAAGATCCATCCTGGTAATAATGTTGGAAAAGGTGGAGATGATACACTTTTTGCCAAAATGGACGGTGTTGTTACTTTTGAAAGATACGACAAGACAAGAAAGAAAGTATCAATCTATCCTGTCGCTTAATTTTTTAAAAAATAGCTTTATATTTTATAGAACATCGCGTATGTATATCATACGCGATTTGTTTTTTATGGAGATTCTTAAGTGTCTAAATTTACTGATGTAACTTCTATTCGGATAAAAGCGGGAGACGGCGGACCTGGCTCTGTATCTTTCCGCAGGGAAAAATATGTACCCAAAGGGGGCCCTGACGGAGGGGATGGCGGCAAAGGAGGTGACGTATATTTTGTCGCTGACAGGCGCTATTATAATCTATCTCACTTTTTTAAAGACAGGCTTTATAAGGCGGGTAATGGCCAGCATGGAATGGGCGTCAATAAACATGGCAAAGATGGCGAAGATTTAATAATAAAGGTTCCGCCCGGAACAGTTGTCTATAATGATGAAACCGGTGAAATGATCGTTGATCTTATGGAAGAGGATATGCCTTTTAAAGTTGCCACAGGTGGTATTGGCGGCATGGGGAATGCTTTTTTTAAAACTTCCACTCATCAGACTCCACGATTTGCGCAGGATGGTATGCCGGGAGAGGAGCTTTCAGTAAGCCTTAACCTTAAGCTCATTGCTGACGTGGGTTTTGTCGGTCTGCCGAATGCCGGAAAGTCTACACTTTTATCTGTTATTACCAATGCAAACCCGAAAATCGGTGATTACCCGTTTACGACACTGACACCGAATCTCGGTGTTATCGATTTCGGCGACGGGACTATTTATAAAATTGCGGATATTCCCGGTATCATCGAAGGGGCACATATGGGGCATGGACTGGGCCTTTCTTTTCTTCAGCATATTGAACGGGTCAGATGCATCCTTTATATAATTGATGTTTCCGGTGATGATCTTAAATATCNNACTTCTTAAGAGCGAGCTTGATACTTATAATACTGAACTTGTTAATAAAAAAAACCGTGTAGTTTTCACAAAAACGGACCTTGTAAGCCCTGAAGAGCTTGAAGAGAAAATAAAGGATTTTGGAGAAGATATAATCCCTGTATCAGCTTTATCCGATGAGAATGTAAAATTTCTTATTTCTGAAATCAGAAATTTAATGGAGCAGCAAGGTGAAAAGGAGTGATCTGGCAAAACAGGTTAAGAGGATTGTCGTTAAGATAGGATCTTCATCAATTACTGATAATGATAAAATCTGCACTGATAAAATACTTAAATTTGCTTCTGAAATTTCTTCTTTAAAAACTTCCGGTTATGATGTTATACTGGTAACATCAGGCGCAATATCATCAGGAGCCGGCCATCTTAATATAAGCAGAGAGAAGCTTACTATCCCTGAAAAACAGGCTTTGGCAGCAGTTGGTCAGACGCTCCTTATGAATGAATACAGGGAGTGCTTCGCAAAACTCGGTTACTCTGTAGGGCAGGTTCTTCTCACGGAAGATGATATGCGTCATCGCAGAAGGTTTCTGAACGCAAGAAACGCTATGAATGCTCTCCTTGCCATGAATGTTATTCCTGTTATAAATGAAAATGATACTGTTGTTGTTTCAGAGATAAAGTTCGGAGATAATGATACTTTGTCCGCTCATGTTCTGAACCTGATTGAGGGGGATCTTCTGATCTTACTGAGTGATATTGACGGTTTCTATAATGACCTCAAAGATCCGGAACCTGTTTATGAAATATATAAAATTACTGAAGACATTAAATCAAGGTCTGGTGGAACCGGTTCATCTCATGGAACCGGAGGTATGATAACAAAAATTAATGCTGCTGAAATGATTATGAAATTAGGCGGCAAGATGATAATTGCTGACGGCAGAAAACCTGATATTCTCGCTAGGATTATGAATGGTGAAAGAGTTGGTACACTGTTCATCGGTGAAAATATTAAGGTCCCGGGGAAGAAAAAATGGATCAGTATGAGGAAACCGAAAGGTTCTGTTATAATAGATGATGGAGCAGTTAAAGCTCTGGTAAGCGGGAAAAAATCTTTACTTGCGTCAGGCATTCTTGATGTCAATGGTAGATTTGACATGGGTGATATTGTCGAGATCCTTGATATCTCTTCATCCGGTATAGCAAAAGGCATTGTTAATTATAAATCAGAAGAGCTTGCTATAATTAAAGGTAAGAAGACAAAAGAGATTAAGGTTATTCTCGGAAGTGAGTTTTACGATGAAGTTATCAATAGGGATGATATGGTGATACTGTAAATGGCCTACCTTGATTTAGTCGCAACATCAGCTTTCGGAACGGAAACTATAGTTGCATCCGAATTGAAAAAACTCGGTGTCAGTGAAACACGGACTGAAAATGGCCGTATTTATTTTAAAGGTGATTATCCGCTGATTGTAAAAACTAATCTGTGGCTTCGTTGCGCTGAACGTGTAATGATCATAGCTGGTGAATTCCGTGCTGAAGATTTCGGGGAACTCTTTGAGGGCACAAAAAGTATTAAATGGGAGGATATAATCCCTGAAAACGGTATCATGCATGTTACCGGTAAATCTGTTAAATCGAAGCTTCACAGTGTTCCCGATTGTCAGGCAATTGTAAAAAAAGCTGTCATTGAAGCTATGAAGAGAAAATTCAAAAGGGAACAATTTCCTGAAGACGGGCCTCTATATAAAATTGAAATTTCAATGCTGAAAGATATTGCAACCCTATCTATTGATACTTCCGGTGCAGGACTCCACAAGCGCGGATATCGATTGTCCCAGGGGGAAGCCCCTATTAAAGAAACTCTTGCGTCGTCGATCCTTCACCTGAGCAGGTGGACCGCTGACAGGCCTTTTGTAGATCCTATGTGCGGTTCCGGTACTTTTGCTATAGAAGCCGCTTGTATGGCAAAAAATATTGCTCCCGGACTCAAACGTGAATTTTCCTCTGAAGGCTGGCCGCAGATTCCTCAAAAAACCTGGGAGACTAACAGAGAAGAGGCGAGAAGTCTCATAATAAATCCCCCTCTTGATATATCAGGATTTGATATTGATAAAAAAGTTTTCAAATCTGCCGAGATGAATGCTGCTGAAGCAGGTGTGTCGGATTGTATTACTTTTCAGAAAAAACCTGTATCAGAGTTAAGCAGTAAGAAAAAATACGGGTGTATAGTATGTAATCCGCCTTACGGAGAAAGGATGGATGGAGGTGGCCGGATAATTGATCTCTATAGAGAGATGGGTGAAGTTTTTTCTATGCTTGATACCTGGTCATTCTTTATACTTACTGCTTTCGAAAATTTCGAAAAAGCTTACGGGAAGAAATCAGACAGGAACAGGAAGCTGTATAACGGGAAAATTAAAACCTACCTGTACGAGTATTTCGGGCCCAGGCCGGAGCGTGTCAGGAAGAATGATATAGTTTCCTGAAAAAAGCATCAACAGCTTTGAAATATATTTTATTTCCTTCCTTTGTTATGTGTAGTTCATCAAGACAGATGCTGTTCACATCAATGCTGTCTTTTACCGGACTGATCACATCAAGATTATCATAAACAGCTGCAGTCTCATCAATAATATTATTGTAGGTGTCAATACTCTTCTGAATGTCGGGGCTTTTACTTAAATATAAATCTGTTGCACGAAGTATTTTTAAATATAGAACTCTTGTGCCGTACTTCACAGCTCTCTGCATAAACTGATTAAGATTTTTTTTGAATTCTTGAGGTGAAACCTCGGCAAGTTCCTGTTTCCGTGGGCGTTTTTTCTTGATATAGTTAATGTACTTTGTACGTAATGACGGTGTGAGTATTTTATTCATGAAATAGAATTCTGCGCCGGTCTTTTTAAATAATCGGGGAGCGCATTCAGCAAGGCCAAGCTGAATTATTACTGTTCCCGGCATATAGGTTTCAAGGAGGTCTGCACCTCCACCCCCTTCCGTTACAAGACGTCTTGAAATTGCTCCTCTTGCAGGTCTGTCAATAATGTCAAGTTCGGGATACTTCTGCTTTAACAGACAAATCCATGTATCTTCATAATTTATTCCGGGCCTTGGCATAGAAACGGAGTCTGTTATTATAAGCACCTTGTTATTTTTCATTACGGGATACCTGTTTTTCAATAGAAGAAAAGTTTCGAAATAAACGAAATGGTTTGAATTGTTATAAGTGAATCA
>DINC01000208.1:240-11835 GCA_002425885.1 Spirochaetia bacterium UBA5550 | reverse complement strand
TTCATAACCGTTCATTATTATTTTTTTATTAACTCGCTTTAATTTTTGTAATTTATTGCAGCATAACAGGAGCATATATGGAACTTGGAATAATAGGCCTCCCGCAGACAGGGAAAAAAAGCCTTTACGAACTCCTCACGGGGTCAAAGCCCTCCGAGTCCGGAGATAAAATTATCTCCGGAGTGGCCAATATAAGGGATGAGCGGTTTGACCGGCTTGTGAAGATGTACGAACCGAAGAAGGAGGTACCGGCGCGGATTAACCTTCAGCTTCTACCGAAAATCGAAAGCGACTCTATACGTGACGGAAAGATTTTCACTGACATATCAAAGATGGACGCGCTCTGCCATATAGTACGAGCTTTTGAGGATGAATCAGTTTACCACGCAAGCGGTTCTGTTGATCCTGTCCGGGACATAGAAATGATTAATTCAGAGCTCATAATGCATGATCTGATTTTCATTGAAAAAAGGTTCGAGCGGATCGAGACAGCTCGAAAGCGTAAAGCAGAGGCCAAGCTTGACGTGGAGGAGGAACTTCTCACAAGGATGAAAAATCACCTTGAAGCGGACAAACACCTCCGTTCATTCTCTCTTTCAGAAGAAGAAAAAAAAATACTCTCCGGCTACCCGTTCATTACAGCAAAGGAGATTCTTGTTGTACTGAATGTCGGCGATAATTCAATACGTGATACATCACTGATGGATAAAGTTAAAAGCACGCTTGCTCCGTCAGGGATTGAAGTGATGCAGGTTTCAGCAAAACTTGAAGCTGAAATTTCAGCCCTTGACAGCGACGAGGAGCGGAACGAATTTATGGCAGATGCCGGAATCAGCGAACCTGCTCTTAACACGCTCTCTTTTCTTGCTATGAAAACATTGGGCCTCATCTCATTCTTCACAGTAGGTAAGGACGAAGTGAGACAGTGGCAGATCCATTCAGGTTCATCAGCTCCTGAAGCAGCGGGCGCAATCCACTCCGATATACAGAGAGGTTTTATCCGGGCTGAGGTGATGAAATATAATGATCTTATAGAGCTTGGCAGCGAAGAGGAGATCAAAAAGTCAGGAAAATTTCACGTCATGGGTAAAGATTATATTGTTGAGGACGGTGATATAATTAATTTCAGATTCAATGTTTGATTTTTTTAAAACAGGGTTTCCTGCAAACAATTTAAAAAAAGAATAATCTTTTTTTAAATTGGCACAAAATTTTTTATTGACATAAATATCCGTTAATTGTTTATTGATTTTCGTACTGAGAAATTCATTACAACAAGGGGTTGTAGCTCAGTTGGTTAGAGTACCTGCCTGTCACGCAGGGTGCCGCGAGTTCGAGTCTCGTCAACCCCGAACAAAACCTGTCAGAGATGGCAGGTTTTTTTATTAATCATTTCACGATTTCACCACCCGCTTCGCTGGAGATACAGAGTTCACGGAGTTTCTAATAATAATTTTTAAATGTCCTTTTTCTCTGTGTTCTCCGTGTCTCCGTGGTTAATACCTCTTTACACCCCCTTCTCTGTCCGCGTCTCCGCGTGAGACAATTATGGATTGATATTATGCAAAAATCCGTTCATACAGAAAAATGAATTTAATTTTTTCTTAATACATATTATACAGGTTTTCATACAAAAAACAGAAACAGCGCGGGGGACATATGGACGAAAAATTTGTGAGCAGGCAGAACCTGAATTTTCTCCTTTTTGAAGTTTTTGAAACAGATAAACTATCACATCATGAATACTTCTCCGAATTCAACAAAGATACCCTGGACATGGTTCTCCGGACTTCATATATCATGGCAGAGAGGATGATGCGCCCATACCTCCGAGAGATGGATAAAAATCCGCCTGTATATAAAGATGGAGAAGTCCACGTAAATCCTGCTGTAAAGGAATTTATACGTAAATGCGGAGAGATTGGATTTATAGCAGCCCCCTTCCCCGCTGAAGATGGAGGGCAGCAGCTGCCGCGCACAATAGTGAATGCATGCAATTATATGTTTTCCGCTGCGAATTATTCATTGAGCGTTTACCCCGGACTCACATCAGGAGCAGCGAATCTGATACTTAATTTCGCATCGAAGGAGCTCAAAGATTATTACCTCCCGAAAATGTTTTCCGGGGAGTGGCAGGGGACAATGGCTCTCACTGAGCCGGATGCCGGGAGTTCCCTCTCTGATGTTAAAACAAAAGCAATACGCACGGAGGAAGGATTTTTTAAAATTAAGGGGCAGAAGATTTTCATCTCTGCCGGGACACATGATGCAGTGGATAACGTCATACACCTGATGCTTGCAAGAATTGAAGGCGCACCGGCCGGAGTAAAGGGGATATCACTATTTGTGGTGCCGAAACTGCGTGGTGATGGACGCGGCGGACTTGAGCCTAACGATCTCTTCTGCGGAGGAATTGAGCATAAGCTTGGATACAGGGGCTCACCCATCACACAACTGCATATAGGTGAAAACGGAGAGTGCCGGGGGTGGCTTGTGGGAGAGGAGAACCTGGGCCTGACTTACATGTTCCGCATGATGAACGAGGAGAGGATAAACGTCGGAATAGGCGCAACAGGGATAGCTTCTGCTGCTTACTACGATTCCCTGAAATACGCAACCGAGAGAAAACAGGGGAGGCTCCCTGGGAATAAAAATCCGGAGTCTCCGCAATGCGGAATAATCGAACATACTGATATCAAAAGAATGCTGCTTTTTCAGAGAGCGGTCACTGAGGGTTCACTCTCCCTTGCGCTGCAGGTGTCATATTATCTGGATCAGATGAATATATGCGGCACAGAGGAGAAGGAGAGATACGATCTCCTCACCGAATTCCTTACTCCCATAGTTAAATCTTATCCATCAGAAAAGGGGATCCTTTCCACAAGCGCCGGGGTGCAGATTCTTGGAGGTTACGGCTTATGCGAGGACTTCAATCTTGAACTTTACTATCGTGATGCAAGAATTCACCCTATTCACGAAGGTACAACAGGTATACAGGGGCAGGACATCCTGGGCAGAAAGGCCACAATGAAGAAGGGAGCTGCCCTAAAGCTTTTTATCCGGGAGATCACCTTGTGTATTGATGAAGCAAAGAACTACCCGGAATTATCATCATACGCGGATAAACTCTCCGATGCTCTCGACTTATTCATTAAGACTTCAGAATCACTTTTCATTCTGGCTTCACAGGGAAAAACAGAGGAATTTCTCTCTGACGCCACACTCTACCTGGAGATGGCTGGGACTATCGCAATTGCCTGGCAGTGGCTATTACAGGGTATAACAGCAGTTAAAGGATTAGAAAAAAATGACGAATTGTTTTTCATAAATTTCTACAGCGCGAAAATTCATACAATGAAATACTTTTTCAGGTATGAACTCCCGGCAGTAGAAACCCTTGCAAAGATACTGACTGACGGCGGGCATCTTACCACAGGGGTGAGCGCAGATATTTTTATTGATTAAGCAGGGGTAATTGCCGCCCGCTACTCATCAACGCAATTCAGGTCCCGCATAACCATCTGCACAGTATAGCGGCTCTTCTCTTCAAGGAGTATATCCTTGTTTACAGTTACCCTGTCTATGGTCTGTTGATCGTAGTGTCTTATTGTCACAAGCTCCAGCCCCCGGTTATACTTCACCATAAATTCATCTTCAAGGGACTTTATCAGTTCCGGAATTTTTCTTTCATCCCAGTCTGTGCAGATTGAAAAACTCAGAGCCGTGTTCTCCATAAGATTAATCTTGATCCTGAGTTTTGATATTTCATGAAATATGTCGCGAAGGTTCTGCTCCGCAATAAATGAAAAATCTCTTGCCGCAATAGTAACAAGCACCTGATTCATCTTGAATATAAATGAGGGAACCACAAGCCCGTCCCTGTCGCTCTGAATTACAGTCCCCTTCTCTTTAGGCTCAACAAAGGATTTCACCCAGAGAGGGATCTTTTTATTCTGTAGAGGCTTAATGGTCTTTGGATGTATTACACTGGCTCCGTAATATGCAAGCTCAATGGCGTCGTGATAAGAGAGCTGATCAAGTTTAATAGTGTTATCAAAATATTTCGGGTCAGCATTGAGGACACCGGGCACATCCTTCCAGATTGCAACTTTTTCCGCATCAAGGCTCCATGCCAGTATTGCGGCTGAGAAATCAGATCCCTCCCTCCCGAGAGTGGTTGAAATATTTTCAGATGTGCCGCCTATAAAACCCTGGGTAATATATATCTTCTCCCTGTGAAATTTCATTAAGCCCTTCACAAGCTCGCTTGTTTTGTCCCACTCAATTTTCGCGTCACGGTATGTATTGTCTGTTCTTATTATATTCCTTGCATCCACCCAGAGGTTTTCCATTCCGCTCATATTGAGATATGCGCTTACAATTTTAGTTGAAATAATCTCCCCGAGAGAAACAATCTGATCATATTCATAATCATAGTTGTCTGATGGCGCGTTTTCAAGCCAGCTCTTAAGCGAAGCAAAGACTCCGGCCACATCACCATAAACTTCATGGTTCTTATCCGGGAAAAGATCCCCTATAATTTTAAAATGATAATCCCGGACAAAATTAAACTCCTCTTCAAGCATATCTGTATGATAAAAATAAGCGTGCAGCAGCCGTTCAAGAGCGTTTGTGGTTTTCCCCATTGCGGAGATTACAACGGCTATTTTTTCATCTCTATAAGGCTCAAGTACTCTTAAAACATTTTTAACAGAATCCGCGTCTTTTACCGAAGCTCCCCCGAACTTAAACACTTTAATCATAAGTAATCAGCTCCTTAAAATATGGACTCAGTCATTCCAATACCCTCTGATTTTCAATAATTTTTTCGGTCTATCATAACTTTATTTAGTAGCATTGTTTTGGAAACAGCCTTATTATAATAACAGCGGAATAATTTTAATAATCTGAAAGATAACAAATTGATAAGAAAGATATTTACCAGAGTTTTTGATTACTTCAGTTATCCCGGGATAGATCCTGATGAGAGAGAAAAACGGCGTATAGCGGTTTTTGCATTTATGCTTACCACTATAGTTTTTATCCCTATTGCACTCTACAATTATATAAACGAAGCATACACCACTGCTGTTTTAAATATAACTACAGCTGCCATAATGTTTATAATCTTTGTTATGCTGAGATTTGTAAAGGATGGAAAGAAAATATACCGTATCGGCACGCTTTTCCTGGCATTTCTCTTTCTGTTCGATATTTTAAAGGGGGGGATGCAAGGAGCTTTGACTTTCTGGTCTTTTGTATATCCACTGGGGACGTTTTTCATGTTAGGGATTCTGGAGGGGGCTATCTGGAACGGAATATTTCTTCTGTTTGCAGTTCTGCTCATGTATTCCTCTCACTTCTCTTCAGAAATCTATTACTACACTGATTTTTACATAAGCCGGTTCTCATTTGTTTATCTTATCATTTCACTCCTCACAATAGGTTACGAATCAGCAAGGAGCGCCACCCTGGCCTCACTGATAAAAAAGCAGAGAAGACTCAACAGCAACTACAATAAAATGAAAGTGGAGCTTGAGCTTTCAAAAAAAATACAGAAAAATATAATACCTGGAACACCTCCCGAATTTGAAGGCCTTCAGATAGCCTCATTGTACAAACCTCTTGGGGAGATTGGAGGTGATTTTTACGATTACATATTGATGACAGCACCTCTCAGGATCGGATTTTTCATTGCAGATGTCACAGGTCACGGCGTCCCGTCAGCTCTAATAACAAGCATGCTGAAAATCCTCATAGCGACATCAGGGAAGCACAGGGAACATACATCCGAAATGCTTTTTTATATAAATAAACACCTGTATGAAAAATCAGGCGGTTACCTGACCACAGCATTCTACTGCATATATGACCCTGCGAAGATGTCCCTAGATTACTCAAGAGCGGGACACAGTCTCCCCTATCTTTTAAGAAACAGTTCCGCTGATAAAATTACCTCTGACGGATATATTCTTGGAGCAAAAAAAAATCCGGAATTTGAATCAAAAAAAATTCAGCTACAGAAGGGAGACAAGCTGCTGCTGTTTACTGACGGCCTTATTGAAACGACCAACAGGGAATATATAACTTTTGAAAGTATAATTTCTGACACCCTGCTAAAACACTCACACCGCAGTATTAATGATTTTGTTAAGAATATATATAATGACTGTTCAGCATTCAGGGACGGGAGTTTCTTTGAAGATGATATCTCAATTATCGGGATTGAAGTCACAGGGACTTTCTCAAGGAGAAATAAAAAATAATCAGTTCCTTCCGAGAATTTCTTCAAGCCTGTAAATACCCTCAGTGACATCAGAAGATGTATTTTTAAGCTCATCTGACATAGCAGTAAGTTCAGAATAAAACTGTTCAATCCTGTTTATAAGATTCCGGTATGTTGATATTTCACCCTTGTTTTTTTCAGTGAGATCTCCTATCATACCTGTGTATTTAACCGACATATTAAAATACTCCATGAGGTCTTTAAAACTTCTGCCGAGTATTTCAATCATTCCGGTAAGTTTATCAAGGAAGGAACGGTTTTCTATAAGTATCTTAATGACTTCATCAAGAATCTCCGATGTTTCCGCGATCTGATCAGAAGCCTCAATAATCCGCATAACAGACATCCGTATGATATCATTAATTGCCTTGGCTGACTTCATACTGTCATCAGCGAGTTTTGAAATCTCACCGGCAACTACGGCAAATCCCCGGCCATGTTCCCCTGCCCTTGCCGACTCTATCGAAGCATTAAGAGAGAGAAGCGCAGTCATATCCGCGATATCATTAATTGTACGGGAAATCTCGGCAATTTTTGAAGACTCATCCTTCAGGGCGGTTATTGTAATAGAGGCATTATCCAGCTTATCTTTACACTTTCCTGTCAATATACCTATTGAAGCAGCGTCTCTCTTCACTGATTCACCGGACACAAGTGTATCCCCAAACTCCTCTTTAAGTTTTTCTATGAGTACCATCCCGCGCCCGTTAAAATCTATCTGTCCCATTGTGCTATCAGTTATTATCTCAAAGGATTCAATTACATTTGCTGATGACGCAAGTGTATTTGCCACGATTGGAGATTGCTCATTAACAGAAGAGACAATCTCTCCTGAAAATTTAGAGAGGAACTCGGTAGTTTCAGTAACCTGTTCAATCAGTTTTTTCGCCTCTTCGAAGAGTTCATCCTTACGGCTCTTCTCATGCTCTATCTCCTCCCTGTTCTTTTTAAGTTCGCTGGATTTCTGCCAGCTCACGAATCTCATCCGATCAAGAACGTAGATAAAGACCGAGGTAAAAATAATCAGTGTTATAAAATCCTGCAGCGTATACTTCTGTTTTTCAGTGACAAAACTCATCCCGTGGATAACTCCGCTTACAGAAAAAAAGATTACAGAAAAAAGGATCATGAGCCAGAGAAGGTACCTGTTAATCGGTGCAACAATCATAAGAACAAGTACAAAAAAATAACCGGCCATATACACAGGGTCCGCGCCAGTGACACCTGTAAGAAATCCGGTCGCAACCTCAAGATAGAAGCCCAGAGCTGCAAGGAGATACATGCTCTTTTTTCTGAGAGGGGTCACAAACTGAAGCATGAAAATTATTAAAGCAAAAATAGAAAGCCCATACCTGAGATACACAATTACAGGCCTGTCGGGATATATAATACTGTCAGGGGTAATATATCCCAGCCATGCGAAGATACAGATGAAAGATGCAGGGAGAACAACCATGCTGCTTTGATAATTCAGTTCACCTTCGTAAGTTTCAGGGAAAAAATCTCTCCCCGGGAATAACTTTTTTTTAATTATCTGAATCATCNNCCTCTTTGAAAAATAGTTATCCTGTCAAAAATAAAAATTGAGCCGGCAGTATTTTATATATTAAAACAGAAAGTACTAACACATTTCAGCTATTTCATGATCATATCAGGTAAATAATCAAACAAAAAAACCACCCGTTTCAAATATCCTGTGTTTACCTTAAACTTATTCATGATACAGCCGATAATTAAATATAGACCATGCTGTATACGGGAGGAGCCCCATGAAAAAAACGATGCTTATAATATTCTCTGTTACAATCGCACTCTGCACAGGGGGCTCAGCTGCCAATAAATATTATAATAAACATAAAGAAGCTGTAAATAAACAGCACAAGCAGGATATACAGAACAGGGATGCAATCCTTGCTGCCCTGGGGGCATTCCTTAACGATGCCAATAGCTCTTTTAGTGACGGCTCAGTTAAAATTGATACACCTGTAAGCACAGCTGACATCACAGGGGTTAAGGATACAGACCATATACATTACAGCGGCGTTATTCCTCCGAAAATTTACGGTTATGTGACAACTGATTCACTTAATATGCGGGCTGAGGACAGCGGGAAGAGTGAAATAATAGGTAAACTTAAATTTCGTGAAAAAGTTGAAATTGTTTTTCAGTCAGATGTTGTCGAGGAGATCAAAGATATAAAATCACCCTGGCTCCTTGTGAAAAAAGCCGATGGAGATGAGGGGTGGGTCTTCGGAGGATATGTCTCGGACGATATTCCGAAAGAGAAGGATAAAGAGAGCGGAAAGACAGACTGGGGTATGATCATGCCCGCAGAGGGGCGAATATCAAGCAGGTTCGGGAAGAGAGTTGACCCTGTGACAAAGCGGCGGGGAGCAGACCATAAGGGGATCGATATTGCAGCGCCAAAGGGCACACCTGTTTACGCATCAGCAGACGGCACAGTTACAAGGATGGAGTTTGTAAAAAGCGGGTACGGAAACCTTATTGTAATAAAGCACGCAGATGACCTTGCAACATATTACGGACACCTTTCAAAATTTCAGACCAGCAAAGGATCAAAAGTCCGGAAGGGTGAGCTTATAGGGAATGTGGGGAGCACAGGTAAATCGACAGGCCCGCATCTCCATTTTGAGGTAAGGAGAGGGGATAAGGCACTGGATCCGGAGGGATTTGTGCGGTAGAATTTAATATTTCTAACAATAAAAAAATATTTAATGTTGACATATGCAATTATGCTAACTATATTTATCATAATTGCAAAAACATATTAAATATATTCACCATAAAATCATGAAAGAACTCCTTCTAAAACAGAACTACCACTGGACCGAAAAACCCTTTAATACAGGGGTCAAAAGGGAAATCTGCAGCAGAATAGTCAGCTCGATGCAGACTCGCCATATAAAAGCAATCACAGGTGTACGCAGATGCGGTAAATCGTACCTTTTCCGCCAGATAATTCAGTACCTCATTAAAAAAAATACACCTGCCGGGAATATATTACAGATTAATTTTGAAGATCCTTTTTTTATATCCCACAGGGATACTCCGGATATTATCGAAAAGCTGTTCAAAGAATACTGCATTTTAAAAAACCCTCAGGGAAAAATTTACCTTTTTCTTGATGAAATACAGAATATTTCAGGGTGGCAGTTCTGGGTACGTAGCCTGTATGACAGCAATGAAGAGGCCGGAATTTTTATTACAGGATCAAACTCCGACATGCTATCAGCAGATCTGGCAACACATCTCACCGGACGGGTCATCCCATTTGAAGTTTTCCCATTTTCATACAGGGAGTATTTTTCAGGAATGGAAAGAAACGGCCTGTATATACCGGAAGACAGGAATGCAGAGGAGCTCCATCAGAAGCTCTTCGGCAATAAGAATGAACTGATACATAATTTAGAAAAGATATTCCGCACCGGGCTCTTCCCGGAAACTGTTTTCCTTGATGATGAAGAACTTATAATGAATATACTTCTTCAATACTTCCAGGGGATTATATTCAAAGATATAATCCCGAGATTTGAAGTCCGCAACACAAAGATTATTGAAGAGCTTGCATATTATATGGCCACAAACTTCACATCACTCTTCTCTTACAGAAAAATTGCTGAGAGCCTTGGTACTGACGGCAATACAATCAAGGAATATATATCGATGCTCGAAAAGTCGTACCTTTTCTTTGCAGCGGATTACTATGAGTACTCACTGCAGAAACAGTTCAGAAGAAACAGAAAACCGTATATCATCGATTGCGGGATGAGGAGCGCAGTAAGCTTCACATTTTCTGATGATACAGGGAAACTTGCTGAAAATTCCATCTTTATGGCCCTCAGAAGAAAATATGAAAGAGTATACTACTGGCAGGATGACCGCACCCATAAGGAGATCGACTTCATCATTAAAGATAAAAACAGGCTTATCGCAATAAACTCGTCATATACCGACACCATACCGGCGAGGGAGTTCGATGCATTCACCGCTTTCAGGCAATATGCCAGGACTGACAGAAATATAATTATAAGCAGGGATACATTTATAAAACAGAAAGCAGGAGACATTGAAATTGAAGTTATCCCATTCTGGGTATTTGCTTTTATGGAGATTTAAACCGCCCTGTCTATCTCATCCCTGAATTTCAGGAAGTCGCGAAGTATTATATGTCACTCCTCCCCAGTATCTCCTTTCCTATCCTTATATCATCTTTTGTCAGCAGGAGCAGCAGGCTCAGGGCAAAATAGATTAGTGATATAACAGCCATTGACACAATCTCATATCCAAAGGAAATATGATGATAAGCCAGCCAGCATAACAAAAACATAACTCCACCTTTCAGATAATAAACAGCAGCACTGAAAATTGAAAGCCCTGAATTAAAAATGATAAAAAGATGCGACATGATAAAAATCATAAAAAAAGTTATCACCATTGCAGCAGCAATACCTTTATCAAGATAAAAATACCCCAGGCCGATATTAAGAGCCACATTCAGCATAGCCATATATCTCAGTATAACACTGTAAAGTCTCTGTTTATCCAGAGCCGTAAGCATTATGGCACCCGCATTAAAAAGAAAAGGTAGAGAGAGTGTAAGCACTTTAAGCAGGGAAACTGATGCGCGGTATTTCTCTCCGAAAACCCCGGTAATTATAAAATCTGAATAGAGAAAAAGAATAACAGTTATATAGAAAGAGATAAAAACGAAGCTCTTTGAAAGAATATCAAAAGCAAACTGAAATCTGAACATCTCCTCATCATTTTTATGTTTGTACAGATAGGGTATAAAGACACGGCTGAATGATCCGGGGATAAACATCAGTGTTGTTATAAAGATATATGCATTCTGAAATATCCCTGCATAAACAGCTCCATGAAGCAGGGGGAGAGCAATAAGGTTTCCCTGGTTGATTATATTTGAATATATAAAAGTTGTAGCAAAAGGGAGAACTTTTCTGCAGTATGATTTTATATACTGCATATCAATCTTCAGCAGCTTCCCCCTTGAAATCGCATAAGTCATAATAACGAGAAAAAGAAGCACAACTCCGAGCCTGAGCAGTGCAATCTCTTTATTCCCTCCGTTAATAATAACCACAAGGATTACTGCACCGAGAAAAAAGAGAGCAAAAACTATCCTGAAAAGAGCTGATAATTTATACCCCTCCACACCTTCATAATAGGTATAATAAAGCCTGAGATATTCGTCCCCGAATCTGACAAAACCGAATATCAAAATTAATTTTATAGTATCGGATGAATACTCAGTTGTAAAGGTAAACCCT
>DINC01000208.1:0-225 GCA_002425885.1 Spirochaetia bacterium UBA5550 | reverse complement strand
AAAAAGATGACAACTGAAAGGATTACTTTTAAAAAAACGACATTGAAAAGAGTGTGCCACTTCTCTTTCTCGTAATTGATCTCCCTTATCAGGGTTTCATTAATCCCCATGTCGGTAAACAGTGAAAAGAATGAAGCGAAAGCCAGGGCTGTTGTATATTCACCATAATCGTTCAGATCGAGATAGCGGGCTATTATTACATTTACAGCAAAGAATATTATCTTT
>DINC01000017.1:1088-3852 GCA_002425885.1 Spirochaetia bacterium UBA5550 | reverse complement strand
GAACCTCATGTTCATAATTCTGTAAAGCGAGAAGTTCATTACACAAAAGAAGTATTATTTATTCGTAAAGGTAAACTTCGTGTTGATTTTTATGATGATTGCAGGAATTATCTTGAAAGCCGGGTTTTGAATGCCGGTGACGTTTTACTCCTGGCTTCAGGAGGCCATGGTTTTGAAGCCCTTGAAGATATAGAAATGTTTGAAGTAAAACAGGGGCCATATGCAGGGGAAAATGATAAAACTAGATTTAAAGGTGTTGACGAAAAGAACATTAAGGTGTTGCATAATTTTCAGAGCTAATGAAGCAATGAATATTTCAGCGAAGTGCTATTTATAAAAGAATATACGGTAAATATTTAATTCGCTGTTTCAGGTAAATAATTTAAAACCGGGTTTTGTCAATAGTGTTAAAATCATTATCATTAAAAAATTTTACTGTATTTAAATCAGCTGATATAGAATTTTCACCTGGATTGAATATTTTTATTGGAGAAAACGGCTGCGGCAAAACACATCTGTTAAAGCTCCCTTACTCAATTTCTGCCGGCAGCTCTGAAGTATCAAAAAAGTTTTCCGGTACAACTCCGACAAAAGCCCTTCTTCAGCCTGCTTTGGCTTTAAAACTGCTCAACGTTTTCAGACCTGATACACTTGGCCGTCTCACAAAAAGAAAGCAGGGCCGTGACAGGTGTGAGGTATCGTTGAAATATAAAAACAGTTCCTGTAATATTGATTTTTCTTTTGCCACTAACAGCAAAAGCGAAGTTGACATAGAATTAATGCCGCAGATATGGGTTGAAAAATCCCCTGTTTATCTTCCCACCAGGGAACTGCTTACCATATATCCCGGTTTTGTATCATTATACGAAAACTACCATCTTGAATTTGAAGAGACATGGAGAGATACATGCCTCCTTCTCGGGGGAGCTCTTTCCAAGGGGCCGAGAACTCAGCAGATCAACTCCCTTCTTGAACCGATTGAGCTTGCTATGGGGGGTGGGGTGGTCCTTGATAATAACGGCAGGTTCTATCTCTCAATACCTGGCAGCGGTAATATGGAAATGCCTCTTGTTGCTGAAGGCCTCCGCAAGCTTGCCATGCTTGCCCGCCTCATCGCGACTAATTCATTGACCGAAAACAGTTGTCTTTTCTGGGACGAACCGGAAACAAATCTTAATCCTAAACTTATTAAAATTGCTGCCAGGGTTATTGCAGATCTTGCAAAAAAGGGGATCCAGGTTTTTATAGGAACTCATAGTCTTTTTCTTATGCGTGAAATTGAAATAATACTTGAAGAGAATCTTTATCATGATATGAAGATCAAGGTTTTCGGGATCGATTTTAACGGAGACCAGTCTGTTATAGAAAGCGGCGATCGCTTTGATGACATTAAACATATAACATCGCTCGAAGAGGAGCTTTCGCAGTCTGACAGGTTTATGGGTATCAATTAACTATGATTGTTGATGGTTTTGAGTTTACATTCCCCCCCGCATGGTCTGTTCATAAGTATGATGAATGGGCATTTTATAGAAAACAGTTTCAAAAGTGTGCGGGCGGCCAGAAAGCTGTAGATATTGCAGCTCTTTGCGACAGTACTCTCTGGCTTATTGAGGTTAAGGATTACAGGCTTCATAATAGGACCAAGGTTATTGATATTGCTGAGGAAGTTGCGTTAAAATCAAGAGACAGTATCGCAGGTATTTTTGCCGCTGCCATGAATGCCGATAATGAAGAGAAAGATTTTGCCCGCAATTGTATTCAGTGCAATAAGATTCGTATTGTTTTGCAGCTTGAGCAACCTGTAAAACAATCCAAACTGTTTCCCCGGGCCATAGACCCCGCTTCTGTTAGGCAGAAGCTAAGACAGTTATTAAAGCCGATCGATGCTCATCCTCTTGTTGTTGAAAGAAGTTCAGGCTTTAATCAGACTCCCTGGAGCGTTAAATAAAAGTAGTAGTATGGAATTTTATGAATAATAAATTTATACCTGTATGTGAACCGCTCCTTGCCGGCAATGAGTTGAAATACATAACAGATGCTGTTTCAACCGGTTGGATATCATCAGCGGGCAGCTATATTGAAAAGTTTGAAAGAGCCTTTGCTGACTACTGCGGAGTGAAATATGGCATAGCTGTCTGCAATGGTACAGTTGCACTTCACCTCGCGTTTGTATCACTCGGAATTGGCCCGGGTGATGAAGTTATCATCCCCGATTTTACAATGATTGCTTCAGCATTTGCTATATGCTATACCGGTGCAAAACCGGTCTTTGTTGATGCTGATGAACAGACCTGGAACATTGATGTTGATCTGATTGAAGGAAAGATCACTCCAGCTACAAAAGCTATTATGCCAGTTCATATATTCGGGAACATATGCAATATGGATAAAATATATGGTATAGCAGAAAGGCATAATCTGTTTGTGCTTGAAGATGCAGCTGAAGCTCATGGAGCTGAATACAAAGATAAGAAAGCGGGAAGTTTATCCGACATATCTGCTTTCAGTTTTTTTGCTAATAAGAATATTACCACCGGCGAAGGGGGGATGGTTTTAACTGACAGTGAAGAGCTTTATAAAAAGACAAAGTATGATAAAAATCTCTGCTTTCCTGTTGATGGATCAAGGAATTATCTTCATAATGATATAGGCTTCAATTACAGAATGAGCAATCTCCATGCAGCAATCGGTCTTGCCCAGGTTGAAAAAGCTGATTATTACAGGGCCCTGCGTATTAATAATCATAAACTTTACAGGAAGT
>DINC01000017.1:0-1067 GCA_002425885.1 Spirochaetia bacterium UBA5550 | reverse complement strand
TAGAAGATTGCGATGGTATAATTTTTCAAAAAGATGAACCCGGGGCTTTAAATGTACATTGGATGAATTCTATTTTAGTTGATGAAAAAAAGTATGGGAAATCCAGGGATTCACTTATGGTGTATCTTAAAGAGAATGGAATAGACACAAGGCTTCTCTTTAACGGTATGCACAGGCAGGAATCTTTAAAAAGTTTCGGATGCGATTGTACGGGTTATTACCCTGTAACTGATATGCTTTCAGATGGCGGTTTTTATCTCCCATCCAGTAGCGGGCTTGCTGAAGATGATATAAAGCGGATCTGCGATAAAATAAAACTTTTTAAAATGTCCAAAGATTGAGAGAGAAAAGGGATGAGTACTTTCGGGGAAAATTATTCGCGCTATTATAATCTGCTTTATAAAGACAAAGATTATAATAGCGAAGTTGATTATATAGCAGAGATCATAAAGAGATACGGGAAACGGGAAGTTAAAGAACTTCTTGATATTGGTTGCGGCACGGGCAAACATCTGAAACTTTTTAAAGAAAAAGGATTTAATATTGCGGGTGTTGATCTGTCTGAAAATATGATATCTGAAGCAAAAATATATCTTGGACAGACAGATGATTTATACTGTGGAAGAGCCTCTGAGTTTTCCTTTAATAAAAAATTTGATGTTATTGTATCTCTCTTTCATGTAATGAGTTATCAGACTGAAAATTCCGAATTACAGAAGGTTTTTGAAAACGTTTATAACCACCTGAATGATGGGGGCCTTTTTATTTTCGATTTCTGGTATGGGCCTGCGGTGCTCACTGACCCGCCTGTTGTTAAGGTAAAACGCCTTGAAGATGACGCTATAAAAGTTACACGAATAACTGAACCCGTGATGCATGTAAATACAAATATCATTGATGTTAATTTTGAAGTGATGATTGAAGATAAAATAACGCATATTGTTGACACAATAAAAGAAACTCATTTTATGAGATATTTGTTTTTACCAGAAATTTTTAAATTTACCTCCTGCGCTGATCTTGAAATTGTTGATTCTTTCAGTTGGTTGAATTATGATAAGCTAACG
>DINC01000207.1:2526-2692 GCA_002425885.1 Spirochaetia bacterium UBA5550 | reverse complement strand
TCTTAGCATAGATCGATTACTTCAACTTGTTTCTGAAGGGAAAAGCCTTGAAAAAATAGCTGAACTTGCTGACTGTGAAGTCTCAGACATTACGGTTCTTATCAAAGAAGCCAGAGAACTTCTTTCAAAACATGAAAAGGCTTTAACAAAAAGAAAGATTATTATT
>DINC01000207.1:1272-2481 GCA_002425885.1 Spirochaetia bacterium UBA5550 | reverse complement strand
GAGAAAACCGGGAGTAAAACTTCACCACAATCCTATGATGATTCTTATATACGGGAAATTCTTAACGGTGCCGAACTATCTGCCATACCTGTTAATACTCCGATAGTTTTGTATATTGCCGGTGAATCGGAAAGGGATCCGGATCATGCAGGAGTTGGAATTGTAATTTTTGATCAGCAAAACAGACAGATTGGTAAAGTTTCTGATTACATAGGAACGCGTACAAAACTTGCAGCTGAATATGTCGCTCTTATAAGAGCTATAAAACTTGCCATCTATTTTCAGGCAAGCGAAGTGAAAGTCAGGACAAATTCTGAACTTGTTATAAGACAGTATAGCGGAAAATCTAAAGAGATAAGCGCTGAAATTCATAAGTTTATCGATGAAATAAATACACTCACAGAAAAAATTGCTAATTTCAAACTCGAACAGATCACAAGAAGCCAGAATGATAAAGCTGAATACCTTGCAAAAAAAGGTTCAGAGAAATACAAATAATCAATGAAAAAGACCTGGCATATAAGTACCCCTCCTGATGACTTAACCCATAAGCTTTTCGAGAGTTGCGGTATTGATAAAATAACCGGTTCTATCCTTTATTCACGTGGAATCAGGAAAAAAGAAGAGTTAATCAGTTTTCTTTATCCTGAATTAAACAATTTTCACAGCCCTTTTCTTATGAGAGGAATATCTGAAGCTGTTTCAAGAATCCGGGACGCTATTAATAATAAAGAGAAGATTGCAATTTTTGCGGATTCAGATCTTGACGGAATAACCTCACTTACAATTCTCTACGATCTTCTTTCTAAATGCGGATCAACCCCGATAATCAGATATCCGAAAAATAAAGAAGGTTATGGCCTGACATGCGACATAATTGATGAATTTGCATCAACCGGGATATCTATTCTGATAACTGTCGATTCCGGTATCCGGGATATAAAAGAGATTAAACATGCAGCATCCAGGGGTATTGAAACAATAATAACAGACCACCATGAGCCGGACACTGAATATCCCGAAGCAATAATAATTAATCCGAAAATGCCGGACTGTAATTATCCGTATAAAAATCTAGCGGGAGTAGGGGTGGCATTAAAGCTTGCGTATGCCTTATTATTCAGTTATACTGCAGCATACTGTAAAAAATTCATTCTTATTCATTCGTCACAAAATCAAGTTTCCTTTCATTCAATAATGAATGGTATA
>DINC01000207.1:229-1261 GCA_002425885.1 Spirochaetia bacterium UBA5550 | reverse complement strand
CAATTATTGAAACCATTAATACTGATTATAACGATTGCGCCTCATTTATTACAAACCGGTTATCAAATGAAAAGAACATCATTTGCACTGATTCCGCATCTGAAATAATAAATAAGATATCATTAAAAAATAATCTAACCATCAGGCTTTATACAATCCTGAATTTAGCAAACACAATTACCGGTATGAATTTCAAAACCGAGCAGGAAATGGTCAATGACCTTCTTAAAAAATATAAAATACTGAACACTCTTTATAACGAAGAACAATTATTCATCAAACTTTTTCTTGAATTACAGATGAGAAGTTCAAAAAAACTGATTGAACCGATGCAGCTTTATGTAGCCCTGGCTGCGGTTGGTACAATTGCTGATATAATGCCTCTTAATGGTGAAAACAGAAATATTATCAGGTATGGCCTTGAAGTTTTTAAAAACAAAAAAGGTCATGCCGGTATTCAGAGTTTATTGAAAGTTCCGGAGCCTACCGCAAAAAATATTACATGGGACATTGCTCCGTTATTAAATACACCGGGCAGGTTTGGTGAGACGGGGCTTACTGTTGATTTTTTTCTTAATACTGATAATGAAAAAATTTCATCAATTATTAATGATATTGAAAATCTTAACAAAGAAAGAAAAAAAATCGTCCAAACAATAACTGAACAGATAAAATCAAAAATAGAATCAGAACCTGATTCCTGCAAATCTAAAATTTATTATTATTTCGGAGCTGAAATAATTAGCGGTCTTGCGGGACTTATAGCAAGCAGAATTGCTGATGAATTAAAAAAACCTGTTATTATTGCTGTTGAAGAAACAGATTCTTATATGGTTAAAGGCTCAGGCAGAAGTTATAATGATTTTAACTTTTTCAGATTCGTAGAACCTCTTTCTGAAATGTTTGAACGAATTGGAGGACATGCACAGGCTTTCGGTTTCACCGCGAGGAAGGATAAAATGCCTGCAATCATCAATGCCATTAATAATGCCATTGATGATAAATATGAACATGATGAGAATTTAAAAATTG
>DINC01000207.1:0-208 GCA_002425885.1 Spirochaetia bacterium UBA5550 | reverse complement strand
ATTGATGAAATAAACTCAACACTTATTGATAAATTATCTATACTCGAACCCTTCGGTAAAAATAACGAAGAACCTGTTTTTGCAGCAAAAAAAATAAAAATTGAAACCTTTTCACAATTCGGAAATAATTCAAATCATGGAAAATATGTTTTATCAAACGGCCTGCATGTTATAGGATGGAATATGAATGATAAAATGCAGTTTCATG
>DINC01000206.1 GCA_002425885.1 Spirochaetia bacterium UBA5550 | reverse complement strand
AGTGCAGATAGTAATTCATATTAGCCTGTTGTCAGAGGTGTTGCAGATCTCAGTGATGGCAGGCTCAATAATGCAGTCATTGAGCTTAATGGCGAGTGGGAGTTTTATCCCGGGCGTTTTATTCTGCCGGATGAGTTTGATAAATTAAATGCAGATAAGAAGTATCTTGATGTACCTGGAGCCTGGAACAGTCTCCAGCCGGCTAAAGGTTACGGCACATATAGAATTAGAGTTATCTTCCCTCAGAATTATACTAATTACTCTTTAAAACTGATGTGGGTAAAAAGCAGCGCAAAGCTCTGGATTGATGAAGCACTTTTTATTAATCAGGGGGAGACCGCAGATACAGAAGCTGCATCTATACCCGGCAATTATATAACAATCACTGATTTTGTACCTGAAAAAAGCGTTGTATATATTACAGTGCATGTATCAAATTTTCAGGACAGGAGAGGGGGGCTATGCTTCCCTCTGTCTATTGCGCCGCCGGATCTGATGTATAGCGGTGAGTTGAAAAGTTCTTTCATAAATGGATTTATAATCGGCGCGCTTATAATTGTGGTATTATTCCATTTTGCTANNTCATCTCTATTCCAGGGCTTTTTCGCTTAATCTCTATATAGCTCTTGTATGCTGTATGGTTCTGACCAGGCTTTTTGTGCTTACTGAATCAATATATATTGCGTCGCTTGTGAATTTCCTCGGTCATAATATACTTGTTAAGATTGAGTTCGCCGGGTTTATACTGATTTTCATTTTTTTAATGCAGTTCTTTACAAAGCTCTATCAGCGTAACAGCGAAAATCTTTTTAAAAGAGTGCTGTACTGGTGCGGTATAGTTTCGTTCTGTTATATATTAATAGTGCCGGTATACTATATTAAGATAGCACTTCCAATATTCCAGATTTATGTCCTTGCGGTTACTCTTTTTATTATTATTCTTCCGCTGGGTGAAGGTGTAAGGAATGGTGCCAGCGGTGCGAGAATTTATTATTCAATTATGATTTTAGGAATTCTGGTTTTTATTAATGACATAGTTTATTTTCTTATAAGCAGGGGGCTCCCGAATATCAGCGGTTATATTTTTTTTGTGTTTCTTGTGGGGCACTTTGTGGTTGTATCGATCTATTTTTCGGATATTTTCCGAAAAAACATTTATCTCAAAGAGGAGATAGATTTAAAGCAGAAGACTGTAAAAAACCTGAATCTGATTTCAGCAACAGATCCCCTGACCGGACTATTCAACAGGCGTTTCTTTGACAGTTATCTTAGCGGTAAAATCGGGGAGTACAATCCGGGTGAAAATCTCTGGCTGGTTATGCTTGATATAGATTTTTTTAAAAAGGTAAATGATGAATTAGGGCACAGTTGCGGAGATACAGTTCTAAAGGAGATGTCAGCTCTTATTAAGGGATTAATCCGTACCGGTGATGTCCTCTGCAGATGGGGCGGGGAGGAGTTTGCAATTATAGTGTCAGGCATGGATACTATACGTATACGTTTTTTTACAGAGAGGATAAGGGAATCTATTGAGTCGTATAAATTTTCTGCGGGGAGAAAGATTACTTCAAGTTTCGGCGTGGCCGCTTATGTCTCCGGGGAGTCTGCCGGAGACTTTATTCACAGGACTGATATCGCTCTATACGGGGCAAAAAACAGCGGCAGAAACAGAATCGTATTCGATGAATCCGGACTTGATTTAATGCCGGGCAATTAATCCGCTCCGACAGCAAAGTCGGTGAATTCATCTCTTTTGAAAATATTCCTGTATTAAGTAATAAAATATTTGATTAATTATGGTTGATTGCTGAAAGTGATAGGCCTGCAATGGGTCTATTCATTCAGAACCGGTTCTGCGCAGTAAAAAAGAATCATCTATATCTTGGATATTTTAAGGAGCAGAGATGTACAGCAGAGATATTGAAACCATGCCTGAAAAAAAGATGAAGGAACTTCAGCTTGAAAGACTTAAGTGGTCTTTAAAGCATGCATATAATAATGTTCCTTTTTATAAAAAGAAGTATGATGAAGCGGGATTCCATCCGGATCAGCTTAAATCCCTTGATGATATGAGAAGAATCCCTTTTCTGAAGAAGCAGGATATGAGGGATAATTATCCATATGGACTTTTTGCCGTGCCGCTTAATAAAGTGGTGCGTGTCCATGCATCATCAGGAACAACGGGGAATGCCACAGTTGTGGGCTACACAAAGAATGATGTTGAGGTATTTGCCGAAGTCGTTGCCAGAAGTTTATCAGCTTATGGTGTTACGGAAAATGATGTAATCCAGGTTGCCTACGGTTACGGACTTTTTACCGGGGGGCTGGGCCTGCATTACGGCTCTGAAAAGTTGGGCGCTCTTACTGTGCCTATTTCCGGAGGGAATACTCCCCGTCAGCTGATGCTCTTTAAAGATTTCGGAACAACCGTTTTCTGCGCCACTCCCTCTTATGCTCTTAATATTGCGGATTATATCGAAAAGAATATGCCCGAATATAAAATTGAAGACACAAAGCTCCGTGTTGGAGTTTTCGGTGCTGAGCCCTGGACTGAGGCTATGCGTGCAGAGATTGAAAAAAGACTTAAAATTGACGCTTACGATATTTACGGGCTCAGTGAAGTCATCGGACCCGGAGTGTCCTGTGAGTGTTCACAGAAGTCGGGACTCCATGTTTTTGAGGATCACTTTTATGTTGAAATTATTAATCCGGAAACAGGAGAGGTTCTCCCTGAAGGCGAAAAGGGGGAGATTGTTTATACATCTCTTACTAAAGAGGCTTTCCCCGGTATAAGGTACAGATCTCGCGATATAACAAGGCTTTACCATGACAGCTGCAAATGCGGAAGAACTCTTGTTAAAATGGATAAGGTCTCCGGGCGGTCTGACGACATGCTTATTATAAGAGGAGTCAATGTATTCCCCAGCCAGGTTGAATCTGTACTTATGGAAATTGAAGGAACAGAACCGCATTACCAGATCATTGTTGACAGAAAGGGATCTCTGGATGATATTGAGGTAATGGTTGAAGTGAATGAGAAGATATTCTCTGATGAAATTAAGGTAATGAATGAGCTCTCAAAGAAGATAAATGATAAGTTCAGAAGCGTACTCGGTATAAACGCTAAAGTAACACTTTCCGAACCCGGCTCAATTCCCAGAAGTGAAGGGAAAGCAGTCAGAGTAATTGATAAAAGAAAAAAATAGCAGGGAGGAGTTTAATGAACGTAACGCAGCTTTCAGCATTTGTCGCAAACAAGCCGGGACACCTCCAGAGAGTGCTCAAAGTGCTTGCAGATGAGAATATTAATATTATAACTCTCACTATCGCCGAAACTTCTGACTTCGGAATTCTGAGGATGATCGTTAATGATCCGGATAAAGGACACAAAGTTCTGCGGGAGAATAACATAACATGTTCTATAACGGATGTTCTTGCTCTTGAGATCGATGATACACCGGGGTCGCTTTATAACGCGCTGGATGTGTTCGCGCAGATGAATCTGAATATCGAGTATATGTATGCCTTCACTGAAAAGAGAGAGGGGAAGGCTGTAATGATTTTCAGGTTTGAAGATATTGAGACTGCGAAAAATGCCCTTGTCGGGAAGGGATACAATATAGTAAGAAAGATAGATATTATTGGAGAGAAATAAATGACCAGACAGTTAATGCTTGGAAATGAGGCTATCGCCAGAGGCGCCTGGGAAGCCGGGTGTCGTGTTGCCGCGGGATACCCCGGAACACCGAGTACTGAGATTCTTGAAACAATAGCACGGGACTACAGGGAGATTAAAGCCCAGTGGTCGCCTAACGAGAAGGTTTCGCTTGAGGTTGCAGCAGGAGCGTCTGTTGCGGGAGCAAGGTCGCTTTCAACAATGAAGCATGTAGGACTAAATGTTGCTGCGGACCCTCTGTTTACTTTTTCATATACCGGCGTCAACGGCGGACTTGTTATTATCAACGCGGATGATCCGGGAGCGTGGAGCTCGCAGAATGAACAGGACAACAGGCATATAGCCCGTGCAGCGAAACTCCCTATGCTGGATCCGTCAAATCCCGCTGAGGCAAAGGAATTTACAAAGCTTGCCTTTGAAATTTCAGAAAAATATGACAGGCCTGTTATTGTAAGGACAACTACAAGAATAGCACATTCGCAGGGGCCTGTTGAACTTGGTGAAAGAGCGGATGTTCCACTGAAGGATTTTATCCGTGACCCGAAAAAATATGTAATGATACCTGCGCATGCACGCCCGCGTCACGTATTCGTTGAACAGCAGATTCTGAAATTAAAAGAATACTCATCACAATCCGGCCTGAATAAGATTGAATGGAGAAATAAAAAACGCGGAATAATATCAAACGGCGTTGCCTATCAGTATGTCCGAGAAGTATGCCCTGATGATTCCGTCCTTAAAATCGGAATGGTGTGGCCCCTCCCTGATGAACTTATCAAGGAGTTTGCTTCGCAGGTTGAAGAGCTTTATGTAGTTGAAGAGCTTGATCCGTTCATCGAAGATTATGTAAAAGCTCTTGGATTTAAAGTGAAAGGTAAGGAGCTTATTCCGATCTGCGGAGAGCTTACTCCTGAAATAGTGAATAAAGCGCTTAACGGGAAGGATGCGGAGAAAGTGCTTCCGGAATATGCGGGAGCTCTCCCCGGACGTCCTCCGGGACTCTGTAAAGGGTGTCCCCACGCGTTTGTGTTCAATGTACTTAAAAAACTTGATGTTGTTGTAAACGGTGATATCGGCTGCTATACTCTTGGTGTGCTCCCTCCATATTCATCTATGCATTCCCAGGGGTGTATGGGGGCAAGTATCGGTATGCATCTGGGTTTTGAAAAAGCCCGCGGTGACGAGATGGCAAGACACTCTGTTGCAGTCATTGGCGATTCGACTTTCATACATTCCGGGATCACTTCTCTTATTGACATGGTTTACAACAGAGGCACAGGCACAGTGATAATAATGGATAACAGGGTTACTGCTATGACCGGCCATCAGGAAAATCCGGCAACAGGTAAGACTCTCATGGGTGATGATACTTATGAGCTGGACCTTGAGATGATGGTTAAAGCCTGCGGTGTGAAGAGGGTTGTTGTTATAGATCCGAAGAACATGGAAGAACTTGAAAAGGTGATAAAAGAGGAGATGGCTGCTCCGGAACCCTCTGTTATAATGACAAGAAGAAAGTGCATACTGAAGAAGTGAGGAAATTATGAAGAATGTTATATTTGCCGGAGTTGGCGGCCAGGGTGTTATACTCGCAAGCAAAGTTCTGATGGAAGTTGCGCAGAAAAAGGGATTCGATGTAAAAGAATCCGAGGTCCACGGTATGGCGCAGCGTGGCGGAAGCGTTGACTGCAATGTGAGATACGGTTCCGAAGTATTCTCTCCGCTTATCCCTAAAGGGGGAGCGGACTTTGTTGTCAGTCTGGAAATGCTTGAGTCCATGAGAAAGATCGACTACCTCAAAAAAGACGCGGTGCTTATTGTAAACAGGGAGCAGATTAATCCCGCTCCAGTTGAAATCGGCGCAATGAAATATCCCGAGGATATCGAAGAGTGGCTTAAGAAAAATTTTGCCAATACAGTTGTTGTTGACACCACTGAGGCACTTAAAGAAGCGGGAACCAGGAAAGCGCTTAACATCGTTATGCTGGGCTGCCTCTCGAAATATCTCGAATTCGAAATGAAGGACTGGGAAGATGCAATTAAATCGCTTGTTAAAGAGCAGTTTGTTGAACAGAACCTCAAGGCTTTCACTTTAGGGAGAGAGCTTATTAAAAGCTAATCTTAGATTACCCTATACCTATTATTAAAACGAAAAGTATGGGTTCTCGCAGAGACGCAAAGGCGCAAAGTTTAATCAGATTATTCAAGTTACGATTTGGCTTAAACCTTTTTGCCTGGCGTCTTCGCGGCTTCGCGAGAAAAAGACATTATAATTAATTGGTAAAGCAAATGGAACAGGCTAAAGAGAAGATTTATAACAGAATAAAGATCAGGCTGACGGTTATAGATATCGTTCTTGATATTGTGCTGCTTATCGCACTGGCTTTCTCAGGGCTTGCTGATCTATTTGCCGGATGGGCGGCGCTTACAGCTAATGATTACCTGAATTTCCTTCTCTTCGCATTATATGCCGGACTCTTCTTTTCGGCGTTTGGTTTGCCTTTTGATTTCTACGGCAGTTTTATTGTTGAACACAGGTTCGGCCTTTCCAATCAGTCTGTTTTCAGGTGGATATGGGAGAGGGTGAAGTCTCTTATGGTGAGTACAGCTATCGGAGTTCCGGTTGCCCTTGTATTCTATTATTTTCTGAAAAGCACAGGAATTAACTGGTGGTTATACTTCTCAATCTTCATTGTCTTTATCTCTGTGATCCTTGCGAGACTTGCGCCTGTAATTATTTTCCCGCTCTTTTATAAGTTCAAAGAGATTGAAGATGGAGAAGTTAAAGAGAGAATCGAGAAAGTTCTTTCTGACGCAGGTGTTTCAATTAAAGGAATATTTTCATTCAATATGAGTAAGGATACGAAAAAGGCCAATGCCGGATTCACAGGTCTTGGTAAAACAAAAAGAATTATATTGAGCGATACACTCATACAGGATTTTACACCCGCTGAGATTGCCGTTGTCTTTGCGCATGAAGCCGGGCATTATATTCATAAGCATATTATAAAGAACCTGATTTTCAGCACGGTTGTTATTTTTGCCACACTTTTTGTCTGCGGCAAGCTCCATTCTCTCACAATTGAAGCAATGGGGATCAGTGAGCTTCATGCGCTTCAGGCTCTCCCTGTGCTGATGCTGTATCTTTCTATCTCCGGGCTTCTGATGATGCCTCTGACAAATTTTATATCGCGTAAATATGAGTTCCAGGCTGATGAATACGCTGTAAGAAAAACTTTGGATAAGGAGTCTTTTGTTTCTGCTATGAATAAACTGGCTGAGATGAACCTTGCTGATAAGGAACCTCATCCGGCTGTGGAGTTTCTGCTGTACAGCCATCCATCGATAAAGCGGAGAATTGAATTCGCGGCTAACATAATTTTATAGATTTAATCAATAATTCAGACACACATCTGTTTGTACCGTAATAAGTATGAGCCGCACTGTTTAATACATCTGCTCAATAGTGCGGATCATCCTGAATAGCATTTCATTTACCGGTGTTGGTATTCCGAGTTCTTCCCCCATCTCGATCACAGCACCTGCGAATATTTCAACCTCTGTTTTCCGTCCTGCTTCAACATCCTGCAGCATCGAAGTTTTACCTTCGGGTGTAAGAGTTTTAAATATCTCCAGATGCTTTGCGATGTCCCCGGTTGTCAGTTGTATCCCTTTTATCTCCGCTATGGCAAGAACTTCCATCGATGCCATTTTAACCAGTTCCTGTGCTTCTTTTATATTATGGAATGCTCCGTAAGGCGCCCTGAGTATCGCGGAAACCTGGTTTATCCCGACATTCATCATGAACTTCCACCACTGTTCACGTATAATGTCCTCCGGAATTGTGTAATCTATTCCTGAGCGTTCAAAGAACTCTTTTACCTGTTTAACCTTTTCTTCATCCAGAGATCCCCGGGCTGAACCGAATACAATTCGTCCGGAGTTTTTGAATGAAGCATCAGTCCCCTGTCTGACTGCGTCAGTGCCGACAACGAAGGAGTGCAGAATTTTATCCATCCCGTAAGCTTTGCCGATGATCTCTTCGCTTGTAATTCCGTTGAGAAGAGAAAGTATTATTGTATCTTTTCCGACAAACTTTTTTATAGCACTTATCGATTCATCAAGATTGTTCTGCTTTACAGCAATAAGTATAAGGTCTGCGGGTTCAGCCGCAGCATCAGGTGTAATGTAATTAAAATCATACTTGCGGCCATTGATGACGACTCCGTAATGTTTATACCGGTTAATCCTCTCCTGATCAGCTATAACATAGATTTCAGCACTTTTTTTATCATGAATCATTGATGTGTAGAGTGAACCGATTGCACCAAGTCCTGAAATATAAACGCGATTTATCTTCTGCATGAGTTTAATCTCCACTGGCCATTATATTTTAGCGGTACCAACCTGTATTGTTCAAATCCTCGAAATTTTCAGCTATTTTTTCTTTCAATGCCTCTGTCAGCGATTCCACACTCCTGTAATCGCCGGGATTTATTACATCACCGGCAACAATGTTCCCCCTGAGTTTTCTGCTGAATTTAGGGAAAAGGGAATGCCTTGACCAGATGTCATAGGCGCCGTTTATAGTAACCGGTATAATCTGCTTCCCGAGATTTTTAGCCAGGAAAGCGGCACCTGTCCTGAACTCCATAAACCTGCCATCCGCAGTTCTCCCCCCTTCAGGGAATATAATGAGAGTGTAACCGAGTCTAAGTATATCAGCGCTTTTTTTAAGTACATCAAGAGTATTTTTCTGATCCACCCATATAACAGGGAGCATGGGAAATCCGTAACGCAGAATTTTCAGGTCAGCGCTCCCCGCTACATAGACTCTTCTTCTTTTACTGAATGGTGCTGATATTGCAAGCCACATCATGTCGAGATATGATGTGTGGTTCGCCACGATTATATTGTTTTCAAATTTCAGTTTATCCTTATTCCTGACTTCGAAATGCCAGAAGAATCTGCAAACAGCAGAAAAAATAAAAATCATGATGTGATACAATGGATTAAACAATGGCAGAGGTTTCTGTTCGATTTCACTTTCAAAGAGCCGTTTGTTGATCCCGTCCCCCTCTTTCTCTTCCAGTGATTCAAGGTAGAGCAGAAGTTCGTCCATCGTCTGGATCTGTTTCATCCGGGGAATGTCAATGGTCACACGGAGCTTGTCTTCAAGAAATACAATAAGATCTATGAGCGCCAGAGAGTCTATCCCCATATCGCTTAGTGTTTCACGGGCGAAAAGTTTATCTCTGTTAAATCGCTCTTTCAGTGTTTTAATTATAAATTCATCTGCTGGTGTCTGCGGAAGAAGTTCATGGGTAAGCATCGCCTCATCATCGTCCCCCTGCATATAGAGACCTTTTTTAAGATTCTCCCTGACATTGTCGTAAAGTATTTTGCGTGTACTGTTTACCGGCAGCGGCTCGAATGATATTGCAAAGCCCGTCACCATTTTATAAGTGGGTAGGCCCCGATTCAGCCTGTCCAGTTCATCCTTGATAATTCCGTATGCGCTTTCATTTTTCAGAACCGGGACAATTACAGAGAAAACTTTTTCCGAATCCTGCTCTTTTAATCCGAATACAGCAATCTCCTGTATTAGCTGTGACTTTTTATAGTAAGCCTCAAGTTCTTCAGGGTAAACATTTTTTCCGGATGGCAGCACTATGACATTCTTTGAACGCCCTGTTATGCGGATGTCTCCGTGTTTATCTATTTTCCCGAGGTCTCCGGTGTGAAAAAAACCTTCTTCATCAAATACTCCGGAATTCATCTTCTGATTTTTGTAATAACCAGGTGTTACGCCGATTCCCCTGAAGCATAACTCACCGATTCCCTCTTTGTCGGGATTATGAAGCTTCACTTCGTTGCCGGGGAGAACAGCGCCTATTGAACCGATCTTTATCTTAGTGTAACTTCCGATTGTGATCGGGCCTGTGGTTTCGGATAAGCCATAACCCTGGATAAGCGGAAGCCCTATACTTCTGTAGTATTTAGCGTAAACCAGCTTCAGCGGAGCGCCCCCGCTCACCATTATCCTCATCCCCGGTCCGAATGCTGAAAGTATCGGCGCAAATATCCTGTCAGGCAGAAACGATAAGCCACCCTTCCGGAAGTATATTCCGTACTTCAGAAAGAACATAAAAAGCCTGAACTTCATTTTCGATTCAAGCTTCACCTTGTTTATTATTCCATCCATTATAAGTTCCCAGAGAAGAGGTACAGCCGGGAAAAATGTTATAGGATTCTCCGCCAGGCTTTTCAGGATATCAGGCCCTTTAAGAGACGGCTGCATGCACATAGAACTTCCGTGAGCCATGGGCCCCAGGAAAGCGGCAATGAGCCCGTAGGCATGAAAGAGCGGGAGCAGTGTAAGTATCATATCGTCCGGAGATGTTTTACAGAACTCCGCGTTTGCGAGTGCAGTTTTAAAAAGGTTCCCCTGTGTAAGCTGAACAATCTTCGGCTCGCCGGTTGTCCCTGATGTGAAGAAAAGGGATGATATATCATCAACACCGCATTCCGGCTTTTTAATCTCCCCACTTTTTTCAATATTTTTAGATAGATCAAGTTCATAAACTTTCACTTCTTTAAAAAGTTTTTTAAATTCAGCAGTGGTGAATACAGCTTTTGCACCGGCTTTCTTCAGCATCTCAGGATAGAGTTTCCCGTCAAGATTCGGATCAAGCGGCAGTACAATGGCGCCTGTTGCTGTTATCGCCATGAATGTGATGCACATTTCAATTGAGTTTGGTGAAAGGAGGGCTATAACATCACCCTTTTTATAGCCGTTCTTCTGAATGAATGCACCTCTTCTTTCAATAAGGCTCCATCCTCCGGAGTAGGTCATGCCGTTTGAAAACAGCAGTTCATCGCTGTATTGTTCACAGGTTTTTTTGTAGAAATCGTAAAGCGAGTTCATCTTTGTCCCTCATCCCAACATATGTAATGTATGGATTTTATATATAAAGGTCATCGCAAAACTTAGTAGTTCAGAAGTATGTCAGGAACGTTATTAAGCTGACCCTTTACCGGTCATCAGATGATATATCCTGATGACCGATCGGTTATGGGAACAAAATAAAAAAGGAGTAATAATCGGCAACAATTAATTATTTTTTGTTCAGCTCCGGATCAATCCCTTTCGCGATTTCACCCCTGACCTTATCCATGAGGCTCTCTATTGATTTATAATCAGCAGGATCTATCTTGGCATGAATCACCACAGAGCCTCTTTTCTTTGTAAAAATTTCCGGGAATTTTTTCTGTGGAGGCCAGATGTCATGAGTTCCGTTTATCGTTACAGGGATAATCTTTCTGTTTATATTTTTTGCAAGGTAAGCTGAGCCGAGTTTGAACTCCTGCATCTCCCCTGAATCAGAGCGGATACCTTCAGGGAATATCATTATCGATTTACCCTGTCGCAGAAGGTCAGCACTTTTTTTAAAGACTTCATTTGTGTTTTTATTGTAATCGATCCAGATTACAGGCATTCCGTGGAAAACATATTTTACACCGGAAACCTCTTTTTTCCCGATAGCATAGGTGTGTTTAATATCTCGGGTTTTCATCGCTCTGATAATCCATGGTATATCAAAATATGAAGAGTGATTCGCAAGGATTATATTGTTGTCTATCTCAAACTTCTCAGGATTAATTATTTCTACTTTCCAGAAGACACGGCAGCAGAGTTTTATTAGACCTATCCAGAAATAAAGCACAGGGTTGAAGAAAAGCAGAGGTTTCTCAGTTATTTCACTCTCAAAGAGCTTCTCTCTTATACTGCTTCCGGAAGATTTTTCAAGTGATACAAGGTATGTGACCATCTCGTCCATTGTCTGGAGTGTTTTCAGCTTTTCGAGGTCAATAGATATATTCAGAGCTTCTTCAAGCTGGACAGTGAGATCAACGAGCCCAAGCGAATCGATTTTGAAGTCAGCCATTGTCTGTTTGGCATATATGGTTTTAGCTTTAAGTTTTTTCCGGAGAGTCTCAATGATCTCTGTCTCTGCGGGAGTTGTTCCTGTAAGTACATCGCGCAGCACTGTACTGTCATTTTCATGTTCCATGTACACGCCCTGTTTCAGCAGGTCAATTATTGTTCTGTATACAACCTTTCGCGCAGAGTTCACCGGCAGTTTATCAAATGAAATCGCAAAATCTGTTACAGTTTTATAAGAGGGGAGACCCTTGTTAAGCCTGTTGAGTTCGTTTTTAATTTTCTCAAAACTTCTGTCTGTTTTGTCTTTCGGGACTATGACAGCATATACATGTTCATCACCATCTTTATCGAGGCCGAATACTGCAATCTCTTCAATCTCTTCAGACACTTTATAGTATGACTCAAGCTCCTCCGGATAAACATTTTTCCCTGATGATAACACTATTACATTCTTTACTCTGCCGGTAAGATAGATGTTCCCATGCTTATCTTTTTTCCCGAGATCTCCGGTGTTAAAAAATCCCTCACTATCAAAGACCTCCTTATTGGCTGCTGCATTACCGTAATATCCCGGTGTTACAGAATCACCTTTAAGCCATACTTCGCCGATCCCTTCATCGTTAATATTTTTAATTTTAGATTCGTTCCCCGCAATCACCGGGCCTACTGAACCGATAAAATTTTTCTCCGGGTCAGGGAGTGTGATGGGCCCGGTAGTCTCAGTGAGTCCGTACCCTTCAAGAACAGTGAATCCCATACTCTTGTAATATTTTCTGTATTTATCTTTTAAAGGAGCCCCCCCGCTTACAAAGAACCTGATCTTTTTTCCGAACAGTACATGTACCGGATTAAAAATTTTATCCGGCAGAAAGGAGAGCCCTGTTTTTCTCATTACAGTGCCGTATTCCAGGAAGAATTTAAAAAGCCTGTATTTAAGGGCTGACTCCCCTTTAACTTTTTTAATAATACCATCCATAATCATCTCCCAAAGGAGCGGTGCAGCAGGGAATACTGTAAAAGGATTTTCTGCCAAACATTTCATAATATCCGGGCCCTTCAGAGAAGTGAGATACACAAATGCGGCACCGTGAGAGAAGGGGCCCGCAAAACAGGCAAGAAGAGCGTAAACGTGGTATAGCGGCAGGAGGCAGAGAAAAAGATCGCTTGTTGTCATTCGCGCTCTTTCACCAATATTTTCCGCTGTACAGAATATATTTCTATGAGTCAGGGTTACAATTTTCGGGGTCCCGGTGGTTCCGGAGGTATATATATATGTTGCCGCGTCATTTTCGCTGACTTTTGGAGCTTTAAACTTTTTCTTTTTCTCAAGTGATTTGTCGATGGAAACCGGATATGTCTTAATTCTTTTTATCACACCTTTATATTCATCAGAGATAAAGAGAGCCTTTGCTTTCAGATTTTTTATCATATCAGTAAGAGCTTGCGGCATGAGATTTACATCCAGCGGGAGGACAACTCCGCCAAGCATGTTAATCGCCATATAGGAGAGAACCCATTCTGCATTGCTCTTCGCGAGCAGCGCAATAACATCACCTTTTTTGTATCCCTCTCCCTGCAGGAATGCCGCACGCTGCTCCGCCAGTTTAAATGCTTCAGCGTATGTTATTTTATTATCAAAAAGCATTTTGTCAGAGTAGAGTTCGCATTTTTCTTTGTAAAATTCGTAAAGATTGTTCGGCATTGTATCTTCTCCGGATAAATTTTTTCTTTCCAACTTCTTTCTGTGACACCATTTTTGCTCCCCCTCTGGAATTTCGTCCGGGAAGGAAAATTCTGATTTGTTTAATTTGAGGGCAGCCTCAATAATGGAATTTTGTAACCGCCCTTGACTAATTATTAATAAGTATAA
>DINC01000296.1 GCA_002425885.1 Spirochaetia bacterium UBA5550 | reverse complement strand
GATCGTTTTATCTTCCTTGAAAAAGTTATCAACTCACTCCTGGTTCAGGATATATCAAAAATAGTCATCGTAAACAACAGGGCATCCAGCACCAGTCGTAAAAATATGCAGAATCTCAAAGATGCTCATAAAGACAGGCTCTCTATAGTTGATCTCGATAAAAACAGCGGTTCCGCAGTCGCTTTTAATAGGGGTGTTGAGGAAGCTCTTAAAATTAAGGGTGTTGAATATATATGGATGCTGGATNNGGATGACGATAATTACACAGAAGAGAACTCACTTGAAAATCTTAAAAAAGTTTACCATGAAATTGCAGAAACCGAACCGGAAGATAGCATCGTTCTCACCTCATACAGAACAAACAGGGGGTTTTTCTATAATGCAGTAAAGTATCAACGGCCTGAATTATGCCTTGGTACAAAAAACATATTCCGTAATTTTAATATCCTTGATATTCTGAAGAAATTCATACCTTTTACTGATAAAAAATCAGTCGAAACAGAGGCTATCTGGGGAGAGGTTGGCTCAGCCCCTTTTGGGGGGATGTTTTTTCACCGGTCGTTAATTAAAAAAATGGGGATGTTTGACGAATCATTTGTACTCTATTTTGACGATACTGAATTCAGCTGCAGGGTGCGGGCAAATGGCGGAAAAGTATACTGTGCCCTGGAGAGCAGGATAACTGACCTTGAGGATTCCTGGAATACAAATGTTTTTGCACCGTATCTTTTTTCAACATCAAAAGCACACCAGAAGATATATTATAATATAAGAAACAGGGTCCATGTTGAAAGAAAATACCTTGTTACATTCCCGCCGCTGTATATATTGAACATGATGATTTATGTACTGATTGTGTACGGGATATCTGCCTTTAAGGGCAATTTCAGGAATATCAGGGTCTTTACATCAGCTGTTACTGACGGCCTTGCAGGGAGACTTGGATATAATGAAAAGTATCCGCTTTAGTTTTGATAGGTTTAAGTTGAAAGTCGAAGGAAAGTCTAAAGTGAAAANNGTCTAAAGTGAAAAGTCAAAAGATGAAAGGTGAAGGATAGTCTAAAGTTGAAAGTGAAAAGGTGAAGGGCAAGGGCAGTCTAAAGTCGAAGGTCAGTCTAAAGTGAAAAGTTAAAAGATGAAAGGTGAAGGATAGTCTAAAGTTAAAAGATGAAAGTACAGCAGCACAAACTTTCAACTTCAGACTTTCAACTTTCAACTCAAATCTTTACCCCTTTCAACTTTAGACTTAAAAAAACACACGGAGAAGTGAACCAATGAACATTCTTGTTACAGGGGGAGCCGGTTATATCGGGAGCCACGTGGTTAAAATGCTTGGTGAACAGACCTCTCATAATATAACCATAATTGATAATCTCACCACCGGGTTCAGCGAAGCTGTCCTTTCGGGTGAGTTATTAGTTGCGGACCTTGCTGATAGTGTAATGATAGAACAGATTTTTAAAAAGAAGAAGTTTGATGCTGTGATTCATTTCGCTGCCAATATAAGGGTTGATGAATCTGTAATAAAACCGGTGAAGTATTATTCAAATAATACGGCGAATGCAATTAACCTGATAGACCTCTGTGTAAAATATGATGTAAATAAATTTATCTTCTCATCAACTGCAGCTGTATACGGGGACCCTGAACATGTCCCTGTGAAAGAGGATGAACCGAAAAAACCCCTGAGCCCCTACGGCATGTCAAAACTAATGGTGGAAAGAATACTTGAAGATACCGCTTTTGCAGAGAAGAGGTTCAGGTACTGTGTTCTCCGGTATTTCAATGTGGCAGGCGCCAGCGGTTCCATGAAAATAGGGCAGAGAACTCCGGATGCCACTCACCTTATAAAAGTCGCATGCCAGTCAGCCCTGGGATTAAGGGAGAACATGTCGATATTCGGCACAGATTACAATACCCCGGATGGAACCGGTGTGCGGGACTATATTCATGTGGATGATCTCTCTTCAGCACACCTTGCAGCACTTGAGTATCTCAGGGATAATGACAGCAATGTATTCAACTGCGGGTACGGCAGGGGCTATTCAGTTAGAGAAGTTATAGATGCGGTAAAAAAGGTGGCTGGCAAAGATTTTAAGGTTTTAGAAAACGGCAGAAGGGCCGGTGATTCCGCAAAAGTTGTTGCGGATAATTCAAAGATACTGAAAATGACAGGCTGGGCTCCGGAATATGCCGACCTTGAATATATATGCAGTACAGCATTTGAGTGGGAAAAGAAAATGACTTCGGGATGGAATAACTGAATACGATGAATAATGTTAATAATGAAAACTGGACAACTGTAATTAAACCGGAATCCAGCCTGCTTCATCTGAATATAAAGGATTTATGGAGATACCGTGACCTTATAAAGATGTTTGTAATCAGGGATTTTGTAACTTTTTATAAACAGACCATACTGGGGCCTTTATGGTTTATAATACAGCCCCTTTTTACAGCGGCAATGTTCACTTTTATTTTTTCAACTGTTGCAAAAATTTCAACAGATGAAATCCCCCCCATGCTTTTTTATATGGCGGGTGTTGTGAATTGGGCGTATTTTTCGGAATGTCTCACAAAGACATCAGAAACTTTTGTCGCTAATGCTGGTGTATTCGGCAAGGTCTATTTCCCCAGGCTCACAGTGCCTGTGTCTGTTGTAGTTACAAGCATGCTCCGGTATTTTATACAGTTTGCTATATTCATTGTTACATATTTTATATTTATGTACAGAGGATAT
>DINC01000174.1 GCA_002425885.1 Spirochaetia bacterium UBA5550 | reverse complement strand
TATTTCCATCTTTCAGATAAAGTTGTTACAATTAATAAACATACGGGGCACCGGAGGTTATATGAGTATTACAGCTGCATCAATACAGATGATTTCAGAAGACGGCCAGTATGAATCAAACCGGAGACGTGCAGAAAAACTGATTCTAAAAGCCATAGATAAAAAAGCAAAACTGATCCTGATTCCTGAATTCGCATTAATCGGATATAAATTCGCTGATGAGATATGGGATATGGCTGAGCCGCTTAAAGGCCCCACGTATAAATGGCTGAAAGCAATATCAAAAAAACATAAAGTATATATAGCTACATGTATTCTTGAAAAAGAAGGAAAAGATTTTTACGATACATTTATCATGACAGGCCCGGGAAATGACGAATTCTGGAGCCACAGAAAAATTGAACCTGCATGGTATGAATCCTTTTTTATCAAAGGTGGAGGAATAAGTAGAAATGTCTTTGAAACACCAATCGGGAAAATTGGTGTATTGATATGCTTCGATTCATCCAAAACTCACAGCCTCAAAGCATTGCAGGAGGGTAAACCAGATTTAATTCTTATCCCTTTTTCATATCCACAATTGTCAGACTTTTTCCCGTCTGGAGGGAGAGAGAACTGGATTGAACAATATAGTAAAATCCCGGATTTTTATTCGGATTTCCTCGGTGTACCTGTTATTACTTCAAATAAAACAGGAGTTTTTTCCAGCCCGGTTCCATGGAATATACCACGAACAGCCACTACAGTTTTTATCGATGAATCCCGGATTATTGACATTAAAAGCAGAATTAATATAAAATCGGGCAGAGGTGAACAGATAATAACAGCAAAGCTCGGCAAAAATAAAAAGGAAACTTCACAGCAGAACAATCTTCCTCCGGGGAGATGGCTCCCCGGTTATTTGAGAATTGTCAGATTCGGAGCATGGTATTCATGCTTCACAGGAAAAATCCGGTACAGGCTAAGCATAAAAAGAAGAAGATCCGCGACCGGTAAATCTAAACTGGAATGAACTTTTTGACATTCTACGACTCCTCGTTAATCAGAAGCCTCAGCTCATCAGAAATTGATTTAAGTTTATTATAACTTGAATTAAGATTTTCCGCGTGCCTTGTATTCTCCTGCACAAGGCTGTTGGTGTTTTCAATAGATTTAGCAATCTCAAGAATTGCGATTGACTGTTCTGACGAGGCATCTTTGATAAATTCAGATTTCTCAAAAACATTTTTATTACGGAGAATCATATCACCCTGGAGTTCCTTCTGACTGGCAATTATTTTCATCGTGTCTCCAGCTTTCATCTGGACACTCACAAGGCTTGCATTTAAAGATTCCACAAAACCGATAATCTTATCTATTATCGCATTAGAAAAAACAACATCGCTTTTCCCTGCTTCAATGAGGTCCTTTATCTTCTTCAATTCACTGGAGGAGTTGTCTGCCAGTTTCCCGATCTCATCTGCAACAACCGCGAAACCCCTCCCGTGCTCACCTGCGCGGGCAGCTTCAATTGCCGCATTGAGAGAGAGAAGATTTATCTTATCAAAGAAATCATCTATGATTCCAGCAATAACCTGCATGTTCTCAGAGTTTGCAAGTGTCTTCTTGTTGACCTCATTAAGTGATCCTGATGACTCCCTCCCTGCAGTTGACATCTTCGCAATCGTAATGAACTCTTTCTGCAGATCCTGGCCGAAAAGCTGAAGTGAATCAATAAGCTGTGAAAGGGAACTGATGCTTTCACCAAGTTCATTGACAGAGCTGTTCTGATCTTTCGTGGCATTCTCTACGCTGGTAGTACTTGATGAAATCTCCTCGATTGATGCAACCAGTTCTTCTATGGTAGCAGCCTCAGTCTGAATATTCATGAATATATTTGATATGGCTTCATCCGTTACACCCATTGCGCCTGTGAGCTCTTTATATGATCTGCGGATAGTCTCTATTAGTTCCATTATATATACATTTTTATCTTCACTCTTCCTGGTCTCCTCTTTGCTTATACTCAGAGAAAGGTTCAGGGAGCGGACAGTAACGACAGCTATAAAATAGAGTAGAATAAAATTTGCCACAAGAACAATAGATCCCCTGAGTGTAAAATCCCTTGCTGCCTGGACAGAGACGAAAATTGAAGTTGTATCTAGCCTGTAAAAGTTTACCCCTACAGTTACAATAACAAGTAATACTACGAGTATACGTACCCACCTGAATGAAAATACTGTTGAAAGAATAATTGTGGGGAACGAAAAAAGTAGAACTGTTACAAGATTAAGTTCCGGCATTCTGATAAGACTTCCGGCTATAATAATCAATGTCTGGAACAGGGAGATCATTACACCGGCTGCCCTAGCTTTCCCTTTTACAATAAGAATGAGTGCAATAGATGTGGATATGCAGGAAGTTCCGCTTGTGGCGAATGAACTTACCAGGCCGGATTTTTTATATGTATAGAAGAAAAGGGCTGTCATTAAGAAGATAAAGAATGCTGAGAAGAAGAAAAGAAACTTAGCGAATGCTTTTGTGAAAGGATCGGTATCATCATACCTGTAAAAAAACTTTGCATCGAAAAAACCTGAAACTGACATAAATATCCCCCGGGCGTACGATCATCTTTATATTTCTGATTATACACACTGAATTATTATATCAGTCCCTAATTCCGTTTTTA
>DINC01000332.1:38178-38315 GCA_002425885.1 Spirochaetia bacterium UBA5550 | reverse complement strand
GATTCGGTATCATTGATAATATTATTAATGCAAATATTAATTCAGAAATATATTTAGCGGGATTTAGTGTCGGAGCAACCATTGCCTGGTTGTTTTCGGCTGATAAACGTGTAAATGCAGTAGTTGGAATTTATGGT
>DINC01000332.1:37032-38089 GCA_002425885.1 Spirochaetia bacterium UBA5550 | reverse complement strand
ACCGGCAGTGCAATCATATCTGTTTTTTTGTAACGAGAATTCATTTGATATAATGCCGATGATTGATAAGTTAAAAGAAAAGGAGAAAGTCAGAGTAAAAGTTATAAATGGCGAAC
Organism: Spirochaetia bacterium UBA5550; assembly: GCA_002425885.1. GTDB lineage: Bacteria > Spirochaetota > UBA4802 > UBA4802 > UBA5550 > UBA5550. The sequence goes on along the minus strand of DINC01000332.1, from coordinate 37,973 downwards.
ATGGCTTTTATAATTTTCCGGATGTTAAAAACGAAAAAATAATTAATGAAATAGAGGAGGNNGAGGAGGAAATTTTTAAGATAATTGAGCAGGATAATTAAAAATTTTTAAAGTTTGCTGAATCAATTATTACCGGCATAAAGTCTTTGGAATGCATTTCCCCCCATTAAGTGGAGTTTTTTATTTATCCTTAAGGCTCATGTATATGCCGAGTATCCTTTCCATTGATGGGAAACCGATTTCGTTGCTGTCAATATCCTCCGGCCTCATGAGGAATGCTTCGCTTACATCATCAGCAGGGAGCATCTGTGAAGGAGTATCGGATTCACAGAGAAATCCCATGTCGCAGGTAAAGTAGTTTAATCCTTTATAAATATATTCGTTAGGTGATGATCCTATGTATTGGAGAGATTTAACAGTAATGCCAAGCTCTTCCATTACTTCGCGTTTTGCAGCGTCTTCAGCGCTCTCCATCATGTCAACAAAACCGCCGGGTAAGTCGAGATAACCTGCGCGGGGCTCATGCTTTCTCCTGGTAACAACAATTCTCCCGTCAGGTGCTTCAATGATAACAGCAACAGCGGGTGCTGGATTAATATAATAATTGAATGAACAGTCCCGGCATGTGAAAAGTTTTTCTCCGTTAAAAGTGAAATTTTCAGCTCCGCATGAAGGGCAGAATTTTAATATATTTGAAGGGTGCGTTGAGTGATTTGCTGACATCGGTTTTACTCCGGTTAACTGATTTATAATTATAATAACTAACTATAGAAATAGAACGAATCTTTTATCATATAAAAAAAGATTTCTCACCCGAAGAATTGAAAGGGGTTCGAAATGACAAGGGTTAAATATTCAGTTATTTGTAATTGAATAGCAGTTCTGCATCGTGTCAATTATAATAGGCTCTTAAAAGATTTGCATTTTTAAAAATGAATATT
>DINC01000332.1:23709-37020 GCA_002425885.1 Spirochaetia bacterium UBA5550 | reverse complement strand
ATTACCGGGGGTTTTTATGAAAAAAATAACAGCAACTTTTATAATAATTTTGTCATTTGTTTTTTCTGAACTGCATGCTGACCATGCCTCTCTTGTCCCTTACATTGATGGTAATAAGTGCGGATACGCAGACCGGAACCTGAAAATAATTGTAGAACCGCAGTACGATACCTGCGGAGACATGATAGACGGGATGGCTTCTGTCTATAAAAACGGCAGGGATGGTTTTATTAATGAAGATGGTAAAATAATGGTTAAGCCTTTTTATATATTTTCCACTTCGTTTAACTGCGGTTATGCTGTAATGTCTGAAAAAGGTAAGTATATAGTGATTGATGCTTCGGGTAAAGAAATTATCTCTTCCGCAGCTTATACGATAAACTCTTATCACAAAGGTGTGGCTGTTATTTCAAAAGACCATAAATGTGGTCTCATGGATAAGGACGGCATGATTATACTCCCGGTAAAATATAGAGAGGTAAAGCCTGCGGGTAAGGGGCTTTTTATAGCCGCAGACCCGTCGGGAAAGTACTTCCTTTATAACAGCAGCGGCCGACCTGTTGTGAAAGAAGAGTATGATCTTATCCATCCGGCAGCAAAGGGGTTCATGATGATCAGGAAGGGCGACGGATGGGGATTCCTTAATCCGGATGGAGCTGTAGTTGCTCCGGCAATTTATGAAAATATCAGGAATATAAAAAGTGACGGGTCAGCCTGTATTAAGAGCAAAGGGAAATGGGGAGTGATGAACGGCCAGGGGAAAATTATAGCTGCTGTTCAATACGATGGTGTAGGCGGCGGGGAGAGTACAATGGAGGATGAGGCTCAGGCGGACCTGAATTATTTCACTGTGCTGTCCGGCGGTAAGTGGGGTATAATATCTCTGCGGGGAGAAACAATAGCCCCTGCCGAATATTATCTGTTAGGTCCAGGAGGGAGGGGATATATCCCTGCGCTAAAAGAGATTAATAATAAGAGCAGCAGAGGGAGGAGCATCGGACTGACGCTGCTTGATGATAAAGGGTGGGAACTTTTTAAACCCAGGAGGGATTATAATATTGCCGGTGAAGATGGAGAGGGACTTCTCCCTGCGGGTAAACTTGGGGCTTACGGTAGAGGTAAGCTCATGGGGTATGTCAATCATCAGGGTGAGCCGGTAATAGGCATGACCTTTGAAGAGGCTGGCCGGTTTGAAAGGGGGTATGCCATTGTTAAGAAGAACGGATTATACGGCATTATAAATAAGATCGGCGTAACGGTTGAGGAAGCGAAATATGATGATATTAAGAGGTCATTAAATTATCCCGGATTATTTCAGGGGAGTATTAACGGCCGGAAGGTTTATTTTGAACCGGGAGGTAAGCATTTCAGCAGGTGATCACGGTTTCCTGATTCCGAAGTCCACCATTTTTTTATACAGGGTGTTTCTTGCAATCCCCAGTTCCTGCGCCGCCTTTGATATATTAAAGTTGTTTTTCTTAAGACATTCAGTGATTACTGCCAATTCATTACTTTTAAGATTTCCCGAAAGTTTTACAGTGTCCGGGATTTCGATGTTTTCAGGAATACCGTCACTGTCTGAAGTTTTTATCTCCTGTATGTAGGATGGGAGGCAGTCCGGTGTTATGATTTCACTTTCAGAAAATACAAATGCCCGCTCAATTACGTTCTTCAGTTCACGGACATTGCCGGGCCAGCTGTAGGCAGTGAGCATATCAATTGCTTCCGGTGAGATAGTCTTCCTCTCTGTCTCAAATTGCTTCCAGATAATTTTCAGCATATGTTTCGCAAGAAGAGGTATATCGCTTTTCCTGTTCCTCAGAGGGGGGAGAAGAAGCTGGATTACATTTATTCTATAGTAGAGATCCTCCCTGAAGTTTCCGATTGTAACTTCCTCTGCGAGATTCCTGTTTGTTGCAGCTATTATGCGCACATCAACACGTTTGAATCTCGAACCACCGATTCGTACAATAATTTTGTCCTGAAGGAAACGGAGCAGGCTCACCTGCATCTCCTTCGGCATCTCTCCGATCTCATCAAGGAACAGGGTACCGCCGTCTGCAAGTTCGAACTTCCCCGGTTTCCCCCCTTTCTGCGCGCCTGTGAAAGAGCCCTCCTCATAGCCGAACAGTTCGCTCTGTAAAAGGTCCTTTGGTATTGAACCGCAGTTTATTGCGATGAACGGGCCTGTCGCACCGCTCTCCATGTGTATTGCCTGGGCAATAAGTTCTTTGCCTGTTCCGCTTTCACCTTCTATCAGAATATTAAAAGCAGACTTCGCGACACGGATTGCCGCATTCTTAACCTTGATGAATTCCTCGCTTTCACCGACAATCTGGTCAAATGTAATTGCAGAGAAAAATAACTGCCTGTCGCGGATGGGGCTTTTTTTTAATTGAGATGCGGAATCATCCTCAAAGATTAGAAGGCTCACAGGTCTGTTCTTGTCATCCATAACTATTCTGCGGATAACGGTGTATAATCCTGCGGCGGATTCACCTTCGGGTGAACTGATATTTTTTATTATAACATTCTTAAGTTCGTTAATTTCACCTGAAGGTATTAGAAGGCTTTCCAGCTTTGAGTTCCCTGAAATAAAATCAGTTGCCTCTCTGCCGATTGCTTCGCGGAGTGTTACTCCGGCCTGGTCTGTGAATTTCTGATTGGCTGTAACTATTTTTCCGAATTCATCAATGCCGACTGCAATCTGTGAAATAATATTCAGAAGAATCGGCGTGTTGTAATCGGAGAACTGCTCTTTCATGAGTTCTGCTTCTATGAGCCTTGTGCCAAGTGAAACCATCGATTTTATTGCGGGGAGGCTGCCCTTGAGGTTTACTACTGCAAAGAATCCGGCTATGCTTCTGTTGTAATTAAAAATAGCTGACCCGACTTCATGCCAGTTCCGGGCATGTTCATGGAGGTTTTCAAGACCGATTGTTTCTGCAAGCTGTCCTGTCCTGATTGCAATACCCAGCGCGCTGATTGTTCCGTTCATCTCATGACAGCGGTGTCCGAGTTTTATTGTGTCATTCCCTTTCTCCATTAACTCAATGACGTCACCCTCGTCATCGAATAGTGCGACAACATAAGAGTCCGAAATTCCTGAAAGGACTTCATTTATATCTCTCATTACCGGAATTGATTTTTCAATCAGGTTGCGGTTTTTTGCGCGCTTGGAAATGACTTCTTCTTCAGTAAGCAGCTTGGGAGTATAGTCAAGGAGGTTGCGCTGGAAGACCTTAACCCAGGAGTCCGCGAGTTCGGGCCTTATGACATCTTTATCAATATTGCCGGTCTTTATAAAATGTTCCCAGGCTTTCTTTATCTGATCGTAATAAGTCTGCATAATATCAATCCCCAAGTCTACTGGACAATAAGATAAAGTAAACGAAATTGCCGACAAGCATTTTTTAAAATGGCCGTGTCTTTTAAAAAAAATTAAAAAATTTTAATAATGATCTGCAAAGGGGTGAAAAAATCTGCCGGAAAAATTTTATATTAGTGTTTTTTATTGAATGAGATTGTTCAGAAATTGAGCAGTGCGCAGAACTGAAGCACAACCGTTGTTATTATTCTGCGCATAGTTTAATCAGGTTTTAGCAAAACGCAAGCAGTGTGCACTCCCCGAAATTGATTCAGCGGAATTATAATTATTTTATCTCATTATAAAAAGCGGTAATACTGAATGTTGTTCAGATTCTGCGCAATATCTCGCGGCTTGAGTATAAACCTCTACTGATGAAATTACTTCTCAGATTCTTTAAACCGCAATATGGAGTATTTCCTCCGGCGTTTCTTCATTAAATTTTTTGGCACGGAAAATGCATTTGAATTCAGCAGGAAGCAAAATCAGTCCGGTATAATTTTTTTGTACGGTTGATGTGAATCTAAAAAATCTAAGCAGTCATAGCTTTCAGTGAAAGTGAAAGCTGCAATGAGGTTAAATATGTCAAATGTAATTGTATGCTTTAAATGGGTCAAGGCTGAAGATGATCTCAGAATTGATTCCTCAACACTGGCCGTTGATCTGAGTAAGTCAAAAGGAAAGATCAGCGACTACGACAGAAACGCCATTGAGGCAGCACGGATTGCGTCGGAAGCTGCCGGCAGTGAAACAGTCGCTCTTACTTTCGGATCGGCTGATACTAAGACAGCGCTGAAAGATGCTCTTTCACGCGGCCCGAAACAGGCATTCTGGGTAAATGATGTATCAGCTGAAAACGCCGATGGATTTGTTACCGCTAATATGCTGGCAGCTGCAATCAGAAAGATCGGCAGCTACAGTCTCATTGTGTGCGGAGAAGGTGCTGCAGATACATATGCTCACCAGGTGGGGCCGAGAATCGGAGCATTGCTGGATATCCCTGTGATCTCTTTTGTAAAAGAAATGAGGATCGACGGCAACAGACTTTATGCAGTGAGAAAGCTTGAAGACTCTCTTGAACAGGTTGAAGCGGATCTTCCTGCTGTTGTTACAGTGCTCCCTGAGATTAATCCGGCACCAATTCCCGGGCTGAAGGCAGTACTTGAGGGGGGGAAGAAGCCGGTAACGGAATTCAAAATTCAGGATCTGGATCTTGAAGATGGAGACACATCAAGAAAAACCGATGTTGTTTCATTTAAAGGATGTTCCATGTCGAGAAAGAAAATTCTGATTAATGAGGGAGACGCAAAAGAAAGAGTTACTGCCCTTGTGGCGGCTTTAAAGAAAGAGGGGGTGCTGTGATGGCCGGTGTTTATGTTTATTCAGATAATACAGAATTAAGCGGAGAGCTCATTGCCCTCGCGCGTACTTCAGAACAGGAGGTCTGCGCTGTCACAATGAGTGAGCAGCAGGCATCGGAACTGGCGAAATACGGGCCGGATACAATTTTTGTCCTTAAAGGGCAGAACCATGCAGCGGAGAGTTATTCCGGCGCTATCGCCAAATTACTGACAGACCAGGATGCATCTCTGTTCCTTGCAGGTGCAACAGTGAGGGGGCGTGATATCGCAGCTCAGGTTGCCGCGAAAGTGAAGGCGGGACTTATAAGCGAAGCTGGCAGTGTGAATTTTTCCAACGGTAAAGTCAGTGCCGCGAGATATATGTATGGCGGGCTCACTGAACAGGTTGAAGAGGGGAACGGTCTTACAGTGATAACAGTTCCATCCGGCAGGTATGCTGCTGTGAACAATGATTCTGTGAAGAGTGTTGTTGTTTCAATGACTGTTGATACAGATTCCAGGATAAAAATTACAGGGTCTTCGCCAATTGTTAAAGAGGGTGCCGACCTTTCAAAAGCCGGAAAAATTGTCTGCGTAGGGATGGGCTTTGATAAAAAAGAGGATCTCGTAATTGCGGAAAAACTTGCAGCAGCCCTGGGTGCTGAAGTCGGGTGCACAAGGTGTATTGCTGAAGACAGGGGGTGGATGCCGGCTGAAACCTACATCGGGATTTCAGGTGCAATTGTAAAACCGGATCTTTATATAGCGCTCGGTGTTTCAGGACAGATTCAGCATACGTTCGGTGTACGTGATTCAAAAATTATTGTAGGTATTAACAACAATGAAAAGGCAACGATCTTCGGAGTCTCTGATTACGGGATTGTGGGGGATCTTTATGAGATAGCGCCTCTCCTTGCTGAAGCTGTTAAGAATATATAATGGAGGAAACAGCATGAGCGGAGAGGATAAATTTGATGTGATAATAATCGGGGCCGGCCCTGCGGGGACAGCCTGCGCCTATACTCTCGCCAAAGAGGGGAAGAATGTTCTTGTTATCGAGCGGGGCGTCACTGCGGGGAGCAAGAATGTTACAGGGGGGAGGTTTTATACTTATGCCCTTGACCTGGTTGAGCCCGGACTATGGAAAGACGCGACCCTTGAAAGGAAAGTTACTCATGAACAGATAATGATGATGGATGGTAATCAGTCTATCACGATTGATTACTCCAATCCCTTATTCAATAAAGAGGGGGAGATGCCTCAGTCATTCACAATACTGCGAGCGGTATTTGACGAATGGTTTGCCTCCAAAGCTGAAGAGCAGGGTGCTGTAATAGCATGCGGCATCAAGGTTGACGGACTCATTGAGGAAAACGGCCGCATAACAGGTGTAAAAGCGGGCGGAGATGAGATGTTCGCTGACCTTGTAATAGCTGCTGACGGTGTGAATTCCATGATTGCCCGTGAAGCGGGTCTTGTTCCTGAGCTTTCTGATAAAACAATCGGTGTTGGTGTTAAGGAGATTATCGAGCTCCCCGCAAAGACAATTGAAGAGAGGTTTCACCTGAAGCCGGGAGAAGGGGCAAGTCTCCTGATGCTTGGATGCACAGAGGGTATCCACGGAGGGGGGTTTCTCTACACTAACAATGAAAGCATCTCACTGGGATGCGTTTTTACCCCATCAGAGGCTGCTGCTCACGGAAGGCAGGTGCACGATATATTCCAGGATCTGAAGATGCACCCGTCAATATACCCGCTCATTGAAGGGGGGAAGACTGTGGAGTACGGAGCTCATCTTGTCCGTGAAGAGGGATACCGCGGTATACCGAAGCAACTTTACCGTGACGGACTTATGGTTATTGGTGAAGCAGCGGGTTTTGTTTTAAACATCGGTTATACAATACGCGGAATTGATCTCGCTATAGTAAGCGGTGTTGCTGCTGCACGCGCAGTTATAAGCGGCAGTAATCCCGGCCCTGCATACCTTGAGGAACTGAAAAATATCAAACTCCTCCCATCAATGAAGGCGGTTGACGGTTACTTTGATCTCCTTGAGATACACAGGCTTTATGAAACATATCCGAAGGTAGCCGGTGGGGTGTTCAATAAAATGTACAGCATCTCCGGAGAAACACCTGTGAGCATTAAGAAAGGGATTTGGGGAGTACTGAAGGATAACAAAGTTTCACTGTGGCAGCTTGTTAAGGATGGAATAAGGGGGTATAGATCAATATGAGTATTCAGCAGATGGAAGCAGCGGAACTCCTGAGCCTCAACAGGTTTGAGGTGGATGAGGAGGAGCCGCATATCGTACTCGATAAAGAGATATGCCGGACAAAGTGCAAATCAAAACCATGCCTTGTTGTATGCCCGGCTGTGCTCTACAAACTCGATAAAAATGGCGACATCACTTTTGATTACGCCGGGTGCCTTGAGTGCGGAACATGCAGAGTGGTATGCAAAGAAAAAGGTATAACAAAGTGGGAATACCCCAGGGGGACTTTCGGTGTCAGTTACAGGCACGGATGATCAGAGAGTCTTTCAGGGTAGAGAATAGTAAGCATTATAATCAAAGGATAAATTAAGCGGAGGATTTTTATTATGTGGTACATGAATGAAGAGAGAGAGCTGATGCTCAACGTTGCTAAGGATTTTGTCGAACAGGAGGTAAAACCTGTTGCTATGGAGGTGGACAGGACTTCTGAATTTCCGACAAAACTTTTTAAGAGAGCAGGTGAGCTGGGATTTCTCGGAATTACAGTGGCTGAGGAGTTCGGCGGACTAGGTAAGGATCACACAACACAGTCACTGATCCTCGAAGAGATAGCAAAGAGCCTTCCGGTACTTACTGTAGCAATGGGAGCGCACACACTTCTTGCTGGCGGGCTTCTTAATATGCTCGGCACACCTGAACAGAAGAAGAAGTATCTTGCTCCTGCTGCAACAGGTGAAATAATTCTGGCATGCGGATCAACAGAGCCTGCGGGCGGAGCAAACCACATTGAACACACAACTAAAGCTGTTCTTGAAGGTGATAACTGGGTAATCAATGGCGGAAAGGTACTGGTGAGCAACATCGGAGTTGCTGATGTATATGTAATACTCGCTGTTACAGCTGAGAAGATGGACCCTGTAACAAGAGAAGGTATGAGCGCATTTATCGTTCCTAAAGGGACTCCAGGTCTTGAAATAGGTAAACATGAACATAAACTCGGCTGGCACGGATCTGCAACTGGCAGCATCTCTTTCAAAAATATGAAACTTCCGAAAGAAAATCTTCTCGGGCCTGCGGGCGGTTGCATGAGAGCGCTTTTTGTAAGTGCAACTGACGAATTCCTCAGCTGCGGGCCTGTGGGTCTCGGTATGGCTGAAGCTGCTTATGAAATGGCATACAAATACAGCCATGAGAGGATGCAGCGCGGACAGAGTATGTATGACAGGCTCCAGGTAACAAGGCATAAACTTGTTAAGATGTATGGAGAAATTGAATCACTAAGAGCTCTTGTTTATTACACAGCTGACCTGAGAGACAGAGGGCAGATGCCTTTAAAACTCGGACGTATGCTTAAAATAAAAGGTGCTGAAGTATCTGAATATGTATCAAGAGAGGCGATACAGCTCTTCGGCGGCGTTGGTACAATAGTTGATACAGGTGTGGAGAGATTCTGGAGAGACGCGAAAGTACTCGCTATAGGCGGCGCATCTGTAGAAGCACTAATGGAAGATATCTCTGTAATGATGAAACTGAACATGAGTAAATACTAATCGGAACCTACAAATAATAAGGGGGACTTAAATGAGTAATTTAGATTGCAATGTAGTTGTTATAACAGGCGCGGCAAATGGTATAGGTAAGGAGCTGGCAAGAAGATTTGCTGCACGCGGTTCGAAACTTGCTCTGACCGATATTGACGCAAAAAATCTCGGCAGGCTTGAGTCTGATCTCCGTGCAAAAGGCGCTGAAGTTTATACAGAGGTCTTTGATGTAAGCGATTATGCTGCTGTGGAGAAATTCTCTGCCAATGTATTTAAAAGATTCGGATCTATTGATATTCTTTTTAACAATGCAGGGGTTATCTCAGCAGGATCAATATGGGAGACTCCGATCAATGACTGGCAATGGCTGATTAAAGTTAATGTGATGGGTCTTGTTCACGGAATCAAGGCTTTTGTCCCTGCAATGATCAAACAGGACCGTGAATGCAAAGTTGTTAATACAGCATCAATAGCGGGACTTGTCACTGTTGAAAATTCACCGGCATACGTAGGGAGTAAATTTGCCGCTGTATCACTTACAGAAGTGCTTGAACTTCAGCTTCAGCAGGCAGGCGCGAAAGTTAAAGCGCATGTCATCTGTCCTGCAGTTGTACAGTCTGACCTGAATAACTGCGAAAGACACCGTCCTTCAAATCTTTACAATGCGGATGATCCCGGATACAAGACTGAAGATTTCAAAAAAAGAAATTCAGTTGTACAGATGTCGATGGCATTCGGTATGCCGGCAGAGACAGCTGTAACCAAAATAATAAGCGGTCTTGAAAATGATCTCTTCTATATCCAGACACACCTCGAAGCCAGTCCCTTAATAGGGCTCAGGAATATGGGTATTATGAGCGGCAGCAGGCCGAAGAAGATCGTGAGATAAGGAGGAAACAGAATGTCAGATTATAAAGGTAAGATAGTTGTTATAACAGGCGCAGCTAACGGGATTGGTAAAGAGCTGGCATCAAGATTTGCTGCTCAGGGTGCAAAACTTTCACTTGCTGATATCGATAGTGAAAACCTTGCAAAGCTTGAAAAAGATCTGAAAGGGAAGGGTGCGGAAGTAATGGCCACTGTTCTCGATGTAAGCGACTTCAATGCTATGGAGAGTTTCGCGAAGAAGACATTTGAAAAATTCGGATCTGTTGATTATCTGTTCAACAACGCAGGAGTTATTGCCGCAGGTACAATATGGGAACTCCCATTAAGCGACTGGGAATGGGTATTCGGCGTTAACGTAATGGGTGTAGTTCACGGGATTAAAACCTTCGTTCCGCAGATGATGAAGCAGGATAAGGAGTCATGCGTAATAAATACCGCTTCTCTTGCAGGAATGGTTGTAGGTGAAAACCTCCCTGTTTATGTAGCCAGTAAGTTCGCAGCTCTCTCACTCACAGAGGTTTTCGATCTACAGCTTCAGGATTCAGGCTCAAAAGTAAGAGCATACGCAATATGCCCCGGTATTGTGCAGACAGATCTTAAAAACTGCAAAAGGCACCGCCCGGCAGGCCTTACTAATGACAATGATGCATACTATAAAACTGCGGATTTTAAAACCAAGGAAGCTACTCTTCAGGAATCCTTCACTACTGGGATTACAGTGGAGAAGGCTGTTGATACAATTTTTGAAGGTATAGAAAAGGGTACTTTTTATATCATGACTCATCCGGAGTATAATCCTCTTGTCAGTTTAAGGGTTATGGGAATTCTGAAAGGAACACGTCCCGTGAAATTTCAGAAATAGATTTCATCATAGCTGTCACCGGTCTGACGTTAATCCGGCAGCCGGTGCGGCATCTTAAATATTACCTATAAGGAGAATTAAGAAATGTATCCATATGAAAAAAAGTACGACCACGTGGTGAAGTATGAAAAAGAGAATATGATAGCCACCATTACTCTCGACTGCCCTCAGAATATGAACAGGGTAAGCGAGCAGCTAATAGATGAACTGACAGAGGCTCTTAAGAAAGCTAACTGGGACAGTGATGTCCGTGTTGTTGTTCTGAAAGGATCAGGTGAGATATCATTCGGCCCCGGAGATCTTGAGATAATCAAAGCTAAACTCGGCAAAAACCTCCAGGTTGCCCGTGAGGTTATGGTTGAGATAGGCAACATGCTGAAGCTTATGTATTCCATGACAAAACCGATCATCGGAGTTGCTGAAGGGGGATGTATGGGCGGAGGGTGCAACATCCTTCTTTCAAGTGATATAGTAATAGCTTCTGATATAGCGTACTTCCATGAACTCTTTGTTAACTTCGCACTCACACCCGATTCGGGCGGACTCTGGGCTCTTCAGAGACTTGTGGGCCCCATGAAAGCAAAAGCGATCTGCATGTGCGGTGATGCCATCGGCGCGCAGGAGGCTTATAACATGGGCATGGTTTACAAAGTTGCTCCACTTGACAGGGTAAATGAAGAGGCATACGCGCTTGCAGCAAAGATAGCTTCCAAGTCTCCTTTTGGTGTGAATCACATCAAACAGGTGTCCAACAAGATGCATGATTACACACAGGAGACATACTTCCAGGTTGAAGCTGACTACCTTGCTCTCGGTGCGCTCAGCAGTGATTTCAAAGAGACAGTAATAGCTTCAATGGAAAAGAGATTCCCTCAGTACAAAGGTTACTGATTAATATACCGGCAATCAGGTTCCGGCAGAACGGGTGCTCATCCATCTGCCGGAACATTTTTTTAAATCGTCCGGAAATTTTAAAAAAAGGAAGAGAGTTCAGACTATGAAATTAAAAGATAAGGTGGCAATTGTAACCGGAGCCGGGAGCGGTATAGGACGTGAGATAGCAAGAGAATTCGCCAGAGAAGGGGCAAAGGTTGTTGTATCAGATTTTCTGAAAGATACCGGCGAGGAAACGGCGGCCCTGATCAGGAAAGAGAACGGCACATCACTGTTTATCCAGGCCGATGCATCTAAAGAATCAGATGTTGAAAAACTTATAAATGAAACCGCAGCAGGGTTCAACAGAATTGATATACTGGTAAATAACGCGGGGATCGGCGGCTCTCTGGCATCACTCAGCGACATCACTGTTGAAGAGTGGGATCGTGTAATGGAGGTAAACCTCAAGGGTCCATTTATCGCGTCAAAAAAAGCTCTCCCTCACATGATAAAAAACGGCAAAGGTAATATAATCAATGTGGCATCAATGGCATCTTTCGCAGCAGGCCGTGGCGGTGTTGCTTATACGGCTGCAAAGCACGGGCTTCTCGGGCTGACAAGGCAGATCTCTTTTATGCATGGATCGCAGGGGATAAGAGTAAATGCTATCTGCCCCGGGCCTATTGAAACACCAATGATTAAGCCGGTTCTTGAGATGCCGCAACATCCTCTGAATATAAAAATAAAGATGTCACCTGCGGGGAGACCCGGAAAATCTGAAGAAGTTGCAAAGCTCGCCCTTTTTCTTGCTTCCGATGATTCATCATTTATTCACGGTGCTGCTTACCAGATTGATGGAGGATATACCATTTTCTAAAGAATACAGACTGCTGATATAATCAAATGAGTAACCTGTTAAGCATCGCTGCAGGTAAAAGATTTATATTCAGCAGTACAGCAGGTTCTGCAATGCCCGGGAAAGCCGGAAGTTCAGGGGGTGCAGATATTTATCAGTTCATTATGAACTCCGATGTTTAGACTACAATAAAATAAATAAGACAATGAATAGGAGCTATTAAAATGAATATCAGTAAGAATGAATTTTTAACAACTGTAGTTTTTCTTTTAACTGCTGTGATTCCTGTTTTTTCTCAAACAGGCGGGGATTCGGCAAATGCGGATGTGGCAAAGAAACTCGCCAATCCGGTTTGTGCGATTTATGCTGTTCCGATTGAATATGATCATTATAATAATGTAGGAAAGTATGACGGAACAATGGACGTTATAACATTGAAGCCGATGATTCCTATTGCTTTGAATGATAACTGGAGTTTTGTTTCGAGAACAATTATACCATATGTCTGGCAGGACGGGATTGTCCCGACTGAAGTCACCATGATGGGTACAACATTTGATACAAAAAATCAACTGGGGTATAAAAATTCCGGTAAAAACAGCGGATTCTGGGATATACAGGAGCAGATGTTTATTGTGCCTTCAACAAAATATTACGGATTTTCATGGGGTATTGGTACAGTTTTAGGTTTTCCCGGAAGCAACGAGATCGCCGGTATAAGCAATAAATATACTGCGGGCCCTATTGGCGCCATTGTAAGGGAGGACAGTATCTTCACCTATGGTGTTCTTTCATATCATTCATGGTCATATGCAGGTCAGAAAAAAGATTATGCGAAATCCGGATCTAAACATGCCCTTGCCGGAGTTGTTTCCCCTGAAGGGATGGACCTTGAAGTAGAGGCGGAAGATGTAAGTAAAACTTTTGTCCAGCCTTTTGTTTCTCTCAGGTTTCCGACTTACACAGGATTATCACTTACATCAGAATCAACTTACAATTATAAAACTGATAAATGGTCTGTACCGGTTATTGGTCTTGTTACGCAGATTTTAAAAATCGGTCCTCAAATTCTTCAGTTAAAAATCGGCGGCCATTACTGGCTTACGGATAATGAAAATGATCCTGACGGCTGGGGGTATAGGGGGGCTGTAACCCTGCTTTTTCAGAAATAATAAATAATCAGCAGCAGGAACCTGTTTTGTAATGCAGCAACCGTAAGATTTAATTTGTACAGACTTCCGGCATAAATCCTAAACGAAAAAAACCTGGTTGAATCTGCATTTAAAATTGTTTCTATCCGGCATAGGTTTTCTTATGCCGGATACTTTTCACAAAGTATTGGAGGATTATTTTGATATCTTATAAA
>DINC01000332.1:0-23701 GCA_002425885.1 Spirochaetia bacterium UBA5550 | reverse complement strand
AGATTATAAAGATAAAGGTATTATAGAACGTTCAAGCGCATCATTTCTTTTTATTATTGCCTTTGCTTTTTTTATTCTTATGTTCCTGACTTTGATAATCTTTATCGGCCGCGTTGATTTTATGAAGCTGCTTATCTCCTGCATAAGTTCAATATTCTCTTCAGCAGTAACTATGGTACTCATTAAAAAAGGGAGGCTAAGTCTTGCCGCGTCTTTTTTTACCCTGTTTCAATGCTTCATTTCGTTAGCCGGAGCTGGTGCCCGTTCGCCGGAATTGACAATGATTACAATTGTCTACTTTGTATATCCTGTAATTGTCATGGCCGCAATGTTTACTCCCAGAATTGTGCAGGCTTTTGCATTATTGCTGATAACAGGATTACTGGTATGGAACAGCATGAGGCCCGGAACTGCGGAAGTTATCGAAGATTCGGTTGTGAGAGCCGGTTACATCCGTTCAGGTACAATTACCGGTATAATTTCAGTTGTATTGATATATACCATAACATATTTTGTAATGAAATTTTTAAGGCTTGGAATTACGGCAAGTGAAAAGGAAGCAAAAATCACATCTGAAAAAAATAATTATATAACTCATCTGTTAGAGACAATTAGAAGTTCATACAATGAACTGACAGCATCAATTAATTCAACGGAAGATGTTATCAATGAAATTTTTATAAACACCCGGACACAGGCTGCAACAATTGAAGAACTTGCAGCATCAATTGAAGAGATCTCCGCAAACACTGCTAATGTTGAAAATGCCACATCCGACCAGAATCGTTCTGTTGAAGAGCTGGTTAATTTTATCGAATCGCTCAATGTAATTATTGACACTCTGCAGGAATACGGTGTTGAGCTGCGCAAAGAGTTCGTTCTTATTACAGAAAAATCAGTAAGGGGTAAACAATCATCACAGTCAATAGATGAGATAAACAGTAAGATTCTTGAGAATTCAATTAATATACAGGGGATAACAGGCATCATAGATGATTTTTTTGAGAGGATCAATCTTCTCGCGCTTAATGCTACGATTGAGGCAGCAAGGGCAGGTGAACATGGGAGAGGTTTTGCTGTGGTTGCAGATGAGGTAGGTAAGCTCGCAGACAACTCATCAAATGAGCTGAATAAAATTAATGAACTTGTAAGCAATAACAGGAAGGATACGGAAAAGGCCAGTACAATTATTGAAGGGATAGTGGATTTTATCGAAGGAATAGGCCTTTCAATTATTGATGCTGTTAAAAAAAGTGAAGCTACTCTTGAGGCAATAACGGAGCAGAAAAATCTTCAGCATGATATGCTTGAAAAAACAGGCCGTGTACAGGAAAAATCAGATATCATTCTGAATGCAAGCCGGGAGCAGAGTATAGCAATCGGTGAAGTGGTTGCATCAATCGACAGTACCAGTACAATAGTACAGGGGATTGCAGGTCACGCTCAATTACTTAAAGAAGATTATGAAAAACTGAAAAAGCTTGCGGATGGTTTAAGTCTGGTAATATCGAAAGATTAAAAAGGTGATGATGATATAACTGAAACATCCGCAGGAGAGAATTTTATCTCTCAACAAGAGAGAGATATTTTTCAAAACACATTTTCTCTATATCCACAAGATTTTTGTAGGCATCAGTGAAATCTTCCACTCCTGAAGTAAAGAGACCGTGTCCCCAGACAATGACTCCTCTCCCTTTCATCGCAGAGGGCATTGTGCGTGAAAGAGAATCCGGCCCTGTGCCGATCTCACCCGGAACAACAGGCACATCTTCAATATATCTTTTACGGGAACATTTGATATGGCATTCTCCCCTGTTTGCACATAATATATCATCGCATAACATCGACATAATAACGGAAAACTTCGGGTGACCGTGCAGTATGCTTTTTCTTTCAGTAAGACTGTATAAAGATTTATGCGCGGAGAATTCACTTGATGCAGTGATTGCATTGG
Organism: Spirochaetia bacterium UBA5550; assembly: GCA_002425885.1. GTDB lineage: Bacteria > Spirochaetota > UBA4802 > UBA4802 > UBA5550 > UBA5550. The sequence goes on along the minus strand of DINC01000332.1, from coordinate 21,747 downwards.
TGGTGCTGTTATCCATGGGGCAGGGATCTATGCATCCTGACAGTTCATCCAGGGAACTCCCTGTCTGACTGATATAGATGGTGTTCCCGTATTTCACAGATATATTCCCGAAAAAAGAATCAACCATCCCTGATTCAACAGTAAGCCTCCCTGTCTCAATAATAGCCTGAATGACATCCTCCCCTGATTTGAAAGGCGCATTAATTAAAGGAGAAGAATTAATTGCTGAAAGGGAATCCCGGTACCATCGAACAGCTTTATTAAAAACCGGTTCAGGACTTCCTTTCATCCGCAATATCCCTTTAAAATGGTAATAATAATCTGACATGAATTTGACAAATGTTGTAAAGCAGATAGAGCTGAATGTAACAAAAGCCTGTTCCGGGGTCACTGTTCCGTATGTAACAATACCATGCCCCGGGATTATAACTCCCTTTCGTTTTTTTAGCCCTGAAAGTATCTCATCCGAAGTAAAGCTTTTTATAACCGGGATGTCATGGAAGAATGTCCGCGTCTCAGTGTCGTCAGGCCGTATCTGTCCGTTAATGTCAGTGCTGTATTCCGCAAGGTAATCAATGATGGAGCAGTAAGGTTCAGCAGCAGGGGCGAAGAGGATGCTGTTAATGCTCAGCCCTCTCATTACCCTGTCGAGTATCTCGTTCTCATCTGCGTCTGAATTCCATCTGGTGACATCATCCAATACTCCGAATACAGGAACACCTTCAGCGCATAGTTTCTGTGAAACCAGTTTCCGTGAATATTTTTTTATCAGTCTGTCCATTCAAGTCCCAGTTCAATACATTTTTCCCTGACCGGGCAGCCCTCAGAGTCAAGACCTCTCACTCTGTAATACCTCGCGCGGGCTTCAAGAAATTCATCTCTTGGAATAGGGGGAATCGTTATACCATCTCCGGAACTCCCGGATTCTTTGAAAAATCTGGATGGGAGATCATCATCAGATGAACTGAACCCGCGAATCCGATTCATCAGCCTTTCATTGTAAAAAATTCTCTCCCCCGCCATGAGCAGTTCCTGCCCGGATAAACCTGAACCTGTTACAGCATTAAAAACCTTCGCATATTCCTCAATTGCTGCTGCGATAACGATAAACCTGCATACAGTGAGGGAATCAAGGACTGCATTAAGGTCTTCAGCAAGCTTTATTATGCGGGCTTTGCCGGTGAATGTAAACCTCTCTGTTGCTGCCGGTTTCCGGAGTATTTCGTGCGAAACAGTATAAGCCTGCAGGTGACAGCCTCCGTGTGTTGATGTGGCATAGGATAAAGAGATCCCGTATGCACCCCGCGGATCATAAGCCGGAAGTTCGAGGCCCTTCACAGACATAGATGCATCAGGTCTACCCAGCGTTTCAGCAATTTTTTTTGAGCCCGGTTTCAGGAGATCCCCATCCCCTTTCGAGTATGCAATGTCAGTAAGAAGCCGGATCAGCTCCACTCCGGTTATGGAGAGATTTTTGATTTCCATATAACAGGCAATAGAAGATGCAGCGCTCACAGGGTCCATGCCGGTTTCATTACAGATTTCATTTGCTTCCATTACAAGATCTATGCTGCTGTTGCCGATAAGGGCTGTAAAATGCGACATTGTTTCATACTCGGGAATAGCCCTGCCGTCTTCACTCAGTTTTCTGCAGAGGATGTGGCACCCGCTGCACCCTGTTTTTACCGGGTTGAATTTATTTTTATAATGCCATGCGTTGAGTAACCCCGCATCCTGAAAATATGTCCTGCGGAAATTGTCAGTGGGCATCATCCTCCTGCTGTGAATCAGATCGTATAATGCCCCTGTGCCGGATTCTGAAATTCCCAATTCCCCCATAAGTGCCGGGGATGCAGAGATCAGTCTCATGATATCACCCCTCGCTGAACCGAGATCCTTGCTGTTATGAACAGCCGTTGAGCCTGAACCTTTGACGTGTATAAACTTTAATCCTTTGGCATGCATAACAAGGCCGGACCCGCCTCTGCCAGGTGAGTAATCCCCGGTAAAACCGATGGAAGAGAAGAGTACTCCGTTTTCCGCCGCAGGGCCGGCTGCTGCTGCTCCCCCCTCAGCAGGGAGAGACCTGAATATTGCAGAGACTGTTTTGCCGCGCAGGTTTTCTGCTCCTATAAATTCAACATTGCTGTCCTGTATCTTTATCCCGCAGAGGTTGCGGGATCTTCCTGTGATTATTATTCCATCCCATCCGGCGCGTTTTAATTCAGTGCCGAAGTTTCCCCCTACTGAAGAATCGCTGATAGTACCGGTGAGCGGCGATACAGTCATTACTGTCATTTTCCCTGAGGCCGGTGATTCTGTATCAACAAGGGGTCCGGCAAAAAAGAGAAGAGGCATTTCGGGTGAATCCCAGGGAAGATGGCAGAACGGGCGGAGATAGCAGCCTGCAAGGCCTCTCCCTCCAATGAATTTTTTATAAATTTCTGATTCAGGTTTTATTATTTCATAACTTCTATTACTGAGGTCTATTTTAAGAATGCAGCCGGTCCATCCATATTTCTGATCCATCTTTATAATTGCACTGTCCTGATTGCTGTATGTTGACATCTTGGAATGTTATATGCTGTTACGGAATTTCCTGTTATAAATATGACATAAAAGTATAGAGTCAATTTAAAAATATTGAAAACCTAAGACTGAAGCGGGGGAATAGTGTCTTTACCGGAAAAAGCTATAAATTATATATGAATAAATAAATTATTGCATAGTAAAATTTACTAAAAATAATAAGATAATTAGCCCCTTGAAAAGGGAAAAGTTATTTATTAAATTATAAATGCTGTCGATTAAACATTGAGGCCGGTAAATCTGCTCAGGGAGGAGCAGAGGGCCGCGGAGGTTTTCTATGAGTAATCTCATGAAAATGGAGGATCGTGAGATAAGACAGGGTAAAATTTCAGGAGATCAGGAAAAAATTGATGCTCTGAAAAGACGGATCTCTGATGAATCATATCTTGATCACGCAATTTCAAAACTTGCCACTGATCTATCTCACTATCTTACCAAATGATAAGGGAGTTTGGCTCGCGCGCAAGCGCCTGCGGGTATAATTAAAAATGCGGTGTCATGAAAAGAAAAAAGTGAAGAACTGATATCTTTTCATGACACCGATTAAATCGGCCGCCAATGATTAATAACAACTCATATAAACAGCTTCAGCAGAACAGAATGATGAAATTATATTTCCGGGTTCTTTTCGGATTTATAATACTTTTCCTTCTCTATATTTTCAGGTTTTATATCTGGATATTTCTCTATTCGCTTTTATTTTATGTTACCTTGAGGCCGCTTCATGACAGGCTCCTGGCCCTGGTAAAAAAAAGATTACTGAGTTCAACAATTATGATACTCCNNCTGCTGATGGGGATTGTAATTATACCTGTGATGTACATGCTGGTTCTTCTCTCTGAACAGGCGTTTCAGCTGTACAATAGTCTTCATTTTACAATAACACATGATTTTCTGAAAGATGTGGGTAATCAACCCCTTGTTGAGAAAGGGCTCTCCTTTTTAGGGATAAGCAAAGTTGAAATGGGGGAGCGGATTGTTACTTATGTTAAAAGTACATCCATGTCATTTTTTGAAAGCATAACTGAAATAATATCTTTCCCGCTTAAATTCACTATTAACTTTTTTCTTATGATGCTCATACTATTTTTCCTTCTGAAAGATGCATATAATTTTGAGGGGGCTGTGTACAGGGTTCTCCCGTTGCCGAAGGATATGGAAATGGATGTTGTCGAGCGTCTTAAAGAAGTAATATATGTGCTGATGCTTGGAAATCTTCTGATAATGTGTCTCCAGGGTTTTATGGTGGGCATGGGACTCTATATATCCGGAAACAGCATGACTCTTCTCTGGGGGACAATCGCCGCAATACTGTCACTTATACCGGTAATTGGAACAACCCTTATCTGGTTGCCTGCATCGTTATATCTCTATTATACAGGTCAGCCGGGGATGGCGGTCTTTGTCGCCTGCTGGTGTCTTTTCTGGTACCTCTTTCTCGAAAACCTGGTGAAACCTAAAGCTTTCGGAAAGAAACTGAGTTTTCACCCTCTTCTCTTCTTTTTTCTTCTTCTCGGGAGTATCCAGGCTTTTAATCTCCCCGGCGTAATTATAGGGCCCATTATTCTCTCTCTCTATTACTCTTTCTGGGAGATCTATAAAATACTGGATGAATATGAGTCTAAAAAGATGGAGTGCGGCGATCAGGAGGTTGAGCCTGAGCCGTAACCTGCGAGCTTGAATTTCATTCTTTCAGCAAGATATGGGCTTGCGCTGCCGAGATGTTCAAGAATTATCTCCGCATCCCTTCTGTAATGCCTTATTTTATCTTTATCCCAGTGAGCAGGGGGCGGCTGAAGATTTGTAATCCTGTCCGCAAGTTTTACCATGGCGATCTCACAGGGCATCTTTTGTATTCTGATAATTGAGTCTCTTATTTGTACCTCTTTTGCGAGGCTTTTGTTTTTTGTAAGAGCGTTAACTCCTGCTGCAACATCAGGGCCGAAAAGCAGGCTTATATCATAACTTGTAACATGGGTGTCTTCTATGGTATCATGAAGGAGAGCGCATTGAACCGCAAGATCAGGCTCCTTCAGGCCTTCGATGCTTATAACTGCATTAATCTCCATTGTAACAGCAGCCACATGCATAAGATAAGGGAGATCCGTGCCCGGGATTTTCTGGCCGGCATGCGCTTCTGCCGCGAAACGGAGAGCTTTAAGGTATAAATCCTGATTCCATGTTCTTTTTAGTTCCATTGGCGCCTCCCGTATAATTTATCTGCTATTATTCTGATTTTGTCAATCGGGGAATATATTTATTATGCCAAAATTGACATAAGCCATGATTGTGTATAAAAAAATAATAATTAATTTGACATAAAAATTAAAGCTGATAATTTTTTTTTGCTCGAACTATAATTTCGGGTAACTTTAGCCGGTTTTTATTAAAATTTTACTAAGCAAACAAATTACATATATAAAACTATCCAGGAGGATCTTTATGCCTGTTACCAGAAGAAATTTCCTCAAGCTGTCAGGTGCGACAGCAGCCGGGGCTTTTCTTGGAGGGACATCCTTTCTGACCGGTTGCAAGCCTTTGCCGGACAAGCTGAAAGGTACCAAAGAGAGTTCAACAATCTGTCCATACTGCGGTGTAGGTTGCGGTCTCATCGTTTCCGCCCGTAATGGAAAAGTCGTAAACATTGAAGGTGATCCGGAACATCCTATCAATAAAGGGAGTTTATGTGCAAAAGGCGCGGCTCTTTACCAGATAGCATCCAACCCGATCAAGAGAAGACTTGACAAGGTTCAGTACAGAAGACCGGGCGGAACCCAGTGGGAAGAGATCACATGGGAAAAAGCCTTTGAGATGATGGCTGAAAGAATCAAAGATGCAAGGGATAAAACCTTCATCGAAAAAGAGAACAATGTAACTGTTAACCGTACAGCCGGTATTATCGGATTAGGTGGTGCCGCTCTTGACAATGAAGAGTGTTATGTATGGTCGAAGTTCGCGCGTCTCATCGGTTTAACGTACCTGGAAAACCAGGCCCGGATTTGACACAGCTCAACAGTCGCCAGTTTGGGGGCTACATTCGGTCGCGGAGCGATGACAAATCACTGGATTGATATCCGGAACGCAGACGTTGTATTTATAATCGGCAGTAACGCAGCAGAGAACCATCCTATTTCATTTAAATATGTTCAGGAAGCGAAAGATCGCGGCGGCAAGATGATCAATGTTGACCCCAGGTTTACAAAGACTTCATCCCTTGCTGATGTTTATGCTCCAATAAGGCCCGGAACAGATATAGCGTTCATGAGCGGCATTATTAATTATGCTCTTCAGAATGATTTTATTCAGAAAGAGTATGTTGTTGAGTATACAAACGCAGCGTATCTGATTAACCCTGCATATAAGTTTAATGATGGTATTTTTTCCGGCTATGACAGCGGAAAGAAGACTTATGAAAAAGATACATGGAAATACCAGCTTGATGATAAAGGTATTCCGAAAAAAGATAAATCACTGAAAGATCCTAATTGCGTTTATCAGCTGATGAAGAAACATTTCGAAAGATATACACCGGAGAAAGTTGAATCAATTTCAGGGTGCCCGGTTGAATCTTTCAAAAAAGTGGCAGAGCTCTATTGCTCTACTCACAAGCCTGATAAAGTTGCAACAATCATGTATGCAATGGGCGCTACACAGCATACCATAGGTGTACAGAACATCCGTACATATTCAATTCTCCAGATGCTTATGGGGAATATGGGCCTTGCAGGGGGCGGAATCAATGCTCTCAGGGGTGAGTCTAATGTTCAGGGTTCAACTGACCATGCGCTTCTCTGGCATATTATCCCCGGATATCTTGGAGCTCCGGTAGCTTCAAAGGATGTGAATCTTGAAGCTTATATAAAGAATAATACTCCTAAAACCAACGACCCCATGAGTATGAACTGGTGGCAGCATAAGCCTAAATATCTTGTCAGTATGCTGAAGGCATGGTTTGGAGAGAACGCGAAGAAAGAGAATGATTTCTGTTACGATCTCCTCCCGAAAGCGCATAAACCTGTTCCATACATGACCATGTTTGAGGATATGTATAAAGGGCAGCACAAAGGCGCTATCTTTATGGGTACAAACCCCATAGTTGGCGGACCGAACTCCAACCTTATACTCAAGGCAATCGAAAAACTGGACTGGATGATCTGCGCTGACCTATGGGAAACAGATACATCAGTATTCTGGAAAAGGCCGGGAGCTAACACTGCGGCAATCAAAACAGAAGTATTCCTCCTCCCTATGGTTTCATCCGTTGAGAAAGAGGGTAGTGTATCCAACTCCGGAAGATGGGCTCAGTGGAGATACAAGGCTCAGCAGGGGCCGGGTAATTCTATCTCAGACCTTGACCTCATTGATGAACTGTTTCTCAAGATAAGGGAAATGTATGAGCATGATGTGAAGGCAGGGAAGAAAGTGGCGCTGCCAGATCCTATAACCAAAGCAAACTGGAGCTACAGGCATCCGGGTGAGCATGAAGCTGATCCCCATATTGTTGCTAAAGAGATCAACGGGTACTACGTTGGTAAAGACGGCAAAAAAGGGAAACAGATGGAGAACTTCCTGAAGCTTGCTGCTGACGGCTCCACTGCATGCGGAAACTGGATATACAGCGGTTCCTATACTGAAAAGGGGAACATGATGGCAAGGCGCGGCCTTAAAGATGCATCCAACAAGATTGGCATGTATCCTGAATGGTCATGGACATGGCCTGTTAACAGAAGGATTATCTACAACAGGGCAGCTGTTAACCGTAAAGGGGAACCCTGGGATCCGAAGAGATGGGTTGTCAAATGGACAGGCAGCGCATGGAAGGGTGATGTTGTTGACGGCGGTGCAACAGCAGGGCCGGATCAGAAGAACCCGTTTATTATGAATCCTGAAGGTGTTGCGAGGCTTTTTGCTCCGGCTCTTGCTGATGGTCCTTTCCCTGAACACTTTGAGCCTCTTGAAACTGTTGCAAGAAACCTGATGAACTCACGTCAGCTTAATCCTGCGGTTTCAGTTCTCGATACAATGAAATCAACAATCGGATCAACTGCGCGATTCCCCTATATCGGCACAAGCTACAGGGTTGTTGAACACTGGCAGGCTGGCGCTATGACAAGGAACCTCCCGTGGCTTACAGAGCTTGTTCCTGATATGTTCTGCGAAATAAGTTTGTCCCTTGCGAAAGCTAAAGGAATAAAAAATGGTGACAAGGTCAAGATCAGTTCTGCCAGGGGAGAGATTGACTCATACGCCCTTGTAACTGACAGAGTCAGACCTTTTAAGATCGATGGAAAGATGGTAGAGATGGTTGGTATGATCTGGCACTTCGGTCAGGGATGTGCCGAGTCTGGTGATTCATGTAATACACTTACCCCGTCTGTCGGCGATCCTAACTCATCAATACCGGAATTTAAAGCATTCCTGGTAAATATTCAGAAGGCGTAAGGGGGTAGATCATGGCTGAAAAAGCGTTTTTAGTTGATACATCAAAATGCCAGGGGTGCAGAGCATGTCAGGTTGCCTGTAAACAGTGGAATGGTCTGCCGGGTGAGAAGACAGAATTTTTTGCGGGTCCTGAATATACAAACCCGGGAAAACTTTCTGCCATTACATGGAACCATGTAATATTTTTCCCTATAGACAGAAGTAATGAAACACGTCCGATCTGGACGATTATGCATAAAAAATGTTTTCACTGTGCGGAAGCCAACTGTATGGCAGTTTGTCCTGAGAAGGCTATATATAAAAAGGACGGCTGGACAGTGATCGATCAGGATAAGTGTATAGGCTGCGGTGCCTGCGTTCATGCATGTGTTTACCAGGTTCCTGAAATTGCGGAAATACACCATACAAATGATGCCGGTCAGCATATAATAGTGAAGGACAGGTCTCACAAATGTAATGCCTGTACACAGAATGAAAGGGAGATCCCTGCGTGTGTAACTGTATGCCCCTCAGGAGCCCTTCTTTATGATTACAGGAACAAGATGATTGATTATGCGCAGAAGCGTGTGAAAGAGCTTAAGGCGGACGGTTACCCCAATGCCAGCATATACGGTCTTGACCAGTATGGCGGACTGGGAGTAATTACTGTGCTCAGGGATAAGCCTGAGAAGTATGACCTTCCGGTTAATCCTCCCAAGTTTGACCATGTAAAAGCTGAGCATACAAAAGATGTTTATGCTCTTCTTTCAACTGCAACAATGGGAGTTCCTGCTCTTAAGAGATTCGCGTATAAAGCGGCAAAGTCTATCTCAAAAGATGCATAGAGAAAAATTTCATATAACATTAAAGGGGCTCCCGCAAGGGGGCCTTTTTTTATTCTATCAGAAGAGCAAATAAATTGACATGNNACATAATACAGCAAATAATAAAAAGAAAGTAATACCGGTATGTCATTTCCGGTTTTACTATAACAATAATTACATCAGGAGCGTATTCATGAAACAAAAAGCTGTTATATTACTTGCAGTAATTTCTCTCGCTGTTCTTTCCTCATGCGGTAAAGGGGGAGCAGACAAACCGGGTTTAAATCCTTCAGATGGCCCTGTTAAATATGCAAAGGCCAGCGTATCAGTTTTCAAAGATCAGGATCTGAAGACCTGGGGATCGAATCTCTCCAAGACTGAACCTGTTACTCTCCTTGAAACAATGAAAGTTCAGGTTAAAGGCGCTGAAACAGAAGTGGCAAAAGTAAAGCTTTCTGACGGCACAATAATGTATATCAATAATAAAAACCTTGCGGATAAACCTGTTGTTTTTATGGAAGATACAAAAGCCTATGTAAGAAATAATGCTTCGAGTAAGGTTTATGCTGTGATACCTAAAGGTACAATAGCTTTTGTTGTGCAGGAGATGGGTGATTGGGCACAGGTGTATGCAGGGCAGATCGACGGTAAATGGATAACACAGCAGTGGGTAAATGGAGGCTACACTTCAGAAGATGGAAGAATTCAGGAGGCTAAAAATTTTGAGGAAGCGGCTGCGGTTCTGAAAAACAGTAAATCAAAGCCGGATCAGAAGTCACAGGCTCTTGCTGTATTGAAAGAGATTTCAGAATCATCAGGAATCTTTTCTGAAGCAGCAAAAAGTATTCTTGCATCTAACTCAGGTGAAAGCACAGATAGTTCAGGTAACAATGCTGACGGAGGCGGAACTGCATATCAGGAAGTTAAGGTTGACGCTTCAGCAGGGCTCACAATGAGAGAACAGCCGGGAACATCATCGAAATCAATAGTTGTTATACCAAATGGCTCCACTGTTAAAATACTGAATAAAGGTAATCTCGAAGAGAACATTGCAGGGAAAACAGCCTCATGGTACGAAGTGGAATGGAACGGCAATAAAGGCTGGGTCTTCGGAGGATTTCTGGCGTTTTAGAAGATTAAAATAATCAGACACAGATGAACACAGATTTCTTGATTATAGTCAGATATAATATTTGTGTTCATCTGTCATTTCCGTGTTTATCTGTGTAAAAAATTTTTTTAAGTTTTGCGGCTTAAGAGATTTGCGGGAACATATTACTTACATCGCTGACTTCTTCGGTTTCTCCGGATCTTCATTTTCCCTGTAGCAGTACCTGCATCCCATGATTATAAGCTTTTCACTCCCCCGTTCCATTACCTTTGAAGCATAAAGACCTTCGTATTTTGTAAGAGATGAACCGCACAGAGGACAGATTCTGGTGCCTGGCGCGAGAGCGGGCCTGTTGCGAAAGGCTATTGTGCCGCTGTCAACGTTCTGAACCGCGACAGGATCTTTCGGAGTTCCAAGACTTTTAATCTTTTCTTTACCGTCAGCAATTATCGCGTAGACATAAAGGAATGCGGCAACTCCTATAACAAGGCCGGCAAAATAAAGCAGTACGCTCATTTCAGTTTTTCTTTTCTACTATAAAATTTATCATCACAGTGTCTGGTGATGGAGGCTTAAATGTGTAATCACTGCATATATGAAGTATGCTGAAACCTTCTGATTCAAGAATTCCGGAAATCTCTTCAACTGAGTATATCTGCTGTAAGTGTTCTTCTTTATAAATTGAACCTTTCCTGTCAGTTGTTGTGAATTTCGATCGTATAATTTTTTTATCCCTGTCATAGGTATTGCTCCACTCAATATGGAGACCGCGGGTTTTATAAAATGATGTTTTATTGTTAAAGAATCTTTCGATGTTATGTTCTGTAGTAATATCAAACATGAAAACCGATCCTTTATGCATGACATTTTTTACTGATCGAAGAACAGAACGGATGTCATCCTTATCCAGCAGGTAGTTCATGGTGTCATGCACGCAGAAAATAAAATCGAACTTCTGTTTCAGCACAAAATTTCTTATGTCTGAACATAGTATCCTGAAGTTTCTGAAAGCCCGGGTTTTTGCCACACCTAACATCTCCATGGATTTATCTATCCCCACAATGCTGAAGTTGTTGGATGAGAACTTCGCGCCGAATTTTCCTGTGCCGCAGCCCAGTTCAAGTACAGTTTCAGGAGCGTTACAGTAGATTATCATTGTTTCATATATAAACTCAAACCATCTCTGGTAATCAACGTGTCGAAGAATATAGTCGTATGCTTCGGCAATCCCTGTGTATGGATCATTTATGCTCAAAAAATACCTCTGTAAAGCTTTTACCGGGAACATGCTCTATAATCTGCAGAGATGCTCTCTAATATTAAAAAATAGCAAATGGACGTTTTAAGTCAATAAAATAAAAATTCATTAAAGATTGCTCTCTGCAATGTTTTTTTATTGTACTAATCCGGCGGTCATTATACAAAATGATTAAGTGCCATAGGAGAGCTTAAATGATTGAAAAGAATATAGTGAGGTTTGGAGTATCCATTGAAGAGAGGCTTCTTGGGAAGTTCGACAGTCTGATTACTGAAAAAGGGTATGTCAACAGGTCTGAAGCCATAAGAGATCTAATAAGGGATATGCTGGTCACACAACAGATTGAAGACCCTGAAGCTGAATCTTTCGGCACTCTTACAATGGTCTATAATCACCATCATGGTGATATATCCGACAAGCTCAATCACGTACAGCACGATTACTTCGGGAATATCATATCAACAACTCATATACATCTCGATGCCCATAACTGTCTTGAGGTTCTGATACTAAAAGGTAAAGCCGGGCAGCTGAAAACCATAGCGGACATGATACTCTCTATAAAAAATGTGAAACACGGGAAATTCGTAATAGCATCCACAGAAACCAATCTCAACGTTTAAAACTCCTGATTAAACCGCCATTGCGTCTGTTTTTTACTGTAAGAAGAAAGACAGCGGAAATGATATGATTGAAGAGGTAAGGGGGATAAAGTTTTAGAACTGTATCTCCTTCTGTCGCCATTTTTTAATCCCTTCGGCTTTTATGCCTATTACTTTGAAAACTATAACGGTTTACTATTAAAGTAAAACCTCAAATTCTCATTTCGTAAACTGCGATAATGAGATATTTTCTGCTTATTTTAATTTTTTTAAAAAAATTTACTAAACTATAAGNNAAAGAGCGTTCTTTCGATATTAAGAATAAGGGTAAATATGCTCTTCAGGGGCTAACGAGGTTAAAAAATAGTGAGGCAGGATTCTCTCTCAGTATTCTGCTCTGGTGTCATTGCTCTTCTCCTTGTATCAGGGGTGGGATCTGATCTTTCAGCTCAAACAGCAAAGAATCAGGCAAAGGCAGACAGAGGGGGGTATGCATACGGCGCATCGTATGAAACAGGCGGGGGAAGAGGCAATAGAGACATAATAGCGAAAGGTGATTTCAGTAAGACGGTTCGTTATGATGAGGACAGCAGGGCCGGTTCTGTAACAAACGGATCAGTTGAGGTAAAACATCCTGACAGCAAAAAAAGCGGAAAAAACTGCAGAACAACTCTCTACACTGTAAAAAGAGGGGACACCCTCTACGGCATATCCAGAAAAACAGGCGCCAGTGTTGATTCCATTCTCGGCATCAACAGAATTAATGGAAATAAAATCAATGCAGGAATGAAGCTGAAGATTGAAACATGCAGAAGCAGCAGTACATCCGGTGAGACCTGTAAAAATAGTAAAACAGTTAAGCCTGAAAAAGATCAGAAATCTTCAAAAAATCCCGGTTTTTCCGGCAGATTCTCCTGGCCGTTAAAAAAAGTTAACAACTACCGAAGGGACGGCAGTGAAGATATTAAATCAATTGGTATATTTATAACAGGAACCTCTGAGGGAGATGTTATGGCCTCCTTAGAGGGTGTTGTTAAAAAAATCGGATATATGAGGGGTTACGGAAGATATGTGGCAATCAGTCATGAAGGGCGGTATGTCACAGTTTATTCAAATCTTTCAAATATATATGTAAAAGAGGGGGCCAGGGTTTCCAGAGGGGGGGTTATTGGCTCTTTAAGCAGTGACAGGACTCTCCATTTTCAGATAGGACATGCCGGGAAACCGGAGAATCCCCTGAAACTTCTCCCCGGCAGGGGTTAAGAGTAATTGAACGTTTTGTGAAACCTGTTATTTTGCTTGACTTTGATTTTTTCCGATTCTAATTATTATAAAGGGCTCAGGCAACCGGGCACATTGTGTATGCAGCTTTTTGCTTTATCCCCATAACTGATTTATATAAGGTAATTAAAGGCATTCAGCTTTTTTAATAAATTTTTCTACAAGGATCTGATAATGAAAAAATGGGTTCTTTCAGGATCTGCAATCCTGAATCCTGACGATACATCCGAGAAGGTCAATATACAGATTGAGAACGGGAGAATTACCCTTGTATCAAAAAAAGAGATCAGCAGCAGTATTAATATAACAACAAGAGGTATTATCTCCGCAGGCCTTATTAACGCGCATGACCATCTCCTTGGCAATTACTATCCGAAAGTCGGCACAGGGAACTATGTCAACTGGCTACCCTGGGACAATGACCTGAAAAGCTCCCCGCTCTATCAGGAACGGTCACAGATTGAAAACCGTGATCTTTACATGCTTGCCGCATACAAAAACCTTATATCTGGCGTTACCATTGTTTCAGACCACATGCCTCATTTCGTAGCTGAACCTTATTACGATATTCTCCCTGTCAAAGCAATAAGAGAATATACCCTTGCACATTCTGTTAATTCATTTGCTCTTAAATGGGGGGATGACATTGATAAAGAGTATAAGCAGGCGGTTGAACTTGATATACCCTTTATAACTCATGTTTCTGAAGGTTTTGACAGTGAAACCGAGCAGGATATAGTGACTCTTGACAGAAAAGGGGGGCTTGGCGATCACTCAGTGCTTATTCACTGTCTGGCTTTTTCAGATAGTGATATGGATCTCGTCAAAAAAAAGGGAGCCACTGTTGTCTGGTGCGGTGATTCCAATATCTTCATGTATAACAGAACAGCAAAAATAAAGGAGATGCTTGAACGGAAAATCAATATCTGTATAGGTACTGATTCCCCCATGTCCGGAGGGGAGAACCTCCTTTATGAAATGAAATTTGACAAAAAGCTTTATAAAAAGCTTTACGGAGAGGAGCTCTCTGACGAAACTATATACAGAATGGTTACAGTAAACCCGGCTAAGGGTTTCAGGCTGTACGATTCAGGTACAATTAAGGAAGGAAATATCGCCGACTTTGTTGTTGTAAAGGACAGGGGAGGCTCTTATATAAATTCAGTGGTTTCAGCAAACCTGAAAGACATTATGCTTGTGGTAATAAACGGCCTCCCGGCTTATGGGGATATTGAATTCGCTGAGCTTTTTGATTCTCTCAATATCCAGTACCAGGAAGTTGTTATGGATGGGGTTGAAAAAGTAATTATCGGCGATCTTAAAGGACTGCTGAGAAGAATAAGCAGGGCAGTGGGATTTAAAAAACAGTTCCCATTCATGCCGCTTGAATTTTAAAGGGGTTATATGACTAACGGTATTCAGGGCGGAATCAGACCCAGATCATACAAGGCAGGCTCCATTATATATTTTGAAGGGGACAAGAGCGAGTATGTGTATATACTGAAAACAGGGAGGGTTCTCCTTACCTATATCAAGATCGATACAGGGGAGGAGGTCAAAGAGGAGGTCCGCCAGGGTGAATTCTTCGGCGTAAAATCCGCTCTCGGTAAGTACCCCCGTGAAGAGACAGCTCAGACCATAGGTGAAACAGTTGTCCTTGTGCTCTCTCTTGGAGATTTCGAGAGAATGATCCTCCGTAATGTCAATGTTGTGCGTAAGATGCTTCGCGTATTCAGCAATCAGCTCCGCAGAATAGGGAAGACTGTGCGCACAGTGCTCGGTGAAAGTGAAAACGTTAATCCTGACCTGGAACTCTTCCGTATTGGTGAGCATTACTTCAAGGCGGGAGATTTTAATAAAGCCACTTATGCGTTCAAGAAGTACCTGGAATACTACCCCGGTACCGAATATGCAAGAATAGCCATGGAGAGGATAAAAACCATCAGCTCTGGCGGGCCGGCCCCTTCCGGCGGAGGGGGGAGTGATGACCTCGGGGATTTTTCCATGGAGAGCGATTCAGATGATATGTTCACCTTTGATGAAGCCCCTGCTCCTAAAGCACAGACAGCGCCAAAACCTGCGGCCTCAAACAAATCTGAACCTGCCATTGCATCTGAATTTTCCAGTGAAATGGATGATTTTCTTTCAGATGACAATTCAATTGATGATTTCGGAGATTTCGACCTGGACAGCGAGGCTTCTTCAGCTCCTTCCGGTTTAAAGGGAAGGTTTGATGAAGGTGAATCGCTTTTCAAGAGGCAGAATTTTCCGGGTGCTCTTGAGATCTTCCAGGGTATCCTTGATGGCGGTGAGCCTGCAAAAGAGGGTGACGGCAAATATTTTGTTGATTCCCATTATTACGCCGGGGTATGCTATTACGAAATGAAAAAATTCAAGGAATCGATGAACCTCTTTGCTGAAATTATAAAAAACAGGTCAGATTCCGAAAAATATAAAGGTGCGGTTTTTTATGCCGGCCAGATATTTGAAGCAGCAGGGCAGAAGGATAAGGCCATTACATATTATAATAAAGTGCTGAACATTACTCCCAATGATTCCCTTAATGGCATGGCCATGGATAAAATTAAAGCCCTCCAGAGAGGACGGTAGCAGACTATGCTTGAACTGGATGAAAAATTTTTCGGCCGCTTTGGAGTTGAATACTCCCCTAACCAGATAATTTTCTGTGAATACGAACCTGGCTATGAATTCTACTTTATTCAAAAGGGTAAAGTCAGGATAGTTAAGATCATTAATGACAGGGAGAAGATCATTGATGTTCTGGGGCCCGGTGACGTTTTCGGCGAAATGGCGATTCTTGAAGAGCAGCCCAGGTCTGCAACAGTTATTGCAATTGATAATGTACGTGTGCTTAAGTTTCACAGGGACAATTTTGACGCACTCCTTGCAGGGAATCCGCAGCTGGCATATAAGCTTCTCCTTATATTTTCAAAAAGGATATATGACCAGAAGAGGCGCCTTATGATACTCCTCCTTGAGGAGCCCTCTGTAAAAGTTATGGATGTTCTTATTATGCTGGCGGAACAGAACCAGCAGTATGACTTTGAGGGGGAGCTAACTCTTAACACAACAGCGCGGCAGGTGGCAAGCTGGGCGGGCATGGCGGAGTCAGAAGCTCAAAAAGAGTTGACACATCTGGCACGTGTTGACAAAATTGACTTATTCGAGGACAGGATCGTTGTAAAAAACATCCGTGACTTCCAGAGAGTGGTTACTTCCAGAAGGAAAAATCTCTACTCGTAAAGGTATAAAATCCATAAAATAATGCTCCCGTAGCTCAGGTGGATAGAGNNAGAGCAGCGGTTTCCTAAACCGTGTGTCGGTGGTTCGAGTCCTCCCGGGAGCGCATAAAACGATAAAAAAAAATAAAGCGGGTTAAACCGCTTATTTTTTTATTCAGAGGCAGCGTATGGAAGGAAAACTGGACAATATAAAGGTAAGGTTTGAAGAGATTGAGCGCCAGCTCAGCGATCCTGATACTATTGCTGATCAAAAGATGTTCAGGGAACTGAATAAGGAACACTCGCAGCTCTCCCCTGTTGTAACAAGATATAATGAATACCTGAGTCTCACTAAATCTCTGAAAGAGAGCAAAGATCTTCTTGATACAGAAAAAGATTCTGAAATGAAGGAGATGCTTCAGGAGGAGATTGCTGCTCTTCAGCAGAAGATCGATGATCTTAATGAAAAGCTCATCATTATGCTCCTCCCGAAAGATCCCAATTCCGGGAAGGATGTAATCATGGAGATCCGGGCAGGCACTGGTGGTGATGAGGCTGCTCTCTTCGCCACTGATCTTTTCAGAATGTACACACGTTATGCTGAAGTGAAGGGGTGGAACGTTGAGCTTCTTGAGGCTAACACCAATGAACTCGGGGGGTACAAAGAGGTCTCCTTTTCGATTAAGAGCCCGGAAGTTTATGACCACCTTAAATTTGAATCCGGCGTGCACAGGGTACAGCGTGTGCCTGAAACAGAGGCAAGCGGGAGGATTCATACATCAGCAGTTACGGTTGCTGTTCTGCCCGAAGCTGAAGAGGATGAAATAGATATTGATCCCAATGATATCCGAACGGATGTTTACAGATCCTCCGGCCACGGCGGCCAGTCTGTAAATACAACAGATTCAGCTGTAAGGATTACACATATACCCACAGGTATGGTTGTTACATGCCAGGATGAAAAATCGCAGATAAAAAACAAAGCGAAAGCGCTCCGTGTACTCAAGGCCCGGCTCCTCGAGAAAATTACAGATGAAAGAATGGCAAAGGAATCTGAGATGAGAAAATCCCAGGTTGGCTCCGGGGACAGAAGTGAAAGGATACGTACTTATAACTATCCGCAGTCACGTATGACAGACCACAGGATAGGGCTAACACTCTACTCGCTTGATAAGGTTATGGAGGGTGAGATTAATGATATAATCGAGGCCCTTAAAAAAGCCGAAATTGACGCTCTTCTTAAGACAATTAAATAACCGGTACTTTCAATGAAGATCGGTGATTATATTAAAAGTATTACGCATGCGCTTAGTGATGCAGGAATTGCATCACCTGCACTTGATGCTGAAGTGATTGCAGCGCATTTCCTCGATATGGAGCGGCACCAGCTTCTGACCTGGAACGACCGTATCCTCACAGATACCGAAAAATCCGCTATCGATAAAGCAGTAAAAAGAAGACTCAAATTTGAGCCCGTTGCCTATATTACGGGGATGAAAGAGTTCTACTCCCTTGAATTTACTGTGAACAAAGATGTGCTTATACCGAGGCCTGAAACTGAACTACTTGTTGATATGGCAATATACTGGGGAGGGCTTAATTCATCTGTTCTTGATCTCTGTACCGGTTCAGGGGCAATAGCTGTGGCGCTGAAGCATTCGCGCGGCGACCTTGATGTCTGTGCATCTGACATCTCGGCAAAGGCGCTTAAAGTTGCTGAGAAAAATGCGGAGAAAATTCTCGGCAAGAGAAGAATCTCTTTTTTTGAAGGGGATCTCTTCACTCCATTTAAAGATGAAAAATTTGACCTTATAGTTTCCAACCCTCCATATGTTGCAGGAGATCTGAAAGGGGCACTTCAGAAGGAGCTCGATTTTGAGCCCCATGATGCCCTTTATGCTGATGACGACGGGAGAGCAGTAATCCGAAGAATTATTGATGAAGCTCCCCTCTATCTTGAAGAGAAGGGTGTGCTGCTCCTTGAGATAGGGAGCAATCACAGAGAGTTTATTGAAGATGCCGGCAGAAAGCGCGGTTTTACAGTGTCAGTTTTGAACGACTATGCCGGGCTTCCGAGAGTCGCCACGTTAAAAAAGTAGTTTACATTATTTGTTGCTGTTGAGATAGATTGAGTTGTTTTTAAAATTCTTTGTTATTACTGAAATATTTCATTATATATTGAAGTTCAGATTTCTCACCCGAAAAATTGAAGGGGATTCGAAATGACAGTCTGAACGCATTGATCCAGTCATCATAAATGGAAGAGGATGGGGTCTGGTGGCTTCTGCGGTCTTCAAAACCGTTGGCTGTAGTTTACTGCAGCGGCAGGTTCGATTCCTGCCCCTTCCGCATTAATTTTCCTCTCTGCCGAAAAGCTGTTTCCAGATAGCGTTATAAAGCTCCTCCCTTTTAATCGGCTTTGCGATAAAATCATCAGCACCTGCATCTCTTGCTCTCTCCCTGTGTTCGGACATTGCTGTTGCGGATTGGGCCACTATTGAGAGATCAGGCCTTACTTTTCGTATTCTTTCCATGGCAGTGTAGCCGTCAATATCGGGGAGTGTGAGGTCCATTAACACAAGGTCGATTGAGCTGTCCTTTAAGCAGAGTTCAACTGATTCATTGCCGCTCTCTGTGGATATAAGTTCAGCGCCTGTTGATTCAATAAATTTCTCCATGAGCCTGCGGTTTACAGGTTCATCCTCAACGAGAAGAATTTTTTTCCCGGTTATGTTGTATGATTCAGGTGAACCGGTGAAGGATTTGATATGTTTCGACTCTTCACTTCTGATATAAGGTATTGTTATACTTACTTCTGTCCCGCAGTCCACTTTGCTTTTAATAGTTATGGTTCCATCAAGAGATTCTGTGAGACCTTTAACAATGGCAAGGCCGAGTCCTGTGCCTCCGGCTGCAGGGATTTTCCCCTCCTGGAAAAACGGAGTGTATATTTTTTTAAGCGCATCTTCAGAAATGCCTATACCTGTATCTTTTACATAGAACCTAATGTAGTCAGGTCCGGGAATATCATAGCCCGTAATGATTGTCCCATGTTCAGTGAACTTTACGGCATTGTTCAGCAGGTTGGAGAGTATCTGGAAAATCCTTGTCTCATCAGTGCGGATTATATCATCCCCGTCATGCATGGCTTTTTCCACAACAAGGTTCAGTTTTTTTTCAACGACTCTCTGTGAAAGAGATACAACTGATACCAGGTCTTCAATCAGCCTGTTAATTGATACATCTCCGGTATAAACTTTAACTACACCTGCCTCTATCTTTGAAAGATCCAGTAAATCGTCAAGGAGACCCAGCAGCCTCTCGCCGCTGTTTTTTATGTTTTTTACGAAGATATCTTTCTCTTCATTGGAGAGGTCAGTCTTGCTGAGGAGCTGCGCGAAACCGATGATAGCATTTAATGGCGTCCGTATTTCGTGAGACATGTTTGCCAGGAAAGATGATTTGAGCCTGTCAGACTCCTCTGCTTTATATTTTTCAGCAATAAACTGCTCCCTGGTCTCCTGCAGGTATGTGAGTATTGTAAATAGAGAGATAAGTATATACAGAGTAGACCCGATTACTATGCCGGTGAGGAGGCTGCTGCCGGTTATCCAGCAGAGTGTGAGATAAAGCCTGCTGACCACCCAGAGCATCAGAAGTATCCCTGCAATTATTCTTTCAGGTTTAAAAGAGGGTCTGCCTTTTATTAAGAGAATTCCTGAATAAAAATAGGCCGCAAATAAGAAAAAAGACGGAGGCAAGGACCCGATTAATTTTTCCGGAGTTACAAATTGTATAATAATAATCCAGACGCAGTATAGAATGAAAGAAAGATTCCAGAGCCTGTTTATTCTTTTTTTGTAATATATATAAATTCCGAGGAGCAGAGTGTAACTGTTTATGAGGCCGCACAACTGCGCAGCGGGGATCAGAAAAAATTCATATTCAGCAAATGTGATCCCGAGTATTGCTGTTATAAAGCTGGCAATGTATGAAGCCCAGGCAATAAGCCAGGCAAAAACTGCTTTGGGCCTGCCGTTGGTATAATACAGGATCATGAAAGCAATGGTCATGGAGATTGAAAGAGACAAAAGTACTATGACTGAGGGCTCACTCCATGTCATATTGCGTTCTCTTTATCATCCCTGATTTTCATAAGTACCTTGTAAACATCCTCAATGACAAAGGGCTTCATTAAATATCCGTTCATCCCCGCTCTTCCTGTGTATTCCAATGATCTTTCAATAAGGTCAGCAGAAATTCCATAAATCGGCGTATCTTTATTAGGCCCGATTCCGTAGCGGATTATTGAAGCGGCTTCCACTCCGCTTATTGCCGGCATGTGGAAATCCATAAGTATAAGGTCGAATTTCTGCGAATCAGCAAGTTCAAGCACATCCTGGCCGTTGTATGCGGACTCAAATATACATCCGGCTTTACCCACTATGTTTTCTATTACCTTCATGCTTATGGGATTATCTTCGGCCAGAAGTATTTTAAGCCCCAGATTTTTTGCGTTGATGAGAGAGGGTTTCGGGCTCTCCCCTTCAACGCATTTCATTTTTAATCTTAGCGTGAATGTACTCCCTTTGCCGGGTTCGCTTTTTACATCCAGAGTTCCACCCATAACTGAGACCAGACTTTTAGTAATGGCGAGCCCCAGTCCTGTGCCCCCTGAAAACGATGCAGGGTCATGAACCTGTTCGTACTGCCTGAAAATTTTTGACAGCTGTTTTTCATCCATCCCGATGCCTGTATCCTGAACTGCTATGGTCAGTTCAATTTCACCGGGCCCTGCGGGAGCAGAATCAGCGGTTATAACCACCTCACCTTCGATAGTATATTTTATCGCGTTACTCCCAAGGTTCAGGAGGATCTGACGGAGCCGTTTTACATCACCGGTTATTGTTGTACATTGTGTAACACGGTTTTCAAGCCTGATATCAAGATCTCTCTCCGCTGCGAACCCCCGCATAATCCAGATATAGTTATCAAGAAAGCTGCTGATATTAAAGGGCTCATTAAGAAGTATAAACTTCCCTGACTCGATCTTTGACATGTCCAGTATATCATTGATTATACTCATGATTGCTTCAGCGGATGTTTTAATTCCGGCTGCCAGATCTTTCTGTGC
Organism: Spirochaetia bacterium UBA5550; assembly: GCA_002425885.1. Lineage (GTDB taxonomy): Bacteria > Spirochaetota > UBA4802 > UBA4802 > UBA5550 > UBA5550. Next base: position 285 of record DINC01000332.1, on the reverse strand, counting down.
AGGGTCAACAGTAATGTCAAGGAGCATGTCTGAAAATCCGAGAACACCGGCCATTGGTGTGCGTATTTCATGGCTCATGTTGGAAAGGAATTCGGTTTTGGTCTTTGTGGCTTTTTCAGCAAGCTCTCTATGTTTTGCTGTTTCAGTGAGAGCTTCGCCGAGCTGTATCTCAACTATCCTGTTCAGTTCAACAAGGTTCATTATCTCTTTAAATTCGGGAGAAATGTATTTCAGTTTATCAGGTTCAGGGATATAGTCATGACGGAAAAGTACTGTGTAGATCTC
>DINC01000036.1 GCA_002425885.1 Spirochaetia bacterium UBA5550 | reverse complement strand
GCATATATATTTAAGTATAAATTTGTATTGTTAATTTGTTATATTAAAAACTGATGAGATATTTTTATAGAAGCGGGTAAATGCCTGTAATAATTACGACCAGGTAGCTGAGTGCAATTCTAAATCCTGTGATGCCTGTTTTAAAATCCTGTATTTCTTTAAGAATGAATGAATATCTCATCGGCAGATATAGGAGTAAAAATGACAATATCCATCCGCATATACTAATTAACCCGTAATTTGTATTAATATCATAAGAGCCATGTCTGTAAATACTGTTATACATAATAGTTTCCCACACAGTAGTGTAGGATATAATTAAAAAAATAAAAGCGGCGATGTTGGCTGATACTATTTTATAAGGGCTTATTGCTTTTGTGTAAGGTTCTTTCATCCTGGCAAGAAAGGCGATTACTGCACCCGCCTGTGCCATGGCAATGAGTATAGATAGTATCAATACAGTGTTTTCAAATCCGGAGAGATTATCCATGCTCTGTGTTATATCTATGCCGAAAGACTTCACAGCTGTAAGCATCATGAAAACAACCAGAACCCAGTTTAAAGGCCAGATTATGAAAGCCGGAATCCCTGCTGATTTAATTCCGGCATTACGAAGAATTTGGCAGTTTACAAAAATTGCGTATGTACCTGAAATAACTGCGAGGATGATTATAATACCAGGCAGCGGATTATAACCGGCACCATAAACTGTGTCCATGGTTCCGCTGAGAAGAGTTCCCCGCAGATAATAATTGTATCCAAGCTGGAAAGCAATCATCAGGTAGTTATAGATGATTGTTCCAGCCAGGTGTTTTGTTAATGATGGATGAGAAAAAATCATCTATTGTTGCTTATTGAGTTTAGCTTCAATGATTGCAATAATTTCTTCAGATTTTTTCAGATTATCAGGCCTGCCGCACATTTTTTTAATTTCATAAGCATATTCCAGTACTGTAAGATCTTTATCAGTTCTGAATTGCTGCGGTTTCGGCAGCTTCTCTTTATAATTGAGATCAGTTCCCGCATTTACAAGAAGCCTGACCTGTTCGACCTTGTGGCTGTAGATCGCTTCTGTTATCGCCCTGTGATTTTCACTTGTTGTCACGTCAGGGTCTGCTCCTTTTTTTAAAAGCATTTCAAGTATCTGCGGAGTGGAGTAATAAGCCTGTACCGCTGTAAATATCAGCGAAATGTTTTTTTCCATCCTTGTGGTTTTGTCAGTATACAGCCTGTTTTCCTCAACCAGTGCACCGGGATCTGCTCCTTTATCAAGCAGAAGTTTAACTATGTCAGCCTTTCCGTACATTATTGCATTATAAAGAGGTGTTCTGTTTCCTATGGTTATTTTTGCATTGATATCTGCACCTCTGCTGATTAGATACTTTGTCATTTTTATATCACCGCTTCTCACTGCAAACATAAGGGGGGTCTCAATACCTGTAATGGCGTTTATGTCAGCGTTATTTTTCAGGTGAGAATCAATTTCATTGTATTTCCCTGCTTTAACAGCATCGTACAGCTTTTTGTTCAACTGCTGGCTATTCTGAATCTGATTTTGAGTTCTGTAATTTTCAGAATTCTCTTTTAACATGGCGGGCTTAATAATTTTTTTATTTTGCGCGCAACCTTGAACTGAAAATATCAGTACTGAACAGCATGCTGCTGTAATGATAATTGAAATTTTCATGCTGAAACTCCGGATAATTTATTTTGTTTTATTATTGTAAACCGGGTATAGCTCGTAATGCCTTCCTTACATTGATTGCAGGGTAGGCTCCTTTAAGCTTCGGCTCAATCTTTGATACTCTTTTAAACTCTTTACCGTTCCAGTCGAAAACCGCTGTTGCGTAAAAAGATTCTTTTTTGCCTGTTATATAGCAGAGTACAAATAGCTCGCGAACGGAATCCTTATCTGCCTGATCAAAAAATACTGATTGCACTTCAACACTGTTTTTTCCTCCAAAATTTAAAGCCGCAGATTTAATTTTTTTATACTTACCGTTTTCAACAGGTGTTAATATCATAATTTCAGGCGTTTTACCTGAAGCACTATATATAACATTAATATTCGGACCTTTTGTTCCGTCTGCCGGACCGAAGATTCCCTTTGTCACACTGTGTTTTAGCTTGCTGTTTTTAGGTAAAAGTTTAAGTACTGCGTCTTCGAGATTTGTCTGTTCGGTAATTATTAGATCAGCTTTTGCTGCCGGTTTAGTTTTTTTTGGTGCAGAGTAAAGCGGTACGCATACGGCTGTAATTACTAAAAGAGTTATCAGTGTCTTGAACGTCATGTTCAACCTGCCTTGCTTTAGAGTGGAGTAATTTGTATATTAATTTAACTGGTAAAACATGGTTCTGTCAAGAAATATCATTTATTATATAGAACAGAAAATGTAAATATTGTGAAAGTTTCTAAAATATTAAGTTCCATATCCGGGCAGCCAGGTGGTGATGTTTCTATCACGGTTTTTTTCTTCAATCCGTTTATTCTCTTGAAATTGATGATGCCGATAGTTAAATTAAAATAAGCGGTGATTCCCGCCGGGAAATTTACCGGTAGTTAATGGAGGTTTCATGGAAGAGCATAAGAGCCTGGGGAAGGTTTCACAATCCCCCACAGTTCCCGGGAATGTGCATGGGAAGAGAAAATTTGATATTGCGGATCTTTACAACAAGCCTGCCGGTACAGTGGCGGAAAAGTCTGGCGAATCCTACGGGCTTGATGAGAAACTCCGTAAAGCTTATTTCTGGATTGCTAATNNATTATGCAATTATAAACCCGTTCTGCGATATTGAATATAATGACACTGCTCCAAACAGGTATGTTATTGGTGATAATAAAACAGGTTTAACACTGGCAACAGGTCAAAGTTATGCAAGTTTTATACTTTTTCCGCTCCTTACACTTGTAACGAGAAGAAAGTGTCTCCTCGTAGGCGGGCCGGGAAGGGGTAAAACTTCAAGCGCTATGATCATGGGGCTTCTTGCGGGCTACTCCATGAAGGATATTAAGAGAGCTGTACAGCACGGGCAGCCGCAGATGACTGTTTCGGATCTACTTGGTAATCCTCTGCCTTCTGACATGGTTAGCGCGAAGAGTATGGATGATATTAAGATTGCCTGGCGCAAGTGGCTTGGTATGAAAGTAAAAATTATTGATGAGTACAACAGGATCCCGGCAAGGACCCAGTCAGCTCTCCTTAATGTAATGAGCGAAAATTATGCTGAACTTCTTGATCAGGTGTATGACTGCCCTGAAGCCGCATGGTACCTCACTGCGAATGATGATGCCGGCGGAGGCACATATCAGGTGATTGAAGCATTAAAAGACCGTATAGACATTGTTGTGCGGGCTCTGCATTTTAATACGAGATTTCTGAAAGATCTTCTGGACAGGGTGGAGCGGGGTATAAAACCTGAAGAGATGATCCCGCCGGAGATCATTTTTACTGAAGATGAGATTGAAATTATAAACAGGGAGATTCTTGAAGTGGAGATCCCGGACAGGCTTATGCGAAGGATTGAATACTTTGCCTCGCAGTTTGAACTTCTTGAATCCGGGGGGGAGCAGGTTGAGTATAAGACCAAGGATAATGTAAAGCTGTCCGGTACAGCAATCCCGCAGGTTATGCAGAGCGAAACAGGGAAAGATCAGCTTAAAGACATAAGTTATCAGACTATTAACGGCTTATCTGTCCGCGCTTTCATGACATGCCTCACTTTTATTAAGGCGCTGGCGTACTTCAGGGGAAATGATAAGGCAGAGTTCAGTGATGTGAGGCATATTCTTCCGTTTGTTCTGCATGACAAGCTGGCTCAGAACAGCGATTCACCTTTTTTTGAACAACCGGACAATATGGTGTACAGATATGACCGTGTCAGCTGGCTAAGAAAGCTTTTTGATCTGTCATGCGCTGAGTATGACAAAGCCGGGCTGGATAAAAAAGATCCTGTGGGGGAACTTCTTGCTGTTTTTGTAAAGGGCCTTGATGGAACCACTGAAACCCAGGCTGAGCATACAGTGCAGCAGATAGAGAAGATGCTTGGAGACATTTCTGCCGGGAGAAAACTCTATGCTCCGCAGTTTGACGACATACTTACTCTGAAGTATCTTCACCAGAGATATACCAATTATCTGCGCTGGCTGAAATGGAAAGAGTGATACCCGCTGGGATGAGAGAATCCCTTGAAAAAAACCGTTCATCACTGAACAGTATATTTGAATATCACAGGCCGGTTAATAGTGAGCCTGATTATGATGATATACTTTCACTTTTTTACAGGATGATTTTGCCTGTATATGAAAAGGGGATCGGCTTCACTGATGATCTACTGTGCGGATTATTCGATACAGTGCTGAAACTTTCCGGCAAAGGTTATATAGGTAAAGATGGGAGATTCCGGGATGTAGAAGAAAAATTTTTCCTGATGCTCAATTTATTTCCAGAGCTTCTTGCAGGTGAAAAAAATTTTACAACTGCATTGTATAATGGCTTATTTAATCTTTATTCAAAAAGTAAAGATGCAATGAATAACTGGTCCGACAGAATGATCCTGCTTGGCTGTAATAAAGATTTCGATGCTTTCAAAAGAAATGGTTTTATCCTTGCGTGGAGATATGGGATTACACGATACAGGGCGGCATCCCTTGAGATGCTTCATTCTCTGAAAACTGATGATATCAGAATAATATTTGATATGAAAAATTTAACTCAACCTGATCTTGAAAGATTTTTATCATCACTTAAAAATAACCCCTGGGCAGTCTGCGGTGAGGAGAAAGAGAGAAGCGGACCTGTATTTCTTTTTGCGGACGGCTTCACCGGTTATGGCGGACACTTTAAATCAATTCCGGATCTGTTTTCTGCGGATGGAGACCTGTTCGCTGCGGACGGAAATGATATTTACAGAATTTTTGCTGATTCATTCGGCGTTGAACTTCTCCATGAACCTGATATTCCACCGGGCAAAGCCTCCGGTAACGGAGCTGGAATGGTTTATGGGATAACCGGTAAGATCGTTATCGACGGGAAATCATATGAGCTTCCTGGTTTCTCATCAGGTAACATAAGGAGTTCCGCTTCTGTCGGTCATACGTCTGCGTGGACATTGCAGAGCAGTTACAAGATATTTATTGCAGGGATAAGAACAGGTAATGGCTGATATTACTGCAGGGGAAACAATAAAAGAGAAGTGGTTATCTTCATGGGAGAGCGCGGTAAATCTGTGGAGCCCCTATGTACAGCTCCGGCAGCCGCTGTTATGCGAAACAGAAAAGGAAGCCGCAAAGGAAGGGCTCTCTTCATCTTTTGCCATGATAAGGCTTACGGATTACAGTGTTGTTGTTTCTATGGCGAAGATAAAAAAGCTGGGGCTTGAAGATTTTCCCATGGAGATTCTGGGGCACGAAGCGGGTCACCATGTTTATTGCCCTGCTGATCTCACTGATCTCGGCAGGGTTATAGGAAGGATACAGGCGTCAATTCCCGGATATGAAAAACACGCACCTATGATCGCTAATCTTTACGAGGATCTTCTTATTAATGATCGTCTGTTCAGAGAGCACCACCTTAAAATGGACAGGGTTTATGAGAAGATGAAAGACGGAAGTACGGATAAGCTGTGGAATTTTTACATGCGTACTTATGAAATTTTGTGGGCACTTCCGGCAAAGACTCTGACTGAAAAACCTGTGGAGATCGAAATTGAGGGTGATGCAATACTGGCTTCAAGAATTGCGAGAAATTTCGCGAGGGAATGGATTCGCGGCAGCGGAGAGTTCGCATCTATATGCTACAGATATCTCCTGGAATCAGGTGAACCCGGGAAGAAGGTGGATATATGGCTCGACGCGATTGAGCCGGGTGACGGGGAGACTGTCCCTCCGGGGCTTGCGCAGGCCGATGAAGATGAATCAGCTCCGGGGTCTATACCAGATGAACTTAAGGATTCAGCAGGGAAGTCTGGTGGCAGAAATTGCAGCGGCAGCGGATCAAGCTACAGGGAGCCTTTTCAGTACGGGCAGATACTCCGCGCAATGGGGTTCGATCTTACGGAGCAGGAGATTGCCGCGCGTTACTATCGTGAAAGAGCAATCCCTTATCTTATAAAATTTCCATCAGTTGAAATGCCTGAATCTGAAGAGCCTATCCCGGAAGGAGTGAAGGAGTGGGAAGCAGGGGATGCTTTTGAAAGCCTAAGCCTTTTTGATTCTCTTCTGAAAAGCCCTGTACTGATTCCGGGGTATACCACTGTTGAACGGGTCACCGGTACATCGAAGGGTAAGGAGCCGGCTACTGAGCCTGTTGATCTAGATATATATATTGATTCCAGCGGTTCCATGCCCGACCCATCTGTGAATACTTCGTATCTTACTCTTGCGGGTGCGGTAATCTGTCTGTCGGCATTGCGGAGCGGATCAAAAGTGCAGGCAACGCTCTGGAGCGGGACAAATGAGTTTATCAAAACAGGCGGCTTTGTGCGTAATGAAAAGGAAATCATGGCAATACTGACAGGTTTCTTCGGAGGTGCAACAGCATTTCCGATACATGTTATGCGGGAAACCTACATTGAGAGGAAACCGGGATCAAGAAAAGTCCATATTCTTGTTATCTCCGATGACGGTGTAACAACAATGTTCGACAAGGATGAGAAAGGAAATAATGGAAGAGATATTGCTATTGCCGCGCTGCGGGAATGCGGAGGGGGCGGAACTTTCGCTCTCAATATTTATAATATGAATGATGAACTGAGAATGGCGGAAAAGATGGGGTGGGATATATATCCTGTAACGGACTGGGAGGGCCTGATGAAGTTCAGCAGGGAGTTTGTGAAAAAACATTACGGCAGGAAAAGGGTATGAAAGAGGGGCCGTCAATTGAATATATGCTGGACAGGCTCACTGCAATCCCTGCTGTTTTTATGAAAGAGTTTAATAAAGCAGGAGGCAGCGGTACAGGGCTTGAACTTTCTGCTATCGTGAATGACCTGCTTCTTGATACAGGGGATAAACCTCTTAATCCTGATGAAATTAAAAAGCTGGAGAACTCAGCAAATAAAAAAAATTACCGGAAGCTTATCGTAATTCTCTGTCATGCTTATCATGATTTATTTTTTCTTGAAAACCGGCCGGAGCCGGGGTTAATCCGTAAATTTTTTTTCTCGCAGAAACTCCCGGCACTGGGAGCAGTTGTTGATTCTGAAGAGCTCTTCATATCAGATCCCGACAGGCGGGAAGAGCTTTGCAGGCTTGCTTTAGATGCGGTAAATCTGTTCCCGGGCGGAGAAGATGAAAAGAGAGCGAAGGAGAGGCTTGCAACACTGGATTCTATAGAGCGTAAAAAAATTCTCGACAGGACCCGGGAAGCGCAGCAGCGGGCAAGGGAGATCCGCGAAGCAATGCTTCGCCAGGAAGCAGAAGAGGCCGCGTCCAAGATGTCGAGGGAGTAGTTTATGAAACACGAAGATATGGTGAAATCATTGTCAGAAAGAGTTCCGCTTCTGAAGAAGGAGTGGCTTGGGATTTACAGGAGGATGGGTGAACATCCCCATGCGCCGAAGTGGAATACGTTATGCGGTGACAGGCTTTTTGAAGCTGACCTGGAGTCAGTCAGATCATTTGAGGGGAAACTTCAAAAAGAGAGGTTGAATTTCCGGGAGCTGCCTCCGGAATCAATCATCCTCTGGTGCAGTGAGATGGAGCGACGGTCACAATGGTTTGAATCAGTGCTCAACGGTATTGATATAAAAAATGACTGGTGCAGGATTACTCCCATGACCCGTAGGGATATGCAATCGAAGCTTGAACAGATTGTCCCCCTTGATGCTGACCTCTCCCGTCTGGTTGTAAATCCCACATCAGGTACCACAGGGCACCCGATACCTGCGCCCAATCATCCCGCAGCAGTGGGATGCTATGATCCGCTGATACAATATGCACTTCGAATGAACGGCCTGAACACAGACTGCTCAGGTGATAAGGTTGCCGCTATACAGATCTGCTCGCAGCAGAAGACTATTGTATATCATACGGTACACTCGTACCTTGAGGGTGCGGGATTCGCAAAGATAAACCTCGAACAAAATTGCTGGAGAACCGATGAAAGTTCCGCTTTCTACATAAATGATATGCATCCTGTATTTCTTTCCGGCGATCCTTATTCATTCCTTGATTATATTAATCGCGGGATTGAATACAGGCCGGAATCTATTCTTTCTACTGCGATATCAATGGAGAAAATAGTGCGTGATAAACTTCACGGTTACTTCAGGTGCCCGGTGGTTGATATGTATTCACTTAATGAAACGGGGCCCATCGCATACAGCTGTCCTCATGATCCTTCGAAGTTCCACATACTGCCGAATGATATTTTTGTTGAAGTTCTTTCCGGCACAGGTGAACCGGTGCCGGAAGGTGAGCGAGGTGAGATTGCAGTAACAGGAGGAAGAAATCCTTACCTTCCGCTTTTGCGTTATCTCACAGGAGATACGGCATCAATGAATTACGGGGAGTGCAGTTGCGGAGAAATCTCTCCGGCCATTGTGAATCTTGGAGGGAGAAAGCTCGTGCTCTTCTACGGCAAAAGCGGTAAGATTGTAAATTCAATTGACATTTCCGGAATCATAAGGTCTTTCCCTGTCTATACTTTCAGTTTTATTCAGCGGTCTGATTACAGATGCACACTTAAAATCGCTGCCGGCGGAGAGCTAACATCGCGATCAGCAAAATTTATGAAGGAGAAAATTGAATCTCTCTTCGATAACGAAATTAAAGTTGAAATTGAAAGTGAGAATATACTTTTAAAAGAAAAAACTATGCCATTCATCTGTGAGTTGGAGTTATAATAGATATGAATTTTTTTGATATAAATTATATTCTGTTTCAGCTTCCCGGTTATAGTGTCAGTGCTGTTGAATTTACCGGAACTGTAACGGGCCTGATCTGTGTAATCAGTGCTGCGAAGGAGCGGGTCATTTCCTGGCCATTCGGAATTATAAATGCGGTTTTCTTTTTTATGCTATTCTATCAGGCGCGGCTGTATCCTGATATGCTGCTTCAGATTTATTATCTCGGCACATCGGTTTACGGATGGTGGAGATGGACTCACCCCCGCGATGAATTTGAAACTGATTATAAGTATGAGCTGAAGGTTGCAAGTGTCGAGAGCTCCGGCCTAATAATGATTGTTACAGCAGTTTTTGCAGTTGCGGCTTTAGCCGGAGCAGGAGTTGAGCGTGTACATCTGTGGCTGCCTGTGATCTTCCCTGAACCGGCAGCATTCCCTTATGCGGATTCATTCGTGGCAATAATGAGCGTTGTGGCGCAGGTGCTTCTCTCTCTGAAAAAGCGTGAGGCCTGGATACTCTGGATAATTGTTGATGTGGTGGCAGCTGCGATTTACATGATGAAGGGGATATACCTTGTGAGCGGTGAGTATGTGATCTTCGGGCTTATAGCATCAGCCGGTCTATGGAACTGGAACAGAATATTCAGCGGTTATGCTGAGGAGGCTGCTGAATGAAACACGGGCTTGTTATAGGGAAGTTCCTCCCTCTCCACACAGGGCATGAGGCGTTGATAAAATTCGCGAAGTCAAATTGTGATGAGCTCATTGTGCTGCTTGGTGTTACTGCGGGTGAACCCATCCCGGGGTATCTCCGGTATAAGTGGCTCTGGGAGACGTTCAGATTTGAACCCGGTATACGTATAGAATATACCGATGATCCGCTCCCTGATGCTCCTGTATCGTCGAGAGAGGTGTCAAAGGTCTGGGCTGATTATCTCTCGAAGCGTTTCCCTGAAACACGGGTAATTTTCAGCTCGGAACAGTATGGCGAATACCTTGCAGAATACATGGGTATTGAACACAGGTTTTTTGATGCTGAAAGAATTAAAATCCCGGTGTCAGGCACGATGATAAGAGATAATCCCTACGTGAACTGGGGATATCTCGCTCCATCTGCAAAGCATCATTTCATTAAAAAAATATGTTTATTCGGAGCGGAGAGTACGGGGAAGAGCATCCTGACAGAGAGACTCGCAGCTCATTATAAAACTGAATTTGTCCCAGAGGTGGCGCGTCATATAATTGATGATGAAGGGTGCAGTGTTACATTAGATATTATAAAAAAGATCGGTCCGGCTCATGCAGAGGCGATACTTAGCAAAATTAAAACAGCAGAGCGCTTTCTCTTCGTTGATACTGACGTTGAGATTACACGCATGTTCTCTGATTACTACTTCAAAGTTGTACCGGAATTTCCAGCATGGGTTGATGCTGCAAACAGATTTGACTTGTATCTGTTCCTTGAAACAGATACACCATACATCGATGATCCCCAGCGTGATTCAGAGCATATGAGAGAGGTTTTCCGCAATAAGCTTCTTGACATACTGTATAATAAAAATGCTGATTATGAAATAATCAGCGGCGGATGGGAAGAACGTTTTGAAAAAGCTGTTGCCGCTATCGAAAAGAGATGGCCATCGGGCCTGTTGAGGTGATTATTGATTTATGGGTAATACAGAAGTTACAATTATATCATTTAAAGAGCTCTTTGTAAAATTCTGCCGGATGTTTTCCGGACCGACTTTTTTTATGACCTTTCGCCGGATAGATCCGCATTTCAGGGAGAAGATTCTACTCACTGTATCAATGTCTAATGAGTGCGGAGGGTGAATCAATGCTCACTCTGCCGCCGGTCGGAGGCTTGGACTTACAAAGCAGGAAATAGAAAATCTCATAACTCTCCGTGAAGAAAATTTTGAATACAGGGAATGGCTTGCTCTCTCTTACGCGCGGGAGTGGATTTTTACCGGAGGAGATGTCTCAAACTGGACCGGATTTTCTGATTACGAAAATTCCTGGTCTTTCAAAGAGAGAAAGTATATACTCAAACTTGTGAAGATCATGGATTTCTTCAACCAGGCCGGGAATATGTTTATTAGAATTCCCTGGAAATACTCAATTGAAAAAAGCAGCAGCTGTAATCTCCCTTCTTCAGAACAATAAAAAATGCCTCCCGAAAGAGAGGCATTTTTATGTGAAGCAGGTTTTGATTATTTCCCTGCAACAGGTTCAAGTTCCTGCTTTGATTTTTTCATAGTGTGAACCATGAATGCAGTTAATACTGCAAGCGCGGCAATTATACCTGTGGGATAAGCTACTGTTGTTGAAAGCTTTAATCCTTCAGGAGCAATCATGATATAAGTAACACATACTGCTGTCATGAAAGTCGCCGGAATTGTTGCAATCCAGTGGAACTTATTAAATTTAACCATGTATGCTGCTGAACCCCAGAGTACTATTGTAGCAAGAGTCTGGTTTGACCATGCAAAGTATCTCCAGATAATTGCGAAGTCGATGAAGTTGAGTCCGAGCCCTATTGCAAAGAGAGGAACCGCGATGAAGAGCCTGCTTTTTGCGCCGGTCTGATCGTATCCTAATGCATCAGCAATGGTGAGCCTTGCGCTTCTGAACGCTGTGTCGCCTGATGTTATGGGGCATGCTATTGCGCCGAGTATTGCGAGGATTCCGCCAACAACACCGAGAAGTCCGATAGATACATCATGAACTACAACACCTGCACCGCCTTTAGCCAGTGCTGCTGCAAGTCCGGGTATGCCGTTAAAGAATGTCATTGCTGCTGCTGCCCATACAAGAGCTATAGCGCCTTCAGCAATCATCGCTCCGTAGAATACTCTGCGTCCGTATTTTTCGGTTTCAATACATCTTGCCATAAGAGGTGACTGTGTTGAGTGAAATCCGCTTATCGCGCCGCATGCGATTGTTATGAAGAGCATCGGCCATAATGGAAGCTGTTTCGGATGAAGGTTACTCAGGCTTATTTCAGGTATAGGGTTCTGGTAGAAGAGAAGCGCTCCGCCAACACCAAGAGCCATTACTAAAAGAACTATACCGAATACAGGGTAGAATTTCCCGATAATTTTATCAATGGGAAGAACTGTTGCAAAGAAATAATACACTATAATTACTGCAAGCCAGAACCATTTGTTTGCGAAGATTCCTGTCATGCCGAGGTTCGCGAGTAAACCGGCGGGCCCTGCGATAAAAACTGTACCAACAAGAACAAGGAGGATTACTGAAAAAATCCTCATGAACTGCTTCATGGAATCGCCAAGGTAGATACCCACGATTTCTGATATACTTTTCCCGTCGTGCCTTACTGAGAGCATACCGGAAAAGAAGTCGTGTACTGCACCTGCAAAGATACTGCCAAGTACAATCCAGAGAAATGCTGCCGGTCCGTAGAGAGCACCCATGATCGCGCCGAAGATGGGCCCAAGCCCTGCAATGTTAAGTATCTGGATAAGGAGTATCTTCTTCCAGGGGAGAGGTACATAGTCGACGCCGTCATTCATTGTAACAGCCGGAGTTTTTCTGTCAGGTTCAATCCCGAACACTTTTTCTACAAATGCACCGTAGATAAAATAGCCTGCTATCAGTGCTGCAAGTGATAAAAGAAAACTTATCATTTTTTGCCTCCATAAAATAAATTCTGGAGACAACGTAGATCAAAAAAATAATCCATGTTGAAATTTTTCGTAGAATGCAGAATGCCGGGGATGAGATGCATTATCAACGGATGAAATGCATAAAAAAAAATCTGTGAATTATTCCATCTGCATTATTTCTTTAAAGGATTTTGAATGGCTGCGGCTTAATGGAATGTTGTTTTCATCATTAAGGATTGTTATCTGGTACGCTCCGTTGAACCAGGGTTCTATATCTTTTATGAAGTTAATATTCACAATATAACTGCGGTGTGTCCGGATAAAATTTTCAGGCAGTAATTCCTCGAGATGATGAAGTGTGTTTTTATATGTAAATTTTCCCGATGTTGTCACCAGGTATGTTCTTTTGTCATCGGCATAGGCATATTTAATTTTTTCAACAGGCACAGGGTAGAATTTTTCATCCTTGCATACAGTTATAACTTTACTGCTGCGGTGCTCTTTGTAGCCGCCTAACATATCTTTCATGGCTTTTAATGAAACAGAAACATCCTGATCAGAACTTAGCAGTTTTCGTATACGGTCCAGACTGCTCTCAAGTCGTTCTGTTTCAACAGGCTTAAGCAGATAGTCTATTGCGTGAAGCTCAAAAGCGCGGATAGCGTAAGAGTCGTAGGCTGTGACAAAAATAATATAGGGGGGAGTCCCCGAGTTTATAAGAATTTCAGCTGCTTCAATTCCGGAGAGTGCCGGCATCTGTATGTCCATGAAAACCAGATCCGGTTGATGTTCATTACAGAGCTTTACTGCCATCTCTCCGTCAGTGGCCTCTGCTATAATAGTAATATCATCATATTGCTCGAGAAGAAACCTCATTTCCGCTCTTGCAGGTTCTTCGTCATCTGCTATGATTACATTGATCATTACGCCGCTCCCGGTATTGTGAGTGATACTGTGGTCCCTGTTCCCGGTCTGCTCTCCAGCCTGAGACCGTATGAGGCTCCGTATTTGCAGATAAGTCTTTTGTGTACATTTTTAATCCCGACAGATTTTGAGCAGACTGTATCATCAAGGAGATTTTTAAGTTTGTTCTCCTCTATCCCGATACCGTTATCTTTTACTGTAAGATGTATATCGATCCCCCGTTTTTCCCCGGTAATTTCAATGGTGCCGCCTTCAACGCGGGGGAGTAATCCATGCTTCAGAGAATTCTCCACAAGGGGCTGCAGTGTGAAAGGGGGTATCATGCAGTTTATAGTGTCGGCCACATTGATCAGCACATTGAGTTTATCACCGAATCTTGCTTTTTCTATTTCAAGATAGTTTTTTATATTCTGTATCTCATCTGAAAGGAGTATCTCGTCAGAGTGGTAGAGGCTGTTTCTGAAGTAGGCCCCGAGCTTGACAAGAAGATCGCGCGCTTTCTCCGGGCTTGTCCGTATAAGGGAAACTATGGTGTTAATTGAATTGAACAGGAAGTGCGGATTGATCTGTGCCTGGAGAGCTTTAAGTTCTGATATGTTGAGCATCTTTGTCTGTTCATCAATGCGCGAAAGTTCAATCTGTGTGGAGAAGAGTGAGGCCAGCCCTTCAGCAAGTTCAACATCAACAGGTGTTATGCCGTTTTCTCCGGTCTTGTAGATTTTCAGTGAACCTATGACCCTGTCTTTCTCCATGAGAGGAACAATCACTGCGCTGTTCAGCTGACATTCAGCGTGTGAACATGAAATATCCTCCTTTGTTCCTGCGATCCGGGTCTGACCATCGCTAAGCACCTGTGTTGTGATACGCGTAACCAGAGGTATTCCGGGGATATGATGGTCTGAGCCTGTGCCCACATGCGCAAGTATCCTGTCCATGCTGGTAAATGATACGGCAGATACTCCTGCCATCTCTTTTATTATATTGGCCGCTTCACGTGTTGTCTCTTCTGTTAGTCCTTTGCGGAAGTAGTTGATTGTTTTATTGGCAATCTGCAGAACAACCTTTGACTGATTCGCGGCGATCTGATCTCTTTCGTTATATATTGTATCAACAATGGCGATAAGCATACTGATTCCGATTGCATTTGCTACAATCATCGGTATCCCGATTATTGAAACAAGATCAACCGCATCGCTGAATGGTCTTACTAATGTAAGCAGAATTGCCATCTGCATTGTTTCAGCAAGGACGCCTGTATAAAATGCAAAGAGCCATCTTCGCTCTGATTTGTAGAAAGATTTACTCAGGTAACCTGCAAGCATACCTTCAGCAATTGTGGAAACCATGCAGGCGAAAGCGGTAAAGCCTCCTATATCGATTGCCCAGCGGTGTACACCTGCAATAATTCCCGCGAGAATTCCCACAACTGGCCCGCCGATTAAGCCGCCGACAAAGACCCCAACGACCCGTGCATTTGCAAGAGCACCCTTTACCGGAATCCCGGAATAGGTTTTCAGTATTCCGAACATTCCGAAAACTATTGCCAGTATTATGAGGTATCTCAGTGCAATTTTGTCCCTGGTGACGAGTTTTCTGAAAAAGGCGAATCTCGAAAGAAGCACTGCAACAAGAACAATACTCCCAACCTGATTAACAAGCCCTTCCAGTAAAGCGATCACATCAGTACCTCGATTCATAGTTATTAAAGCAGGTTTGATATAATATCATTATACAGATTAGTCAATTTAATTTGAGTTCTTTTCAAAAGATTTACCGCAGTGCGGACAGGTAATTATTTCTTTTTTTTCAGAGTGTATCTGCTCTGTAAAGCCGGAAGCGATTATACCCGCAGGGAGAGCAACTATGCCGACGCCGAGAACTGCAATTACTGCGCCCGGTATCTTCCCGAAAGCGGTAACAGGGTAGACGTCACCGTAACCCACAGAGTCTTAACATAGCTGCTTCGGCGAATTAACTCTATATCTTCTACGAAA
>DINC01000112.1 GCA_002425885.1 Spirochaetia bacterium UBA5550 | reverse complement strand
TCTTAAAATATAAATAGAGTCAATTATTTTATTGTTGATAAAAAAGGAACGGGCTATATTGTAAATTATTAAAGTTTTTCAGGGAGATTTTATGAACAAGCTCGGAATAATAGGGGCAGGAGTTATGGGTACTGATCTTGCTCACATAACAGCTGAAGCAGGTTTTCAGATTCGAATATTTGACATAAATCATAAAAAAGCTGTTATTGCACAGGAAACAATCGCTTTAAGGCTGGAAGAATATATAAAAAAACAGAGAATTTCTGCTGATGAGAAAGATAAAATTCTCGGAAATATCTCCATTGTGGAAAACCTTAGTGATTTAGCTGATTCAGATATTTTTCTTGAAGCGGCAAACGAAGACCTTTCCGTGAAAAAAGAGATTTTTAAAAATCTCGATACTATTTCAGGAGGGGGGAGCGTTCTTGCTTCAATAACTTCATCAATATCCATTACAGAGATTGCTGCAGCCACAACCAGGCCTGAATCTGTTATTGGCCTCCACTTTCTCAATCCTGCCAGAGTAATGAAACTGGTAGAAATTGTCCCCGGTTTCTGCACCACAAGGGAAACTATTGAAATGGCAAAATCCTTTCTGAAAAAGCTTAAAAAAGATTTTATTGAAGCAAAGGATTATCCCGGATTTTATCTTAACAGAATACTTTACCCCATGATTAATGAAGCAGCATTCCTTCTTTATGAAGGGGGTGCTAAACCTGAGGTTATAGACAAGGCCATGAGAAAAGGGCTTAACATACCGATGGGCCCCCTTGAGATTGCGGATATGGTTGGTCTTGACGTAATACTCAATATCGGAGAGGAGATGTTCAGGGGATACGCTGACTTTAAATACAGGCCGTGCCCGCTGCTCAGAAAATATGTTGCGTCTGGTTACCTTGGGAAAAAAACGGGCCGTGGATTTTATATCTACTGATAAGTAATATGAAAACAATAAATAAAATTGCATTTTTAATTCTCTTCTGCGCATTCAGTTCCCCTCTTTACAGTTCACAGTTTGAGGAGCTGGATAAACCGCCTGAAGGAGCACACGGAGGGCAGATGCTGACCGGGGGTTTCTTTTCAATAGGGATGCCCTATGGCGATGCAATTTCAGGGGAGGAGGATTTTGTTAAAGGAAACACTTACACCTTTGATGAAAGCAAGACCACAAAGGAACTGGTCGTAAATCACCTATCCTATGATTTCGGATTCTTCTTTGAGTATATGCCGCTGGATCATCTTGGAGTAAAAACAAAGATACGGAGAACTGTAATTGTTCAGAGAACCGCTTTCGGCTCTGACTATCAGAACTGGAATGAAAATCTCTATCAGAATTTTTCACTGGTTCTCGGACCGTCATTTCACCTCACTGCAAGAAAACAGTGGGATATTGTCCTGACCCCTGAAATAGGTTATGCTATGGCAAAATATTCAGCTACTCCTGTTGCAGCAAGATTGGTTGATTCTTATACAAATGACGGAGATCGGGAGAGAGATGTTAACGGAATTTTTTATGGTGCGGAACTATCTCTGGCAATTTACTTCAGCGGAGGTTTCTATCTCTCCCTTGGCGGTGAATGGACATCTTACAGCTTGACATTCAGCCCGGCTTATAACCTGAATCAGACAGTGGGCACTGAAAACCGGGAATATCTGAACGGCGCAAGTTCAACATCCATGCAGACTATTAACTTTATAGTTTCTGCCGGTTACGCTTTCTCCAACTGATTCTCTTTGTCAGTTACTGCTTTTATCATCCTGAGGGCATTCAGAGTAACCCACCTGCTTTCTCCCTTTTTCTCAGGGATCATTCCCTGGTTTGAATTTAGAGATTGCCACCTCCCTTCGCTCCCCTGAAACTGCATAATGTGATTGAAGAGTTCACCTCCCCTGCCGCTGTCAGATAAGCCGGCTGCTGTCAGGAGCTGTAAAACAGAGATTTGATCAAACTGCGACATTACAGGATATCCCGGTTTCACCGGATCTATGGAAAGGCCGCATCTTGTTCTGCATTTTCCGCTTTTTCCTGAGAGATCCAGTGATGATAGAAAAACGGCCGCACGGGTAATTGCTTCGGAGTAATTATTATTTTTACTTTCAACAAGTGCACTCATGCATGAGCAGGTTGCAACAGGACAGCTTGGTATCCTGACATCAGGATCATCCATATGTCCATTGCCGGGCTTTTTAATAAAAATAAGCTTCATGACATCCGGTGCGCCTCTGAACGGGCAGTGGAGCCACCCTCCATCAACTCTCTGGTTTTTAATTATCCAGGACAATCCTGCATCTGTTCTTTCATCATTAATCTTTGCTTTTATCATTCCTTTGATCATATCTCCGGTTCTGCATCCCACTGATACAGGTGGATGCCAGTTAAATGAAAAACCGCCATCCGGGAGCTGAGATTTTCCGCATAAATAATGAGCCGTAGCTTTAATAAAATCAGTTCTGCTGTCATAGCCCGATTCCGCAGCAAGAAGAAAAAACCACACGCTCCCGTTGTAGAAGAGATCAAAATTTTTGGAATCCCCCATAACGTTCCCTGAAGAATTTTTTCTGAAATAAGCTGTAAGCGGAGAAGAGATAAGAGTGTTATACAAAAGATCAGGATCAGCGGCAGGAGAGAACTCCTTATTTGTCAGATAAGTAACAGCAGGATTCTTCCCGTCAGTGAGCCATGGAAGCGGATCTGATTTAAGATATTTTTTCATTTAACCGGACCATTCACGGCAAGAAATTCTGCGATCTTGTAATCAAAATCGGTTGTTATTTTAAAATTCAGCGGAGAGCCGCTTACAATTTTTACATCATAACCTCTTGCCATTACCAGTGAAACATCATCTGTAACCTTTATATTCAGCAGTCCCTTTTTATATTTTTCGTGTGCATCTTTTATAATACTGTACCTGAATCCCTGCGGAGTCTGTGCATAGAAGACCTGCCTCCGCTCAGGGATAGAGATTACTTTACTATGTTCAGCAATAGTTACAGTATCCACAGCAGGGATATAAATACCTGCTGCACCTGAAGCTTTAATTTCTGTTATCAGTGATTTTATTATATCAGGAGTTATAAATGGACGGGCAGCGTCATGGAAGAGTATTAAATCATCTGCGGCAAATTCTCTTGAAATAAGAGCGTTGTATGATGAATCGGATCTCTCAGCTCCACCTTCTATGAAATTTATGATTTTCGAAAAATCATGTTCAGGGAGCATATCTTTTATTGTTTCAAGAGAGTTTTTTTCACCTACAATAATTATTTTATCTATTTCATCAACAGACTGAAAGGTTTCAGCAGACCATCGAATAACAGGTTTACCGGCCAGAGGCAGAAGCTGCTTTGGAATATCTCCCCCGACCCTGAGCCCTTTTCCACCAGCAAGAATAACAGCATAAATCATAAATTTATATTTCCCGGAATTATAAAAAATAGAAAAATTGAATTGAAGTAATATCAATCTATATTGAATNNGCAATAAGTATTTATAAATGGGGTGTATATTAAATTTATGGAAAAGATAAAATGCGGAATAATAACAGTAAGCGACAGGTCATCCAGGGGGGAAAGGGAGGACCTTTCAGGCCCTGAAATCGGAAAATGGGCAGAGAGGAATAATATTACTGTTGTAAAAGAGGTCATTGTACCTGACGAGATTGACCGGATAAAAAAAGTTCTTATTGAATTTTCTGATGAAGGGATTGATCTTCTCCTTACAACCGGAGGTACAGGATTCGCTCCAAGGGATGTTACTCCTGAAGCAACAAAGGAAGTTATTGATAGAGAGGCGCCCGGCTTTGCAGAAGCCATGAGGATGAAGTCTCTTGAAATAACCCCTCACGCCATGCTTTCAAGGGCTGCTTCAGGGATAAGGAAGAGTTCCTTAATTATCAACCTTCCGGGGAGCCCTAAAGGTGTAAGGGAGAACCTGCAGTTTATTGAAATAGCAATTCCCCACGCCATAGATCTGCTTCGAAACCAGGTTACAGACTGCGGCGGCAAATAGGTGCGGAGATGAAAAAGTCTGATGCTTTAAAAAAAATAACTGTAAAAAAAGGTGATATCACAAAGGAAAAAACTGACGCAATTGTTAATGCTGCAAACCCTGCACTTCTTGGGGGAGGCGGAGTAGATGGAGCAATTCACAGGGCTGCGGGCCCGGGGCTACTTGAAGAGTGCAGAAAACTCGGGGGGTGCAGGCATGGAGAAGCAAGAATTACCAAAGGGTATAACCTTCCTGCAAAACATGTGATACATACGCCGGGGCCGATATATAAAGACGGAAAACATGGGGAGCCTGATACTCTCCGCAGCTCATATTACAACTCAATGAAACTGGCAAAGGATAACAGCCTTCAATCAATTGTATTTCCTGCAATTTCTACAGGGGTCTATGGATACCCGAAAAAAGAAGGAGCAGAAATTGCAGTTAAAACAGTTGTTGACTTTATGATAAATGAAAACTATCTGATCGAAGTTCTATTTATCCAGTTCGATAATGAAAACTTTGAGATCTACAATAAACTTCTGGAAGTGATGAAAAATGAATTACATTGAAATGCTTAAAGACAGTGCAAAAAAATATTCGAGTATAGTATGCCTCGGGCTTGATCCTGTAATTGAGGATATCCCGGAAAAGGATGGAACACCCGGAGAAAGAATATATAAATTTTATGAAAAAATACTGAATGCCATTGTTAAAAAAAATATATTCCCCGGTGCTGTTAAACCGAATTACGCTTTTTATGCCCAGTATGGAATCGATGGAATTGTCTCTCTTGAAAAAATAATAGCGATCTACAATAAAGCAGGTATACCTGTGATACTCGATTATAAAAGAGGCGACATCGGAAAGACCGCTGCTGCTTATGCTAAAGAGGCTTTTGACTTTTTCAAAGCAGATGCCGTTACACTTTCACCTTATCTCGGTTATGACTCAATTGAACCTTATATCAAAGGCTATCCTGATAAGGGTTACTATATTCTTACAAAAACATCCAATGCAAGCTCCGGGGAGATTCAGGATGTGCATACAGAGGGGAAAGAATTCTTTCTTCATATTGCAGATATGATTGTTAAGTGGTATCATCCCGGAATCGGTTCTGTTGCTGGTGCAACATATCCTGAACAGCTTGATAAAATTAATGATACATTTCTTAAATCAGAGAATGAGATTCCATTCCTCATACCTGGAGTCGGCGCACAGGGGGGGAGTATCAGCGAAGTTATGGCAGTGCTCCGTAAATGTCCTGATGTAAAGATTCACAGGATCAATGCATCAAGCTCTATCAATTACGCTTATAAAAAAATGAAAGATATGACATATGATGATGCTGCAGTGGAAGCTCTTAATCAGATGAATGAGGAGATAGGGCTGTAGAATAAATTAAAGAAGCAGCTTCAGTTTTAATATGACCTCTTCAATTTCTGAAGCTGTTACTTTTGAAATATATTCAGCATTTCGTGATTTCCAGTCCAGACTTTTTACCTGATCAGAAAGAATTACTCCGGAGATTTTTTTACTGCTTAATTTTACCTCAAAAGGATAACCTTTTTCTCTGCTTGTAATAGGGCAGAATATTGCAAGGCCTGTTTTTAAATTATATTCTTTTGGTGAGAGAACGAGAGCGGGCCGCTTACCCATCTGCTCATGGCCGGATTGAGGAGTGAAATTCAGCCAGACGAGATCCCCGCGTTCAGGAACATAAGAAGTTTTTACCATACTTCTTTGCCTTCTGGTTTGCCTGTTTCAAACTCGCGATGAATATTGGATTCGTTTATTCTGCTTAACATATCTGAAAGTTCATCTTTTACAGGATATATAACAATTTCACCTTCATTTTCTTTAATCTCAACGATGGAACCGTCTTTCAATGAGAGATTCTTTGCAAAATTTTTCGGAATTCTTACACCGAGGCTGTTTCCCCATTTTTTTATTGTTATATACATATCAAACTCCTTTAAAAAAGTTATACCATGTATATACATCTGTCAAGAAAATTGTTTCAACTTTTTTTTATGTCGAATGAATAGGGCAGCTTTACAAATTCCTGTTTTATATCTTTGTAAAACTGCTGCATTTCACCTTCATCAATAAATGCTGCATGCTGAAAATCCTCTGAATAAAACTTTTTCAGGAAATTTTTTACCCGCCTGTAGTTTCCTTTAGTGATCAGAAGAGAAAGGTCATCGCCCCCTCTGACCGGAAGGAGTGAGGCAGTATTTTCATTTACAACAAACAGGGGTGTAATCATTGCTGTTGAAGTCAGTATAGCATTATATATATCCGGTTTTTGAGTAACCTGGAAAAAATGAAAAATTGATCCATCAGAATAACCGGTATAGAGATTGATTCTCCGGTAGTAGTTATCTTCTTCATTATCGCTCAGTATATGAAAGAGTTTTTCATTATCTATTACTGAATCTGAATAAATTATTATGTTATAAAACCTGTGCCTGTTGCATGTTTTAATAAATTTTTCAAAACCGAAAAAAAATTCCGGTTCAGAACCTGGTGTCACATGGAGATCAACCACCGCCGTGTCTACTGTTGCGGTTATATATTCTGCATCAGGCCACTCTCCTGCATTAAAAGAAATGCCTTTTGTAAAAAGCGGATTCTGACTCTCTGTAAAGTCCGGCAGATAAAACAGGCTGGCAGAGAGGCCGGTTTTCTCCTCAAGATAAACAGAAACGTCAGAAATATCCCTGCTTCTGAAATTCCATCCTTCGAGAAAAAAATATGGAGGTTTCTGCTGATAGGAAACTCCATCCCTGTCCGCCATCTCACGTATTGCTGTGCCGGGGAGAACCATGAGAGGATAAAGTTCAATGCTTTCGCTGAAACCGTGCTGAACAAGTACATCTATTGTTTTTATGAAGTTCTCAGGATCATCTCCGGGGAGACCGGGAATTATTCCAATCTTCAAATCAATCCCAGCATCTCTGAGATAAGCCATGCCTGTAAGTTCTTTTTCAGGAGAGCTCTCCCTGTTTACTGAAACAAGAGCTCTTTTATTAAGAGACTGAAGCCCCACTTCAAGGCTCCTGAATCCCGCGTCATAAATAAGCTCTGCTGTTTCAGGAGTTATTCTGTCTGTACGCATCTCCGTGTGAAGCTTTACATTATGTTTCAAATTTTTCAGGGTGTGAAGGTTACTTATAAAATCAGGAGATCTGTCAAATGTGGGACTGAGAATATAAATTTCTGTTATATCTTTTCTGTTTTGAATTACATCAGTGAGTCTGTTAAAGGGGATCTCTCTTACCTTTTTATAACTGCGGGAATAGTAACAGTAACTGCACCTGTACGGACAGCCCCGTGTCAGTTCAAGAAAGACTGAACCGTCTGACATAGTGTTGAGTCTCTTCCCTGAAAGAGGTTCAAAAATATCATCAGTTTGAATTAGTCCGTCAGGAGGCTGAATCGAAATCCGGTTCCCATTAATAGTTGATGAATTGAGATCATGACCTGAAAAAAAATTATTAAAGAACCACTCCCCTTCACCGGAAACAAAGTGATCTATATAAGGCCTCTGTTCATTAAAAACATAAGAACCTGCGGCAATTTCAGGGCCGCCGAAAAAAATAATTGAATCGGGAGATTCCTTTTTTACAGCTTCAGCAATCCGGAGGTTCCTCTCAATATTCCAGAGATATGAGGTAAAAGATATATATTCGGGGTTAATA
>DINC01000144.1:7379-11523 GCA_002425885.1 Spirochaetia bacterium UBA5550 | reverse complement strand
TCGATCTGCTTGTTTGAATAATGATTTATCGTTTGGTCTTTTAATGCATTAATATGGCTATATTTTGCCTGAATATTACTTAATCTATGAGCCGCATTATTTTTCCAGAAATCCCACTCTTCCTCTATAAATTGAACCAGACTATTGAAATCAACGAATCTACGGACACCACTTGACGGGAATAGTTTTACCTCAACCTTATTCTCGACAAAATATTTATCAAGCTGATCATATTGTCCCATAAATTCCTCTTACAAAATAGAATTAGTAGATGTTTACAATATAAAAACTGATGTTATAAAAATTCTCACCAACCCTGCATCAACACTTTCTTCTTTTCAACAGCATCAAGAACCGTTGAACAAGTTTCCCAGTCTATATGTTCGATTGTACTGTTTCGAATTGCGAAGGGATGCTGCGCTGGAACTGAATCTATGATCTTCTTTGCTTCTTCAATTTCATTCTCTGCAACCTTAACCCATACATCTTCAAGCACATCGGGTAGCTGGCCGAACATGTCATAGATCTCTTTTAACCTTGAAGCAAGAAGATTGTGCACTCTGTCTTCAACAGATTCTTTGTATCGTAGATTATAAATCCATACATCATCCATTACCTGTCCGATACGCTGAATACGACCTTTCCGCTGTTCAAGTTTTGTTGGATTCCATGGTAAGTCGAGATTGATTAGGGTACTTAAAGTCTGGAGGTTCAATCCTTCAGATGCTGCATCTGTACCAACCAGAAGTTTCATCTCACGCTGCCTCACCATCAGCTTCAGGTCTTCTCTCTGTTTACGGTGAAATACTCCACTGATGAAAATACCTGATTTATCACCACCTGCATAAACACCGACTATTATATCCGGTTTTTCTTCAGATAATTTCTGCGCCAGCCATTTAGCTGAATCATAATACTGAGTAAAAATAATGCAACCGCGCTCAATCCAGTTCCAGTCAAAAAGGATCTCCCTGACCTTGTGATATTTCGGATCAAGGTCTTTATTGATTTTTAATTTTTCTGTAAGCAGCCGCAATTCCTCTTTTTCAGAATCAGTCAGCTGTTTTATATCACTGCCGCCGGAATTTGAAGGTTTCCTCCCTCTTCTTTCTACCTTCTCTTCATCAAGGATTGAATCGTCATCTTCTTCGTCATCAATGTCTTCTTTTCCCCAGTCGGTGAGCATCTTTTCTGCCGTATTATGCCCTGCTACAATTGAGCTGCCGATCCTTTTTAATAATAACGTTTTAAGGAAACCCCCTGCCGGTGCCCTGTCTTTAAGCATGTTACAGAATCTTTCAGCATGGTCATAGGCTTCTTTTAAATATGGAGGGAGTATAATAGCATCCTCATCTCTTTCACCGCGCAGGTCTACATATATCGGTTTCAGATATGGTTCATTTGTATCAGGATTCTTTGTTTTTTCAAGATACTCTCTGGTTCTTCTTATAATAAATCTTATGAAAGGATTATGCTCCTGGATAAAATTATCGTTAATAATATTGTTTATCCTGTTTTTTGACGGAGCATCAAGATCATTATGATAGACATCCCCCGGAATTGTATGCTCTGTGTCAGGCATACCACGTTTTCTTCTAACCAGAGCAAAATCCATCCCTTCATCAGATGGCGGGAAGGGATTTCTCAACCACTCCCATCCTTCATTTATACTTGTGAGCTCTTCCCTTCCCATTACAAGGCTCAGCCCCTGGGCGATATTTTTTCTCCAGTTACTGCTATTATTTCCAAGAATAAATTCATTTTTCTGAGCAAGAACATTAAGGAGGTCCCATGCTTCAACAGGATACATCTGCACTGGTGTTGCAGTAGCAAGCATCATACTTTTAGTTCTGGGGGAGAGCTGTAACAGAAATCTGAGCAGATTGTTGGGCTCAGGCGCCTGGTTTTCCCTGTTTACACCGAGGTTTCTTCTCCGCGCCCTGTGAGCCTCATCAACAATTATACATTCATACTCCATACTAAGGAGATAGTCACATATATCAGATCCGGAGCTGACAAGTCCCTGAGATACAATCCCGACACACCGCGGGCATTTCTTTATATCATGCTCCCCCGAAGCCGGGTACAATACTTCATTCTCGTCAACCCACCCCTTAGAGGTCCAGACTGCCGAAGGCATTTCAAGGAGATTCAGTACTTCCTGCTGCCACTGCCATACAAGGGTTTTAGGGGCTAATACCAGAACCGGTTTTGAACCTGTTAATGCCATAAGCTGGGCTGATAGAGCAAGCTGAATTGTTTTCCCTAAGCCCACCTGATCCGCAAGGAGGTAACGTGCCCCCTCTTTTCTATGAGCTTCAAATGCGAGTTTAACAAAATATTTCTGGTGTTCCCATAAACCCAGCTCTTTGCGGTAAACCGGTGATTCAATAACCGCGCTTGCAGGTTCATTATCATCTTTCCATTTATCTATTTCGTATATTACCTTTCGATTAATAATACGTTCAAGGTCTTTCTCAATAAAATCTGTTAGCTTAATCGCCTTGTCATGTGTAAAGAAATAGTTGAATTCCTCCTCTACCCATTTAACCGCTTCCTCGGAATTATCCTCCCAGAGTATTTCATAATTCTTCTTCCATGCGGAATAGGTTTCGTTAATACTGCCGATGAATGATGTTTTAGTTCCATCAGCAAGTGTTATTACTCCGGCTTTACCATGAATTAAACCAAACACTTCATTTGGAATAACCTTTACCTGGAGCTTTCCGCTTTTAAGGAATTCATGAAGACGCTGGAATCTTATGGAAGATGTATCTGCAATTTTAACCGGATCAAAATCGCACCATTCACGGCGCATTGCATTCTGTGCTGAGGTGAGTGATACAACATCATCGATATCAAGCTGGGAATTGCATACAATCCTTACATTGCCGTTTATAGATTCAAGGGCTTCTCCGGCAACCTCAAGTATTGAGGAGCTGAAATAACCCGCGATTCTGTCGTAACTCCTGGCACCTTGCAGTCTTTCATTAAGAAAGGTGGAGTCGAGCCTTTTCATCCTGAATGGAGCAGATGAATACCTGTTTATCATATTCTCTACTACACTCCGTCATTTATAACAAGCTCATTGATAAACCTTGCGTATTTTGAATCTGTACTCCACTGAGGCATTGNNCCATTGTATCTATATGTTCAAATGACATTATAAATGTCAGAATCTCAGTAATCTTTCTCCGGTTGTCCCAGTATCCCTGCACCTGGCTGTGGAGCCAGGTAAGGCCTGCTGCAGCACTTTCGTTCTGAACTGCAGTGTATATTGCTCCAAGCACCTCACGCACAACCGAAACACCAAAACCCTCACCTGTACTTTTCTGTGCGTATTCATGGGCTGTTTTAAGACGCGCCTCATTTGCCTTTGTGCTTGCCAGCATATCTTTATAATCAACAACACCGAATCCCCTTGCAAGTTCCTGCAGGGCGCTCACCTGGTAATTCCCCGTTCTTTCCATATCAAGCCCCTTGATATAGAAACGCTCTTCACGGCTTAACGATTTCCATGTAAGCTTATCAAAACCGGCAGGTATAAGCATGTCGTAAGCAATCTTTACAGCATTTCTTATTATGCCGGCAACAGGGGACTCTTCGCCGCTTTTCCGTGAGCGGGAAAGTTCATACTGTACATCAATGTCTTCAAGTTTCTTATACGATGTTAGCACTTTAAGTGAAGCTGCGTAAGCAGCTAGGAGATAATCCGGATCAGAAAAATTGGGCTCGTCCTTATCATCTATCTTCTGCATAACTTCGATCTGCCTGCTTACCTCCTCTTCTATTTCAGGATAGAGTTCATAAAGATAAGCGGTATGTACTGAAGTCTGTTTACGGAGAACAAGAAGGACTGTTCCTTTTACATAATTCCCCTCTTTAAGACCACCAGATTCTGTTTCTGTTGCAATATTCCATGCTGCAGTAACACGTAAACCGGCAGACCAGAGTATCATAGACAGCTCAGCCCAGACGGTGACATCCTGGTGTGTAAACATTACAATCTGCATGCCGTTATCAGGCATGTGATTAGCAAGATTGCTGTAAGGCTCCACCATACTTCTATTAAAGGATTCCCCTTTACCAGCAACAGCAAGTGCACGCTTTGAATCATTGTACCAGTCAGGAAAAATTTCATTTA
>DINC01000144.1:7229-7372 GCA_002425885.1 Spirochaetia bacterium UBA5550 | reverse complement strand
ATTTCTTATCCCATGATAGAAAAAATTCTGAAAGTTCATGATAATTAACTGCATCTGCGTAAGGTGGATCGGTGAGCCAAAAATCACATACATTATTAATATTTCTTGCATCTAATACATTAATATTCAAATTTTGATTAAAA
>DINC01000144.1:3829-7181 GCA_002425885.1 Spirochaetia bacterium UBA5550 | reverse complement strand
GATTAAAACAGTAGTTATGTATTTTAAAAAGAAAAGAACTCTCACTGGATTTTATAGCTTGATTCGCATAGTTATATAATGTATTTAAAGCTTGATTACTAAAAACATCTACTCCTTTTTCAACACCAGAACCATTTACCCAACGTGTCAATTTTGAGTTAAAATTAAGTATTCTATTAAAACCCAGGAGGGATAGGGTTTTCTTTTTTTTAGATATATCTTCTTGAGAATTTAACTTTTCAAGTAACAACCCATGAATCAATAATTGCCTCGCATTAAACAGCTGATGCCAGTATCTCCACCCTCTTTCTCTATATAATCGTGTAGTCTCTATACCTTCCTCAATTATCATATTAGGGATGTAGCCTTTAGTCTGCCACTCAGCAAATCTCTCTTTTAGCAGAGTCAGAACCTTCTCTTCGCGTTTCAGGTCATCAGCAGTGGGCGCCCTGTAAAACCTGTCACCCTCTTCGATATCTTCCCATTTTATACAATAAAGCCTCTCCTGAAAAACATCATCGGGTCTGGGAACTATATCCTCTTTATCCCATAATCGCAGGCCAGATTCATCTTTTGAATTACCGCTTTTTTCGTTTCGTATTACTTTCATAGGGGCTGTTTTGGTGCAGTGGGGGCAATAGATTTTGTCACCTTTTACTGTGGTTTTACTTTCAGCTTCTTTCATCTCTTTTTCAGAGACACCGCTCTTTATTTCAAAATCGAATCCCTTCTTTTTGTTCTCATTTAATACTGCAACTGTTTTTGTTCCCTTACCGATCACCCATGAAGGGGCAAGCGGAACCATCCATCCGCATTCAGGGCATTTTGTTTCTATGCAATAAAGATAGTATAATGCCCTGTTGCCCTTACCATCATGCTCAATTCCCCACTCCTCAACCTGCTTTTCAACCGAGTTATATATCTTATTCTGAAAAACTTTCAGCTCTGCAACCTTCTCATCAGAAGCGCCATTGATGTTTAACGCGCCCCATGTAAGAAGCGCTGCAACAGGATTCAGGTCAGACGCGAAAACATCACACCCCATGCGTGCGGCTTCAAAAGGTACACTCCCTCCGCCGCAAAAACAGTCGCCAACAACCGGTGTCTTCCCGAATCTTTTTTCACCCAGTTCTTTTATAAGGCTGGAGAGTGAATCAGCTTTAGTACCGAGGTGTTCATTTATTTCTTTCCAAACATCACCGTCAGAGATATAAACCTCTTCTGGTCGCAGGCAGTATTTAATCTTTTCATCATAACCTAATTTTAAAAAAACGTTCCTGTCTATTTCGATTTTATCATCAGGTCTGATAGTTTTTTTATATTTAGGTTTTGCCAACTCAGGATCAAAAAATTTAGTTCTTTCTTCTTTTGTAGAATATTTATAAATAACTTCTGCAGGCAAAACGCTGCTTTTTCTTAAGAGCAAACCCTCATCATCCATTGTGAGTATCTTTAAGAATATCTCCATATCCTTTTCAGGATTGTCACTTGCGGGCATAAAGAGTCCCAGGAGCGCGGCACGTACGAGTATCAGCGGTTTTCTCCCCCACCATTTTCCGAGTCCTGTAAGAGTCTGCCCCAGGTTTGCTTTTCTCTCTTTATAACTCTCTTTTGATACCCTGGACACAGGGAATTGAACTTCTATAAATGATGTGTAATCTTTCACTATTATTCTCCATTACTGATGCCGGTAAATCCGTTTTCTTCCAGGTATTTTTTAATTGCGGCTACAAGTTCTTTTGAAATTTCATAATCTTTTTCTGCGTCTTCCCTGTTTATGGTGCTGATATAATCGTAGTCACCTATGTGCCTCTCCCTGAATGCTTTGAATAGACCAGGTTCTTTGTCAGAAGGAGCGCCTGGATTGAATAGAAAGCTGAATAATAAGACCTTGAAGATGAAAAGTCATAGTTTGAATGTTCAAGAAGTGTTTTAGCCGCGTCAAGTGAACGCTCAGCCTTGTCCAGCATCATCTTAATCTGTTCTATCAGGCTGTTTTCTGCCATAGCACTACACCCTCCCTGTTGATGTTGATATAAAGAGGATTATATATACGATCATCGAAATTTGATTCTTTAACAGGTATTATTGAAAACACAGCGCCGAATTTTAAAAGCATATCTGCCGCGAACTGGTCCACGGCTTCGTATATCCCGTTGTCTATATCATCAACAACAATAATGCAGTCTATATCTGATTCAATAGTATCGGTACCCCTTGCGACTGACCCGTATAAAACAACTTTCACTACCCGCCCCGGAAGTGCCGCTAAAAGGGATTCTTTCATCTGCTGAATTATTACTTCATTGGATATCATTTAAACCTCCATCCTTAATACTAAAAAACCGTTACCCTGTCAAAACAGTTCCGCCTGTCCGGAAGAGCTGTCATCTGTTTTCTTCTTTTTCTGCTTTTTTGAAGATTCAGGTATTTCGAACCTGACAATATCTTTTGTTTCATCAACCGGATTTTCAGTCAGGGCATACCTCAGAGCTTTGCGCCATCCGCGCCTGTCGTTAATACCGCCAGATGAAGCATTGGTCATTGTAAAGAGCCACCATCTCTCCTCTGGTGAAAAACCGTGCCAGTTCCTCACTGCTGTTGTAATAAGAGCGGGGTCTGAATCCTCAATAGCCCATACGAGGACAAGCATCTCTTTACCAAGAAGCTTCTCCACAGGGATATAGTTCCCATCCCATGATCCGGTGCTTATCTTATCTTTCTTTAAACGTCTGTTAAACTCATTCATAAGNNGCCTGCTATCTTCTCCCATTTATGAAACGGAAGAGATGCCTTGGGTTTATCTTTTTTTGCTATAATTGTCTGAATATCTTTTTTAGACCATCGTGAACGTTCATAAAACATAACCGGCAATTCTTTATTTGATGGTATAACTACCAGTATATGATTCATAGACTGTTCAGGGTTGAAACCAAAACCGAAATACTTTTTTTCTGCCATTACTGCTGAAGCTCCTGACGATCAAATTCCTTATCAATATCAAGCTTCTTTTCAGCAGCCCAGTCAAGAAAATCCTGGCCTTGGGGGAATATTATATTTCTGTAACCCATGGTAATATTGATCTGGCTCTCTTTTAAGAATGTCCCTCTAAGATTATCGATCTGCTTTTCGATTTCATCAATAGAAAGAAGAATATCCTCAGAGAAATTCAGTTCAATCCATTTATCATTTACTTCATCATTTAGTGTTATTGTTACATTAGAAAAACCAGCGTTCCGTTTTTTCAGGGCAGTGAGGGTTTCGTAAAGGTCCCTTGTGGATTTAGTTTTTTTCTGTGAGGAGGCCCTGTATTTCAGCGGTTTATCAGAAACAACCTGGATTTTATCAATAT
>DINC01000144.1:332-3818 GCA_002425885.1 Spirochaetia bacterium UBA5550 | reverse complement strand
GATTAACATCAATTTCAAGAGTCGGCGAATAAATACCCTTTTCCTCTGCAACAGCAAGGATTAAAGATGTTTTTTCAGGTATCTCAAATGGCGCAGTATAAACCCCTCCATTATTCTTTGGCTCAGATCCATCTGTTGTATATTTAATCTTTGCAGGGGGCGCTGAAGCCAGCTCCATCATCTTTTTGCTGTTCTCGTTATACTGCTTATATTTTAATGAAATTCTGTTGCTCCATTCAACCGGTTTACCAGTGGGATGCTCCTTTGCGGAATCAACAGCAAGGAAGGAGAGCTTTAATTCAGAAGTTACAAAACTGTTAACATCCTGAACCTGCAAAGAAGATTCGGTGGCTGCAGCGCCTATTTCATAATAGATTTTGTCCGCGTTCCTCGGTATCAGCCTGAGAGTGACTTCACCGGTATTGTCATCACGTCTAAGTTCAATAATCTGAACAGATGTATCTTCTTTCGGGAAAGGCCCTTTTTCAAGATAATTACCGCCATCAAGACGCCAGATATCTTTCTGCAGCATTTCATCCTTCAATGTATCAAGGGCCCTAATTGAATACCAAAGCCACGATGAATCAGACGCTGCTCGTTCTTTAATTTCAGATAACGGCATCTGCTTCCGGGTAAAGAGCTTGTCTTCAACCTTCTTTCTGAACCCTTCACCGGATGACTCTTCTGTAAATTTATATTTATCTTTTAAAATCTGCCTTATCTGCTCTTCACCATTAAAGCTGTTCCCTTTAAACTGCATCAGGAAATCCGCCTTTAATAATCCTTTTGCAGATGGATAGTATAATGTAACAAATGTCTGCTGCGCTGCCGAAAGGAGTGCCAGTGCAAGCCTTTTCTCCTTGTCCTGTGCGAGCTCAAACTGTGAATCTTTATCTGTTACACCCTCTTCTCTCATCTTTCTGATAATTTCAGAGATTGCTTTATGTTCTTTCGCTGCGCGGTAAAGCTTATCCATAGTGCTTCTTGCGCCTGTGAGGAAAAGTATTCTGTTTTTAAATGTCGCGTCATCGTAAAACTTTTCAAGTTCAGGGTTAAGTTTTGAATCAGAATAGGGTTCTGTTAAAACCAGCATTACTTTATCAGCACTTAGTTTTAATTCATCTATTGCAGGGAATATCTGTACATCCTGGTAGCAGTCATTCAATGATGGTTTAAATTTATCTGAAAGAAAACTCTTTAATTCTTTCTTTGCTATTTCATTGGTATAGCTTTCAACAAGAGAGTTTAACTGTGCTACAATGTTCTTTGTATCCTGGAAAAGAAAGTTGTCATCCCGGTCAGAGTGCAGGTACCATGCTTTTATTGTAAAATCATCAAATCCCTTTTTTATCAGGCTTATGTTTTTCCCCGGTTCACAGAGAAAACCTATAGCTTCGGTTAGTGGGAGGCCCAATGTTGGCNNTGCATTTGGTACATTGGCAAGGGAAGATACAAGAAACAGCTTGGCAATATCCTGGGTTACTGTATCACCAAGTTTATTATCGATCTCCTCAGCAATAGCCTTACCCTGATTTGCAATATCATGACTGATTGCGTTTGTGAGTGAATTTTTTATCTGTGAAATTGCTGTTACCATTTCACGTTCATTTAAATCCATGTCATACGAATTTATAAGATACTTCTTTCTTGCTTTAACCCCGTTATCCGTATAAAGCTGCGAAATCATTATACGCATCAGTCGTATAAATCCGCGTGTCTGCTGGAATCCCGGATTCTCTTTAAACCTTGCAAAAAGGTCTCTTATTGATGGATGGAAGGGATAGGTTTCTTTAATATTCAGATATAATGTATCAGGATCTATCGTTGATAAATCCATCTGGTTAGCTTCTTCAATAACTTTTTTATACTCCGAAGCAATTACATTAATCTCTTTATCATCCGGCAATGTAGCAAATAGTCTTTTTCTCAATATATGATAAACATCATCAGTATTGCTTGCAACAGGTTCAATATCAAGGGCATAACGGTTTGTTTCATTTTCAAGTTCTTTGAACGACGTTTGCAGCAGGTCACTACCGGATTCATACGTCGCACGAAGGTCACTGATAACAAGACATACATTTGATAATTCTTTCTTTGCTATCGCAACATAAAGATTTGATAAGGCAGTTACTGTTACAACAGCTAAATCCGCATTACCTATTGTCACAGATTTTGCGTTTTCAAGATATGGTGGTAATTCATCGATTAGTATAAGAACCGGATCACCTTGCAGAAGATTTATCCAGGCTGCGGGGCCAGGTGCCTGTAGGGGGGAATAGTAACTGTTAAACAGATCTTTTTTGCCAAGCTGTTCAGCTATTGCTCCCCAAAGGCCGAATTTTGAATCTGTATCTCTTCCGGAAAAACCGACAACACGTATTTTACCAATTTTTTCATATCCATTTTTTTTACCGAGAACCTTTTCACGTAAAAATGGAAACTTTGCAAGGAGTCCGAGTGCTATCATATTATGGGTCTTACCACCACCCATAGATTGAGTTAATTTAATCAGTCCCCTGTCGCCGGTTTGTACAAAACGGCTGAAAGCCGTATCTATCAGGGTTTTCATCCCTTCAGTAAGGAAGTTTTCTTCAAAGAACTGATCAGCATTTACTGTATCTTCAATTAGATTGGTCAGGTCTAAAACGTCACTTCTTTTGTCTGGATCGAAGACGCTCTCTCTTGGGACGCATAATTCATATAATGATTTCATTGTGAACTCCTTTCACTATGTAAAACTCCAAACAAATATTTTGTATTTTAAANNAGGCATTAACCCTTAAAAGTGTACCGACTGAATCGTCATTTCAAAAAAAAATACATCTCCGCTGAACACAAACCGCATTCTGTGCAGTTAAAAATCACATGCAGCAAGTGGTTGCAACCCATTGCTGTACTTGCCGTACCTGTATCTTTCCTGCATCTCTCCTATCCCCCGCCCCTCATCACTGAACAGAAGGCTCATCCAGTACAGGCTCCTCCTCTTCCGGCGCATAAAAGTCTTCACTTTCACCGCTATAGTTATACTCAATCAACTTGACTTCATCGTAATCATAGAATACTGCGGCAATAGTTATCTCCTCATCCCCATTCATGAAAGAGAAAACCTGGAAAGACCTCTGATCATCAATACGGTAAGCCTTCCCTTTGATCTGCGGCCTGTTATTTTCATCTAAAAAGTTATACTTAACATAACTCCTCTCAATAATCTCATTAATTCTTTCTATTGCATCACTCATAAAGATCCTCCTGTTTTATATAATTACATATAACGGGCACCTGTGTGCTTTTCCCGTATTACGGATTGATTCATGGTTATTTTATATCCCTGAACTTCACGCCCTCACCCCGTCGCTGCCGCGCCACCCCTCTCCCTCTTCCCCTCATCAAATTGGAGAGGTTGCGCGACCCTCACGATGAGGGAAATGCCGGTGAATGAATGTCGAAAACCGGCCGGTAGCGCGGGTGAGGGGGCTTTACCCT
>DINC01000144.1:0-283 GCA_002425885.1 Spirochaetia bacterium UBA5550 | reverse complement strand
CCGGATTTAACAGCAACAAGCAATTATAATTACAACAGAATTCAGATCCCGCCTTTTATTTTTCTGAAATCAACTGCGAATTTCCTTCCTTCTCTGATTATTTCTTCAGCAGTCATATCCTGAAAAAGGTTTTTCCGCCATTCAGTATAATCAAATTTCTCGCGGTTTATTAAAGCTATAAATCTTTCTGCTTCAACTATATCCATATTACTGAACAATGCTTTAAATCCTTCGTGTCGGATCTCTTTATCACTTTTCATTAAAAACCTATCTCACCTTTCTT
>DINC01000145.1:1357-5652 GCA_002425885.1 Spirochaetia bacterium UBA5550 | reverse complement strand
TACGTAAACTGCCGAAAATAAAGCTTTATTTAATGATTTTAATAATAAAATTGATGTTTATCCGGGAGTCGATTATTAAATTTAAAGTATATTTATAGATAAGAGATACAATATGTGTTCTTATTTTTATATCAGAAGCTCTTTAATTCCTTTACAATCCTTAACACCGTCACCTGCTGCTCTTCGCTGAACTCCCTGAAGAGCCTTAACAGCTCCTTCTCCCTGGCATCAACCTCAACCAGCTTATCAGAATCATAATCAACCAGGAACCTGCCGACCGGGTAATCAAGGATCTTCAGAATCTCAAGCAGCTCCGTAACTGTGATGAGGTCATCCTGTAATCTTCTGTTAAGTGTTTTCTCATTCACGCCTAAGCGTTCGGCAAGTTGTCGCTGTGTCATTTTGCGGTTCTTAAGCAGGTTTTTTAATTTCTCCCAGTCCATAAAAAGACATTAAAAATGCTCTCAAAATATTCAACTCTTTGCCCTCCCGTTGTATGTTAAAAATTAAATATTCTCGTTTCAGTAGTTTTGTTTAGATAAATCTATTAAAACGGGAATATCCCGAATTTAATACCCCTTAAAAGAGTACAAAAGAANNTCAGTTTTTATATTGACAGAAATAATCTATCTTAGAGTTTTATCCCTTGATGAAGCCTTTAATTGAGAAAATACGAAGCCTAAAAGAGATCTATGAGTTATCCGATCTCTGCGTGTTTGTCAAAAACACGGAGGGCGTGATAGTATATTCAAACCCCGCATTTGCCCGCTTCACAGGCTACAGCACGAGCGAAATGCTGTACGAGCAGACAACGGACTTCATCACAAACGGCTCCTCGCAGCTGGCGCACTCTGCAGCAGATGATGCCCTTATCTTCTCTGGCCAGGCGAAAAGCACAGTGCGGACAATATTTATAAAAAACGGAAGAAGGGAGCCCGTTGCGATGAAACTCACAAAGGTCCCGCTGATGATTAACAGATCTGAAATTATAGGGCTTATGGGGAGCGGAATAGATCTCACCGTACATTACCGTATGCATTACCTGATGCTTAAGGAGCGCATTGATGCACTCTCTCCAGGAGAGCGGCGGGTGCTGTTTTTCTTCTCCCGGGGGCTTGACCGGAATGAAGTAGCAAAGGAGCTGGATGTCAATGTCTCCACTGTTGACACGCAAAAAGCCCGGGCGAAAGAGAAGCTCTGCTTTGAATTGCAGGAGGATTTTGAGCAGTTTCTGCTGATTTACAATGATTTGATTGATAATATCTATACAGATTAGCAAAAGTGTTTGTGGAGCAAAAAAAAAGTACACTACAAAAAAGGGCGTTTTTCGGGCTTTTTTAAAAATCGCTCCACAAAAATCTGTATGTATGAGACATAAAACGGGGTTTTGGGACAAATTCGGGCATTTTTTGTAGTGCGTTTTATTTTTGCGCTACATTGACATTTTAAGAGCTTCTGTGGTAGTTTTGCTCCTGTTTGCAGGGGTGTGTTATGGGTGAAGAGAAACGGGTAGCTGAGGAGCTTATAAGTGTTATGCGCGTACTGGGGGAACTTTTCCCTCCTGGTGCCGATGAAAAAATAGTGATAGACTCAGAGGTTTTCACTCAAATTAAGAGCAAAAGAAAGTTGACTCTGAAACATTATATATATAATTTATACAAATTAATTGAGAAGTTATTTACGGGGGCATATATGAAAAAGTTATTATTTATACTAATAGTGCTTTTATTTTTTTCGGGTTGTGAGGTTGATACTGATTATCAACGGCCCCGGACTGATGCGGAACGAGCTGATGCCGGGCATAGAGCTCATTGTGATGCTCAGGATGCAGAGATTATATTTAACGGGTCTGATACAGCAATCAACGTAACGCAGAATATAACGTTACCAGAATACGGTCCACTGGGCTCAACTTATACCTGGATATCAACAAATAAATCAGTGATATCTGAAACAGGAGTAGTCACCAGGGGAGCATCAGACGTAACTGTTGATGTGCATGTCATTGCTGAATACTGGTGGGAAAAATCTTCAAAATGTTTTATTTTGACTGTTAAAGCGCTATAATTAATCCTTCTTTTCCGCAACCTTACTGAGATCAGAGGAGATCTTCTCCTCTGACTCTTGATATTCCGTGTCCCGCATAAGCTTCTGATATTCAGGATTATCTTTAAGTCTATCACTGTATTTTGACAGCGTGATTTTCATAATCTGAATAAAAGCTTTGGTAACTTCTATCCGTGTCTTTATATCAACCTGGGTATTTAATATTTTAAGGGCTTCATTCCATTCCGGCGTTATATGACTGGGAAGTTTTTCATCGTATTCACCCTTGCTGATATCATTCATGAAAAATTCGTGCACTGGTATATTAAACAGTTTACAAATTTTATGAATATAATCGAGCATCCCCGATACTTCATCCTGCTGCTCGTAATTAGAAATACTGGTTTGAGGGATACCTAACATTTTAGATAGCTTGCTCTGGCTGTACCCGTAATACTCTCGCAGGTATTTAAGTTTTTCACCCAAATTCATACACCTATTATCAGGTTTTTTAATTAAAAAATAAAGTTTTTTGTTAAGTCTACCAAAATTTTGCTTGAATTTCTAACGGTATAATGTTAGTTTCTAACCTATGGATGTTAGAAATGAAATTTGATACAAAAAAATGTAATTTTCCTAAAACTTTTCGCGTTAATGAAGAGCTTTGGGCTGCTTTCGCAGCAACCTGCAAACTCCGCAAAATAACGATCCCTGAGCAGATGCACAATCTTCTCGTTGAGGATATCCGTAAATATAACCTTGTCCAGCTCCCCGAGGCCTCTGATGTCTAACCTCCAGAAGCTCACTCCCGCTGAAGTTAAAGCAAAGTACGGGTATAAAATCCCCGAGATGCTGCACAACGTGCGTGAGCTCTCAAATACTCTGGAGGACATTAAGGCACAGATGGTAAAGGACGGACGGCTTAAAATAGTTAACGGCAAAAACGTCTGGAGAGACCAGCTACGGTGGGACGATGAACAATAAGATTCCGCAGCATATAGATCCGCGCGAACTTAAGCCCGCTCCTCCGGATCAGGATATGTACAGACAGATAGCCCTGTGGAAAGAGCGGGGCGAAACTCCTTTTGTACTGGTTAGAAGGGCTTATAAACATCTTGTCCAGGGTAATAATATAACGGCTCTCCACTGGCTGAATGAAGCCTGGCGTTATGTTGGCGTATTTTATAAACCGGGCTCACTGAAGGACAAGCACTTCAAAGACCAGCTGATTGCGCAAAATTATAATTTTCTCATGCTAATAGATGAATTCAGCAAATTAAGACCGGAGGAGGAGTGATGACAGGAGTGTATTTATCAACAAACAGAAAGCTTAAAGACGAAACGCCGGTGAGCGTGAAGAAGTGCGGCTTCATGAAGCTTCGCAGACGGTATGAGTATCAGTTCACATCTGTTACCAGGCTTTCAGAGGCGCTGGATAAAAACAGATCTGTGCGTATCGGACAGGTTCATGTTGCAGGTATAATCAGGGGTAATGCATGACCGGCGTACTTATACAGTATATTGAGCATCTGCCGGAGGTGCTGTTAAAGTATTTCTTTGTGTGCGGTTGCTTTGCGGCCCTGGTGTTCTCTATTCAGGGGGTGTTTCTGTTTACCCGCAGGTGTATGGGATGCAGGGACGGGGAAAGATTCAGGAGATTGAGGAGGTTGAAGTGAGTACGGAAGGATTTAACAAGGTTTCCCTGGCTAACATCGGGAACGGAGCAGCTATTGAACTCTTTGATGCGGAGCTCCCTGCAGTATATGAGAACCTACTCGACCCTGAAACGGACCCTAAGAAGCCTCGCAGCATCAGGCTTGAGGTTAAGTTCAGAAAGAATCCTCAGAATCCAACTCTGATTGATTATGATATTTCGGTATCAAAGAAGCTGGCGGGCCATGGTCATAACTCTGTCTTTGAAATCGGCATGGAGGACGGAGAGGTCACCGGTTATGAGTCTGAAGGGATTCAGAACCCGCTCCCGGGAGTAAGCGAGGGCAGGAAGGTATTATCATTACATAACAAGGGTTAAACGGCATCATAAGCTTTTTCATTACGTGAATTCTCCTGTGATTGTTGGTGTCTTCATATTTTTAAACCGGCAATTACTCTTCCGGAAGCCTTACCCACTTCCGGACTTTTTAGCAGAGTGGAGCAGCGGTAGCTCGTCAGGTTCATACCCTGAAGGCCGGGGGTTCGATTCCTGCCTCTGACATTTAACGCGGCGACAGGCGGCACTGAAGGAAGTT
>DINC01000145.1:0-1320 GCA_002425885.1 Spirochaetia bacterium UBA5550 | reverse complement strand
TTGTCTTAAAAGGTTTACTGTAGCTCCCGGAGAGGTGGTCTCACCGGCTAAAATAACCCGGGCTGGATTCGATACCAGGGGGAGCGAATAAATATAAAAGGAGAACAGTGATGAAAGGCGAATATCTGAGTGTAGAGATAAATATCAACGGTGATGACATGGGTACTGATTGGACTTTTCGCTCAATTCAGGTGCCTGGCGAAGATCAGTATGATGAGAACATAAAGAAGAAGCTTATGAGGGACATTCATAAGCTTATAGATAAATATGAAAAGCTTGGCTGCCATATAGGGAGGTAATAATGTTCCAGATGAAGCTTGAAGACCTGATGGCTGATGAATGGGGTTACTCTGATGTAATACTCCGTCCCCTGAATGATGAGGATCTCCGTGATTACCGGAAACATTACCCTGAACACGTTCTGTCGGTGAAGCCGGGTGACTGGGTGATGGAAGCCTTTGACGGTGTTATCTATGGCAGAGAGGAGATGATGCAGTACCTTGCTCCCTCAGAATTTAATGACCCTCAGTACATAGAGGAGCTTAACAGTATCAATGATATGCTAATGAGGCTTAACAGACCGGCTGCATAGTCCCGGTCTTATGCCTCTTCTAAGTTTAGAGGAGACATAAGACCGGGACGGAAGACCGTACCCCATGGAATAATTGCCACCGCTGACTCTGTCGGCAGGGGCTCCCGGACTTTAAATTTAAAGGGAGGTGAAGTCCGTTGAAATAAAGCAGATGAATACACGTTAATATCAGGTTTTTTGATTACATCGCAATAACTTATTCCGGGGTGTATGGAGCGCCCCGGATACTTAAAGCAGAGGGACAAATGGAAGAGCGGTACACGCACATGCAGCATAACATCAGAAAGCACTTCAAGCTCTCCATGGAGGAGTACGCTGTGCTTGATGCTATATATTGCCTCTCGCGTTCAGGTGTGTGTGATGCTAAAGCTGAATATTTTATAAACCTCTTTGATATCTCCAGACGCAGTTATTTTAACATCCGTAAATCTCTTGATGCAAAGGGACTCACTGAAAAAGTTAAGCACGGAGTCCGCTCTACACGTATATGGGATGATGCCATGGCAGGCCGTGTTGCCCCATGGTCTGACCCTTCCGAAACGAAAACTGAACCAGAAAAAACAGAAAAAGACGAAAGTGCAAAAAATGCACTCCCTGAAAATGAAGGTGAAAAAGTGCAGAATTTGCACTCTGAAGAATTGAAAAGTGCAGAATTTGCACCCGAACAGTGCAAAAATTGCACTCAACCAGTGCAGAATTTGCACTCGAACAGTGCAAAAATTGCACTC
>DINC01000260.1 GCA_002425885.1 Spirochaetia bacterium UBA5550 | reverse complement strand
TTTTAGGGGTGCAGTCCAATTGGTATCGGTACAGTTCTCCTCAAAGGCAAACAGGGGAAAGTAATGGAACTTGTTGCTACATGTCTTAACGGTATCTGCGGTAACGGTACATTCGCAATCACAACCGGTACTCTGGGCTATAAAGAAGGCGCAGTAATCGGTGTTAACATCGTTGATGTATATGTTGCTGAAAACATGGATTCACTTGCAAATGACATAGCTAAAGGTGATGGCGAATATGTTGATACTCTTGCTCACCTTATGAAAGTTGAAAATAAAGATGCTTTCAAAGACAAACTTCATAAAAATTTCAACAACATCTATACATCAAAAGATGTAACATCAAAAGATGTAGTTGCAAACATTAATAAAGTTAACAGCTGATAGTGATCTTTAAACATTTCAAAAAAAATGTCAAGTACGGCTTCCAGGCCGTACTTGTTTTATTAATCTTCCTCCATGGAATTTCATACGGAGAAGATTCCCCTGTGTCCGAAGAGGATACCAACAGGTATATTTCTGAACTCATTGCAAAAGCAAAAGAACTGAAACTTGCGGATGATCCATACTGGCATATTATTCTTCATTATAAAAAAAATTTTACCGGCGGTTTCACCAGCCAGGTTGATGATCCGGCTTTTTTCTTCGCAAAAAAAGGTAAACATAGCCCTGAAGCTGAACTTGATGAAACTATAAGGAGTTTTTTCAGGCCAAAAGAAAATGTTATGATGCATCCCACTGAAAAATTCTCCGCAAGATACGGGTGGCTGAAAGATAAACTGAATATTGACACTGCAAAACTGCCGCATGACGGTGATATATGGTTCAGTCAGTTTTACAAAGAGATCAATCCATCAACCGTAACACTTGTGTTCCCCGCAGGTTTTATGAATAACCCTGCTTCAATGTACGGGCACACGCTTCTTCTTGTGGAGACAGAAAAAGGGAGCAGACTTCTCGCTAAATCCCTGAATTATGCCGCTGCCACTGACGATGCGCTGCTCCCGCTATTTGTTTACAAGGGGCTCCTGGGGCTATACAAAGGCTACTATTCATTTCTCCCCTATTACCAGAAGATACGTGAATACAGCGACACAGAACAGAGAGACCTCTGGGAATATGAAATCTCCATGACTCCTGAAGAAAAGGAGAGAATGGTTCGTCATGTGGTGGAGATGGAGAATATATACTCCGATTACTTCTTTATTGATGAAAACTGCTCTTATAGTTTATTATTCCTCATAGAGGCTGCAAAACCGGAGACAGAGATCACCGATTACTTCTGGTGGGGCGTTGAGCCTGTTGATACACTCCGTGCTGCCCGGGATAAAAAGATAGTCAGCAGAAGAGTCTTCAGGCCTTCATTATATTCAAAAATTCAGTTCTTCAGATCAAAGCTGGATAAAAAAGAACAGAGTTTTGTTCTCGATTACTGCAGAGGGGAGCATGAGTTGTCAGGCATAGACTCGCTCACCGGAGACGAAGAGAAAAAGATAATAATGTGTGATCTCGCCACAGATTATCTTAAATTCATGGCTGTTAAAAAAGATATCTCGCAAGAGGATTATAGAACCAGGTTTATGGCTGTATTGACAAAACGGAATTCCATGGGTAAATATGACCCGATAAAAGATATCCCTGAACCTGTGGCCCCTGATGAGTCTCACAAATCCCGCAGAATCGCCGTTGAAACAGGCCATTCTCTTGAAGGAGTTTATTCACAGCTCGCTTACAGACAGTCATGTCATGAAATTATGGACCCTGATGACGGATACAACATGAACTCCCAGATTGTTTTCGGCAATATCCAGGGCCGCTATTATTATGATGATAAACGTTTTGTGCTTCAGAGGCTTGATATTGTTGATCTGGTCTCCCTTCCTCCGTCAGACTCATTCTTTATAAATCCCTGTTATGTACTGAACACAGGGCTGATACAGAATATAAGTGAAGGTGAAAAAGAGACATTAGCTTTCCATTTGAAAGGTAATGCAGGTTTAAGCACACTTCTTGCTAAGAAAGTTCAGATATATTTTTTTGCAGGAGTTAAATCATACTTTAATCCCGATTATGAAAATAACAGCGACATTCTCGGCGGCGGTGAAGCCGGAATACTTACAATCTTAGGCCCGTGGAAAAACCATATCTATGCTTCAGCTTATCACGCTGAATTCGGAGAGAAACATACAAGATGGTCAGCAGGCCTTTCAGAAAGAATTAAAATTGCAAATTCCGTTTCAGTTCTTGCTGACTATTCATATAATAAAGATTACTCTTTTAAATGGCATGAGTTCAGCGGAAAAGTTAATTTTTATTTCTGATTTTTACCATCACATCTTCAGCACGATAATCAACTTTTTACTTGATTTTAAATCCTCAATCCCTGATCATTAATATATTCTCTGATTAACAGATATTCAGCCTTAACACCGCATATCCGGAATTCCGGCTGAGCTATAGCATTTAACTCATGGATAAGTATATAACAGAAACAGGTTTAATCATATGTCAAAAAAACAGAACCCGCCGAAGAAAAAGACCGTAAAAAAAAATGAAACTGAAATAATTGAAGCTTCTATAGAACCGGTTTCCGGATCAGCAGAACAGTCCGCGGAGCAGGCCGTTGAAAAACGTAAGCCCTCAAAAAACGAAAAGAAATTAGAAGCGAAGCTGAAACGCAAGTCACGTCCTCTCCCGCTGCGCATACTGATTCAGATCGGTAAAACTCTCTTCATAAGAATTCCTCTTACCCTTGCGGTGATAATTGCTGCTGTTCTCCTTTTCGCGAAAATATACCTTACACCGGGAACAGTGGAAAATCTTGCGAAGAGCTCATTCAACGGCATGTCCAACGGCACACTTGAGCTTAAGGTTGAGGATTTCAATCCATACAGCGGCTTTGCAATAAACAATATTGTTGTACGGAGCGGATCTGATTTTAATAACGAAAAACTCTTTGAAGTGGAAAAGATTGTTTTCAGGTACGGGTTCTTTAAAATTTTCACAGGGAGCATAAGGTTCCCTGAGATCGGTCTGTATAAACCGAGGGTTTACCTCAATGAAAAAAACGGTGTGTGGAACGCTGCCACACTGATGAAACCTTCGGAGAAGAAGCCTGAACCGGAAAAAGAGAAAGAGAAGGAGGATGAAACCGAACCTTCAACAGGCGACATTGAACTCCCCATATCTGTTGATTTTCTCTTCAACTTTATTCTGGATGATCTTTCTGTTTATGTAAGAGGGAGCGACATGAAGGCCGACATGACAGGTCTCACCTTCAAAGCTCTCATTGATGTACCTCCATTTAAAACTATCCCCAGATCAGTCGAGGCTGTGCGGATACTTAAAACCATGAAGTTCGAGCTTAACCCGGAAAGGAGTATGAACGTGAAGTTCTACTCCGCTGCTGCTGCAACAGAGCCTGAGCTTATACTTAACTGGATGCTCAATTTCAGCAACGGTGATACTCCGCAGTTCAGCAGCACGCTGAATGCCGGAGCGAAGAGGATGCCTCTGAGGCTGCAGAACAAATTTCTCTCCCCTTTCAGTTTTCTTATAGCTTACGATATTTTTTATAATCCGATAAATGACATACTTAAAATCAATTCATTCTCTGTCAGCTTCCAGAACAGCAACTGGATCAGGCTTTCGGGGAGAGTCAGCAGCGTTACAAAAAACCAGGTGCTCGATATAAAGATGGATGAGAGCCGCATACCGCTGGGGGATCTCTACCCCTACTACGTTATCATGACAGGGGACAGAACAATGAGATGGAGCGGAGAGGCTTCACTTGCACCGTTCTCTGTACGCGGCACAGCAAAGGCTCCTGAAGTTGACGGAGCAATTAATCTCAGAAACCTGTTTTTTAAAAATCCCGGAATTGAGGCGAGGGTCCCCCTCCTCTCCCTTGGATACTTTATGAAGATGTATGGAAGTTCAATGGATCTTGGTGCTGACCTTGCAGTTCCTCACCTCACCTACACAATTGAAGGGAGCAAGTCCGGAGATAACGGAATTAAGCTCTCTGCCAGGGCATCCGGGATTAATAATTTTTCACAGGTCAGGATAAACGGAGTCTCTTTCGATTTTTATAATCCTGCCGGAGGGGAGAAGGCAGTGTCTATGAATCTCGGCGGCTTCGTAAATCTCGGGAAGGCCATGAGCGGAAATATCAGCATCGATAAATTCCGTATTAACACTCATCCGCTCCCTGCGATGGTTCCCGGCCGATTTAAAAAACAGGTTGCGGATATCCCT
The DNA here is from genome assembly GCA_002425885.1 of Spirochaetia bacterium UBA5550. Taxonomy (GTDB): domain Bacteria; phylum Spirochaetota; class UBA4802; order UBA4802; family UBA5550; genus UBA5550. Next base: position 9,399 of record DINC01000260.1, on the reverse strand, counting down.
CTCAAAAAACCTGTTGATATTACAATAGGTACAGGATTCTCTCTCTCAGGAGGTAAAACCTCCGCGACTCTTAACATGCTTGCAAAGATACCGGATTACGGAGTGAACGACCTGGCACTTGATGCATCAGTTGAGCAGGATGCTGAGGCAAAGAGAGTCCGCATTAACAAAGTAAATCTCGGCAGCAGAAGCATGAACCTCCTCCTTGCTGCAAACGGAACAGTTGATCTGAAGAAAGCGCCGCTCTCCGATTCCGATCTCCGCGTATCACTGGAACTGAACAACCCGGCGCTGAGGAGTGTCTTCGGGCCCTGGAAAACATCCGGCGTGATGAAGCTTTCAGCGAAGATGAAAGGTGATCTTGAGACAGGGAAAGCTTCAGGCAATCTTGTATTCAATAAATTCAATGTCCGGAATGACGAAGATATGCTGGCACTTGCCGACCTTGACATGAACTTCCCCTTTGAGTATGAATTCAAAGCACGCAAAGCGGGGAAATCATACATCTCTGTTACACAGAAACAGGTTATTGACAGCGATTATTTCAGCGAAAAAGCGAACTTCACAATTAAATCCATAAGCGCCAAACACCCGGCAAGGAAAATTCCCTATGAATATTTGAAAGGTTTTTCAGCCTATATGATATTCAGTGACAATGTATTCAGGATCTCAGACCTTAAAGCTTCGATTATGGATGGTTCAATTTACGGAAGGTCAATACTCTTCAACCTTGCTGACTTCAAACCAGAGAATATGGAGTTCAGCCTTATACTTGATGCATCAAATATCAACATCGCCCGCCTTGATGACCCTGACCCGAAGAAAGGGGAAAAGGACGCCGAGCTTTCACTTAACGCCAACTTCTCCGGCAAAGGCCTTAATATTAAAAAAGAACTCACAGCTTCAGGCTATGTCAATATCTACAAAATCGGAGCTGACTTCGCGAACAGGCTCATGCGGGGACTTTCTGAAGAACAGGGGAAATCGAAACTCGGTGCTCCTGTTCAGTTTGCAGTGGACAACTCCATGCTGATCAAGGGATTTGACTTCAGGCTGGATAAAGGCCTTGTGTATACCACAGTTTCTTTCACAAGAAAGATGCTGAGTCTTTTTGTTACAGTTGACAACTCGCAGGTATCATTTGAACGGATACCGATTCAGGAATATTTAAGAAAAGTTTCGGAGGCAAAATAATATGAAAAAAAATCTATTCGCTGCAATTATAATGACCCTGGTGTGCCATTCTCTCTCCGGGTGTAAATCCACACCAAGCTGCCTTACTGTTGTTCCCCCTGAGATCAACCTCACAGGTGAGAAGACTGTTATTGAAAGACAGATTGTCGGTGATTACATGGAACTGGAGAAGGACGCATGGACAGTCTCTTCTATCCGCACAACTGTTGGTAAAACTGAAGGGGGAGCCCAGGGGAGCGGGGACCCGGAGATCATCAAATCTATTAAAGTGCGTGAGTTCCACGCAGGCAAAATCAGGGAGTATAAAACTGAAGGTGCAATAGGGGAAACCGCAGCGGGATATGTGTCATATATTGAGGCCTCGCAATACGAATCATCACCGGAGCTGAAAAAAGTTCTTCTCACAGTTATTGATGAAGAGAATAAAGCCCGCAGAGAGATATTCGTGAAGACCCTTGCAAAAAGCGGGGGGAAGGAACCTTCAAAAAACGAAATAGATTCATTCGGAAAAATATTTTCAGAAGAGCAGAGGGCCCTTGCGCAGAAGGGTGACTGGGTTCAGGACAATTCAGGCAAGTGGACCAGGAAAAAATAGTTATGAACATGAAGATTCTCTTAAAATATATATTACCTCTCTCAATACTTTTGCAGGCTGCGGTTATCATCTCATGCGATGATAAAAAAACTGCTGATGTACAATTCAGTTATCGCGGCATTATTGACAAGGAGTACAGGTTCAATGTGGGCCGTGTTATTCCTGTCACAATAAGCCAGTCCATTGAAACTGACGGGGACATTTCCGCTGACGGTAACTACTTCTTTTACTCTTCAAATATGGACGGAGGAAATTTCGACATATACCTGAGGCTCATGGGTGATATCACAACAGTACGCCTCACTGCTCACCCTTCAAAGGATACAAGCCCTGTTATATCCCCGGACGGCAGGAGAGTGACCTTTGTCTCTTTCAGAGACGACCCGGAAGGTGATATTTTTATTATTAAATTAAAGCCTGAGGAACTGCTGAAGAGGGCCTCATCCGGTGAGGAGATCCCCCCACTTGACAACACAGCTGTAAACATTACTGCTGAGAAAAATCCTGACACAGGTGTTATCATCAACATAAAAGATTCAAATCCATGCTGGAGCCCGGATGGAAAACTTCTCGCTTTCTCATCATCTAAAGATGGAAGCGGCAGCATCTGGCTTATGGAGAGAGACGGAAGCTCGAAAAGAAAAATTTCGCCAAAAGACGGATTTTACCCTGCATTCTCCCCTGACGGAAAGAAGATTGTATATACTTCATACAGCGATAATATTTACGGCGACATCTATTCTGTGGAAATTGCATCAGGTAAATCTGAACGGCTCACAACAGGTGATTCAATCAAACTCTACCCGTCATACAGCGGAGGGAGCGATAAAATAATATACTCCTCCATCGAAAATGATACTAATGGCAACGGGGAACTTGATCTTCAGGACAGATCTGTCATAAGGCTATACGATCTGAAAGAGAAACTAAGTTATCCGCTTACAAAAAAATCGGATACATCATTCAAGGCAAAATGGCTCCCGGTATTGAATACAAGGGATTACAATGGTGTAATTATCTATACTGACATAACCGGTGAGAATATAAACCTCAACATCATCCCTGAACTGGGGATAATTCCGAAAAAACTTAATGCAAAACTTCAGTATGAACTCTGTGAAACATATATCTCTGAATATGACGATGAAGAGAGATATGTCATGGCGCTTGGTTCTGTTTACAACTTTTACGGGAAAGCCGGTGACAGTTCATCCCGCGCATATGTTAACAGATCTCTGAAGGAGGCTGCGCTTTACCACCAGTCAGTAAAAAACAGCGCAGAGGGATCTTCCGCCACTGCTCTCCTTAAAAAGAAGGCCGCAGGTAATGACCTCTATGCCGCATTTCTCATTGACCTCATTGAGAACCGGAGATCTCAGGCTGATGCTCTTATCCTGAAAATGAGTGAAGATAAAAACAACAGGTATTTCGCTCCATTCGCCATTGAGGATCTTGGTGATCTGACCCTGCTTTCAGGAAAAAAGAATGAAGCTGCAGCACTCTACAAAGACCTGCTGAAAAAATTTCCTGATTTTGAAAGAGGGACTGATGTTCTGACTAAATTTTCAATAATCAGTGATGACCTCCGCAAAGGAACACTTTCAGATGCAGCTGTTACAATTATAAATAAAGGGAACACGAACCAGAAAATTTCTGTTACCTCAAATCTTATTAATCCGCTTGAGAAAATCAGATTTTCATCCGCAGATGCATCTGAAGCTCTTCGCAACATAGGAAATCTGAAAAAGAAATTTTCCGCAGATAAAAAAATCATGGCAATACTGACCCTGGCTTCCGGAATCATCAGTGACAGCGCAGGGAAAACTGACACTGCAAAAAATGATCTGGAAGAATCGATAAAACTCTCGCACCCCAATGACCTGACATACTACGCAGCCAATATCAGGCTCGCGGAGATGGAGAGACGGTCCGGCAGAAATGCCGAAGCAGAAAAATATTACAGCGCAGGTGTGAACCGCTATTCACGGAGATTTAAAACAGAAAACTTCCGTGATAAACTTTTATGGATTATAAATTATTACGAACAGGCGGGTGAAAGAAGCTCATCAAAAGGGGACTTTGCCGCTGCATCGCAGATTTATGACAAGTATATCAATCTCATTACACTTATGCACAACAAACGGATCTACCCGGAAATCTATACTGAATACGCTCCCCGTGCCCATGTACTTTACATAGACGCTTACACAGGATGGAAGGGTGAAGAGGGGATTAATGAACTTGAGAAGAGTTACAACTCGAAACTCCCTGTACTGAGGATGGACTTTAACCGTGCAGCTCTCTACGGCCTTGCCTACATCTACACAAAGAAAGCAATGCTCATCGACTCCGATGCACAGGCTCTGATCTCAACTTTTTCCAGAGATAAAGTATTCGAAAATCTCTACCTCGCTGATAAGCAGATCGAATGGGCTCTATTCCTTGACGATACATTTATTGAACCATACCTGCTGAAAAGCTGGATATATCTTTTCATCGATCTTCAGAGAAAGGAGTACGGAGAGGATATTGAATCTGCAATCGGCGGCTACTTCCCCAAGAGACTCTGGGAAAAAAATATACCATTACTCGATAAAGCGCTGAATGCAAACAACGAAAAGCTCTATCCGGAAAACGAGGGGAATATCCATATTAACATGGGTAACACATACTTCCTCCTGGTCAATTATCCGAGAGCTCTGAACCATTACAGCACAGCGCGTAAATTCAAAAAAACCTTCAGCTCTGACATAGAGAAGGCTCTTTTCCATTTTCATACAGGTTACACCCTGTGGCAGAATGGTGAAGTTAAAGAAGCGCGTGAAGAGATAACCAGGGCCTACGGCATATACAGCACACTTGCAGCAGGTTCATCTGCTAAATACAGAAAACAGATACTTGCCCTTTACAGGTATTTTGCCCTTTTCAGCAGATACGAGGAGAAATTCACTGAGGCCATTAACTGGTACAAAAAGATTATTAAACATGCCGAAGAAAATAAAATCGAAATTGATAAAGCCCGGTACATGCAGGAGATCGCCTTCTGCTGCAAGGAACTTGGAGACTACGATACAGCCAAATCATACATAGATACAGCTGACCGGCTCCTGCGGGATTACCCTGATGACACAAAAAAATACTACCTCCGCATAAAACTCTTCGGCATAGGCCCATTCCCTGTTTTCAACATGGGGCCTGACACCGCAGTTATCGGAGACAACAAGATATTCTACCCGCTGGACAGGTGGAACAAAAAACTCCTCAGCATTTCGATGCTTGAAGAACTCGCAGTGAAGAACAGCAACTATGCAGGTGCAATAGAATACCTGAAAAAGAAGATATCTCTCCTTGAGGAAAACAAAACATCCGTAGCTTATGAAACCCGGATCAGATCTCTGAACAACCTCGGTTACTACTACTTCAGGTCAGGCAGCATTGCTGAAGCTGAAAAGAGATTCAACGAAGCAGGTGAACTTGCGTCAGAAAAAAACAACCTCCAGGGGATATTCTCCTCAATGATGAATCTTGCGAACCTTTATGCACTTATGATCGATGAAGGGAAGAACGAAGGCCGCAACTGGATATCTGAAACTGAAAAATTTCTCGCTAAAATTGAGAAATACAGAAACAACTATTTCGACATGCGTTTCACCCAGGGGAAAGAGGCCCTCGAAGCAGCAGCAGAGGCAAAGAAAACTGAAGTTACTCCTGAACAGATAAAAAAATTAAGAAGCGACATAGAAAAACAGACATCTGAGATCTATTACTCCCTTGATATATCTATCGCAATGATGAAATTCTACAGGGCTGAGCTTCTATACTCCGCAGCTGTCATTTCAAAAAATCAGGACCCGTCATATAATCTCTATACGCACAACAGGGATATATATAATCTCTACGCTGAAGCCCTTAGAATGTTCGAGGGAGCAATATCTGCTGCGGATAAACAGGGGAACAGGGAACTTAAAGTTAAACTCCTTGTGAACGCGGCGCACTGTTATGAAAAGATCAGCGAATATGAAAGAGCATACGTTGCGCTCATAGATGCAAGAAACATATCCGGGCAGAACAGGTTCGGGTGGACAGGGATAAATGCGGATTTCGCACTGGGTTCATTTCTTGCTGATTACGGAAGAGAGGTTGAGAGCGGTGACTACAGAGTGCTTGCTGAAAGATATATGTCAGCAGCAGTATCCCGTATTGAGGAACACCCGCTGCTCTATACCCCGCGCGCAGGGAAGATCAGAAAGATATACAACAGGTACGCTGAATTTCTTGTAAATACAGGGAAAGGTGATCGCGGGTTCCATTTACAGGAGAGACTTAACCGTGTTGAAAGGATAACCTCTGTAAACTCAATAAACCCTGTATTCGGCGATGAATACCACAGAAACGCCTATTTCTCTTATCTCTCTGAGATCGCAAAATTAGGTGAAATACGGGAGAAGAGATCCGCACTCCTTGTTTCAGGCTCTGCTGCCGCGTCTCCAGAAGTGGAAGAACTTAATAAAAAAGAGAAAGCACAGGAGGAGAGACTCGCTAAACTCTTCCGTGAAATTGAAAGTAAACAGAGACCCATAGCCCCATACCTTGAACTGAGCGATGTTAAGCTGAAAACAGATCATGACATATACACATTCATGGAAACAGGAAAGGGGATCTACTCATGGAAGCTTTCAGATGGAAGGATAACTTCAGGGTACATGAAAGCTGATTCCGCAGAAGCTCTGTCATCCATGATAAATGAAGGCTCAGCAAAGAGAGGAATATTTATCCTGCTGAATGACACATCCCTTAAGCTTGTCAACAGGCACAGGGGGGAAATCAGCGGAAACTTCTCCTTCATAAATACTATGGACAGGGCAGATATTTTTTCAAAGGGAGCCCTTCCTGCGGGTGATATTATCTCTTCAGTAAAAGGGATCGAAAGCCCCTCTGCTGATGTGAAAGTCGAGCCTCCATCAGAAGATATGCACCTATCCGGCTATTCTGTTATTGTAGATTCACCGGATAACGGAAGCCTTATAAGCAGGGATAAACTCTTCTCTGAAAAAGGGATATCACCTTACTGCATAATTCTTGCAGGGACTGCTGATGATGCTTCACACCTCTCCCTTATGCTTGAAGCTGCGCTCTATTCAGGAACAGGGAGCATCATCTATTCACTGAGCAGTGACAGCAGGAACATATCCTCTATTATCAAAGCCCTGTACAGCGGCAGCGGAAACAGAAATTCAACACATATAAAATCCGGATACATCAACGCGCTATCTGACGCAAAACCCGCAGACAATAAAAAAACAGCGGCATCTGAATTCGCTCTCTTCACAGGAGCTGTTAATAAAGCTGACTTTGACAGCGCTGCTGTTCACCTGGCAAGATGGAGAGCAGTATCCCCTGAAGAGAAATTCAGATATATGACTTCAGCATGGCTCCTTCATCTTCTTAAAGGGGACTACCCCTCTTCACTTAAAGCGCTGGAATCCTATAACCCGGCAAATCCCGACGAAGGGGCTTCACTGCTGTTCAGAAAACTCTACACTCTTCTGCATAAAGGTGATTTTGCTGAAGCAGTAGTTTTAAGAAAAAAAATTGCGGGGATGGAGAAATACCCTGACCTTGAATTTATTGATGCAATTTTCGACGCAGTGAACGGCCGCGATTCTGCATCAGATAGAATCCTTAAAATAGCGAAACCGTACAACACACTGATACCTGCTGAAAGATACCTGGTACTTGCTGCTGAATACATTTATCTTTTTAACCCTGAGATGAGCGAACGGGTGATGAAACTGACACCTATGAAGCAGCTCTCACTGAATGAAAGGATGATGAACTTTGTAATAACAGGGGATAAGCCGGATGCAGGGTTCTCTCCGAGAGTTGACCGTATCGCTGCCCTGGGGAACTCAGGGAGTAAAACCGCTGATGAGAGCATGAAACTTATAAAATCCGGCGATCATTTTGATTCGCTCTCCGCTTTCCCTCCGCTGGTTGTGCTGGCAGGGGGAGCAGTTAAGGAGGATGCTGTTTCCTACATAACCGGGCTCGACCTTGAAAAGATTGCACCGGCATCATACACACCTGCAATAATAGCACTGCTTCAGAAGTGCTATGCATCAATACCTGAGAACGGAACAAACGCTGAAAAAATAAAAATTCTTCAGATGATGAAAAAAGTCTCATCCGACTCATCTGTTTTCCATGTAATCAGGGAATCGATGTACAGGATAGCTGTGGAGCTTATGATATCAGGGGATTACAGGGGAGCTTATAATGAAGCATCCGCTGCGGACGAAAGGTTCAGTCCTGATGACAGGGGCTATGCTGCAATTCAGCTCCTCCTCGCAAATCTTCTTATAAGGGGGGAGGATTTTAAAAAAGCTGAAAACAGGTGTACCATCGTAAAAAACATTAGCCCGCTCAAAACAGAGGAGAAGTACCTTCTTGATCTTCAGCTCTCCATGCTGGAACTTAACAGGCTCCGCTCACTTAAAAAAGCAACATCACAGGATGCAGCTGAATTTGAAAAGCTCTTCACCTCATCACTTGCTGTACTGAAGCTTAATCCGGGAATATTGAACATACACGGATACAGGGATATGACAGTGAGCGTCTTTGATGAATACATCAACTACAAGATGAAAACCGGACAGCATTCAGATGCGCACTTCTACAATGAGATGAAAAAGCTCTTAATCACTTCATCTATAACAGGGGTAAACCTTGTAAAATCAGCAGGCACAATAGACATAACAGCAATTCAGCAGGCGCTGCCGGAAAGGTGCGGCTATATCAATATATCAAAAGTTAAAAACGATATATTTATCTGGATTGTTGACAGCAAAATGAAGAAGGCCCTCTGGATAGAAAACGGGTACAAAACACTTTCAGAGCTGCTTCCGAAATACAGGCTTTCAGCGTTGAAGGAATCTGATATAAAGAAAGCATCATCAGACCTTGCTGAGTATTTTCAGCCCCTTGAGACATACTTTAAAAGCAGAAAGCAGGTTGTATTTTCAACAGATTCATTCACAGAACAGATACCCTTTGAAATTATCGGTAAGGGAAAAATGCTCTCTGAAGAGGTGAAGATAAGCTACATCGCGTCACCTCTCCTGCACTCATCATCTAAAGGGAATTTCGGATCACCTGTACGTTTTATCGGAAAACCGGGCCAGGCATTTCAGCCCCATGTTGAGAAGGTGGCTGTGCGTGAATCGGGAATTAAGAGTTTGGATGCAGATTCAGTCTCAGCCGGTATTGCCCATATAACAGGTGAGATTTCATACAGTTCTCCTGAAAAGGGGTATCTGCTGGATGGTAAAGGATTTGTTTCTGCCATAGGAACACCGGATTTTCTCTATGCTGCAATAAGCGAATATCATGGAGCGGGCCCTGTTGATTTTATTCTTAATGCAAGGGGTGCGGGAGTTAAAGCTGCTGTTATTAACACATCACCTGTAAATGAACTGAACAGGGGGGTTTTTGCAGGGGAATTTTACAGGTCAGTAAACAGCGGAAGTACACTGGTTGATTCATTCGCATCAGCAGTGGAGAAGACACGGAATGACAGCAGGTACAGAAGCCCGGCAGCATGGGGTGGGTTC
>DINC01000372.1 GCA_002425885.1 Spirochaetia bacterium UBA5550 | reverse complement strand
TGAGCCAGAATCAAACTCTCCATGATATTTATATCATTGAAAATTAGTTTCATCATTATGCAAAAAACTTCTGCTTAACGTCTATAATACTACTCAGTTTTCAAAGAGCAAACCCACAAAGCCAAGTTAAAGCACAAAAAAATCTCCAAACAATAACCACTCTTTTAACAACAAAAACTTTTATTAGTTTTAAACAAAGAGCAGTTTCGCTTCGGAGATTCCGACACTTTACTAATCGCTTAGTAGTTTTCAGACTCTACTTCTATAAATCAAATGAGCTTTACGCTCACCGTGATTACAATTTATCAAACCGCTTTTCTGCGTCAAGCTTTTTTAAAAGCTTTTTATTTTTTTTTAACTTTTTCTGAACTTTTANNTTTTCCGCAGAACCGTCGCTAATCTCTCAGCAACGAAATGGACATTACTTCCATGCCATAGATCATGTCAATATTAATTTTTTATGAAAATTAAATTAATCTTAAATTTTTTATTTTTTACCTTTCTGCTGCTTTATTCCTGCAATAAATATACCTGCAAGTTCGACATTTACACTTTTCCGTTCAGGAAGTTTATTAAAAATTTCTTCGTCGCAAAGAAGGTCCATTACCTGCGGCCCGATTTTTGCTTTAACAATAGGTACTTTTCTGAATTTATAAATCTTCGGAATCTGGGCAATTACACTTTTAGGTATATTTGCACNNATCCATTCTTTTTTCAAGAATAAGTATAGATGTGACAATTTTATGCTGATCAACGAGATCTTTCTGGAGTGAAACCTTCTTCTCCATTCTCTTTTTAAGAAAAAAGTAGCCGGCCACTATTGCCGCTATTACCACTCCGAGAATAATGTACAATATCCACCACTTCACAATTAGCTCCTCCGGCGTATGATTTGAAACACTCTTTAAACAAGTAAATCATTCAGTCAAGTTAATTAATGCCACGGAAAAAAAGCCGGGGCAGGTTGAGTTTTTTAAAATCTTTCATAAATATATCAACTTTTTTTATTGAAAAGAAACACTATAAATTTGTAATGTTGCTACAAAATAAATATTCACAGGAAGCAGCACGATGGAACCAAAAAAAGTCACAATTAAAGCTCTTGAAAAGATGATTGAAGATCTTAAAAACGGATCTGACGGATCAATCGGCAATTATCTCTTCAAAGGATACAGGATCCAGGTAAGCAGATACAAATCATCAGGAACAGAGAGATACATGAGGCTTTATAAAAACAGGAGAGAACAGGGTTTGTGCGTCAGGTGCGGCGTAAAAGTTACCGACAAAAATCCGCGCACAGGTAAATTATACAGACTTTGCGAAGAGCACAGGGAATCAACTGACAGGAAAAAGAGATAAGATAATTATTTCTTATCTCTTTTTCATAGCCTAATCAAATAATCTTTAATCTTATCGACTACCTGAATACCGGCATCCCTTTCTTTACCTTACCTGCATCAGATGAGTTGACAGCTTTGCATTTCGCCACAGTCATCATGGGGAATGTAACCTCAATGGTAACCTTTTTCCCTCCAGAAAGGAGAAAGATTTTATCACCCATGGCGAGGGTTCTGCTGCTGTTTACAGTTATCTCTCTCCCTGATACAGAGCCGATCTTTCCTATGAGCTGTTTTGATACGTCTACAGCGTCAGGGGCTTTCTCCTCGATTTTTCCGCTGTAGCCTGCAAGGAGAGGGAGCAGCCCTTTTTTATGAAATCCTTTGTCAAAGTCACCGAGCATAATAACTTCGTTTCCGGAAACCCAGTGGAGATTTTCAATTCCCCCCTTTGTCGCGTCATAGCGCCCGTCAGTGGATGCAAGAACATATTCATTCCCCTTTGTAAATGCAGATGCAGCTATAACAGCATCTGTTTCAATATCATATATTCTGATTACACCTTCACTTGAACCGATTAAGAGCCGTCTGCCATCCACGGAAAATGAAATCTTTGTCAAATTGGCACCCTTCACTTCAAACTCCGTTATTGTACTTCCGCCTGACGCGTCAAAAAGCATAACTTTTCTGAATGTAGAGACAGCGGCGATTTTTTTTCCGTCAGGTGAAAAGGCTGCTGAATAGATAAAGCCCCCCTTTTTCGCAAGGGTACTTATCTGGTTCCCGCTTTCAAGGTCCCAGACCCTCAGGGAGTTGTCCTTGTGATCCTCTCCGCTCCCCGAAATGAGCCTTTTTCCGTCAGGGGAGAAATCCAGGGTATGGATCCTGTTGTTGTGCCCTTTCAGTACGTTTTTAATTTTACCATCTGCTGTATTAAATATTGTTATGTTGTAATCAGGGCTCCCTGATGCCGAAGCAATGAATCTGCCGTCGGGGCTCAGTTTCGCAAGCATGTTATTGGCGGTATTAATAGAAATAATCTCTTTCCATGTTGAAGTATCAACCAGCTTTACGGTTTTCCATTGTGCCAGAAGCAAACGGGTTCCGTCCCGGTTAAGTTCAATTGTCTGCAGAGTGGAGATGACTCCTGGATAAGATCTTGCCTCTTTCCCGGTACCTGTATCTATCAGCACAACTTTTCCGTCTGCTCCTGCATATGCAAAAAGCTTTCCCTTTTCTGAAAATGTACAGAGAGCGCCTTTTTCAGGGACGCGGTAAGTATTAATTCTTATTCCGCTTATCATATTCCATAGTGTAAGGTTCCCCCCTCCATCTTTTCGTGCCACTAGAGTACCATCACTTTTATAATAAATCCTTGCATAGAATGCCTGTAAACCGGCATCGTTATCAGACAGACGCTTTAACTCCTTCTTTTTATTAATATCCACGTAGGCAATTGTTCCGCCGGAGAGTGCCACAGCAAGAAGCGTTCCCCCCGGATGAATGGCAATATCCCAGGCATAAGTTTTGTTCAGGGAGATCTGTGCCGTGCTTAACCCTGTCACAGGATTATTTATAAAAACTCCGTCAAAAGCTTTCGATGCTATAATACTTTTACCGTCGGGGCTGAAAACAGTGGAAGTGCTGTTAAAAATCGTTCCTGTTTTTTCCCCGCTTGATAAATTATATATCTCCCCTTTTGCCACAAGAGTCTTTGAATCAGGGCTGAAACAGAGCTTTTCAGTGTTCGGCCGGTTTATTGTTTTTACCACAGACCATGTCGCGGTATCTCTTATCAAAACAGTCCTATTGTAAGCCGATTTATTATAAAATCCCGAGGCCATAAACTTCCCGTCAGGTGAAAAACAGACATCGTCCACTTTTTCAACCTGCTCATTTATGGTCTTAACCTTGCGCCAGTTTTCCGTATTCCATATTATTATCTCCGGCTCCTCCCCTGAGGATGCAAGCATTCTGCTGTCCGGGCTGAATGAGAGGGATTTAACCCATGCGTCATGGCTATCAAGTACTTTCAGTAGGCTCCACTCTTCAGTTTTCCATATCTGTATTTTTTTATCCCTGCCGCAGGAGGCAAGGAATCTGCTGTCCGGGCTGAACTTCACCCTTGACACATACCCCTGATGCGACCCGGCAATGCGGAGCTCTCTACCGGTTGCAGCATCCCATATGTTCACCGCTCCGTCACCCCCTCCTGAAGCGAGAAATTTTCCGTTGCTGCTGAAATCAACAGTATAAACATCACTGGAATGCCCTGTGTTGAAAACAAGTTCCGGGCCGGAAGTTCCTTTTATCTCATCCGCGTAAAGTATCAGTGACGCAGCCACAAGTAGCGCCGCTAAAAATAATATTATACGTTTTATCATGCTGACCTCTTTTTGATTTGATTCATTTATTTCTGCTGAATGCCGGCATAGCGTTTAAACTCATCAAGCCGGTTAATGGCTGCGGCAGCTGTTACATAACATTCTCCGTAGCCATCGAAATGTTCAGCTGCGAAAACAATTTCCGCATTTTTTTCTATTTTAATTTTGATGGGCGGGACTTTATAATGAACGCTTGGGCAGTCCTCCTGCCAGGGCCAGAGGGCTCTCCGCCAGTGATGCTCTGTAATATTTATGAGCAGGGGCTTGTCTTTCAGGGAACCTTTGATTACTGTTAAAACTTTTATCTCCGCATATATGTCAGTACTGCACCTGCTTTCACTTTTTTTTATAGAAATGATTATCCCTGTACCGAGTATTGAAGATTTTTTTACAGACTCCTCAAGATCCCCGGCAGTTCTGCTGTGAAAAAGGAGAAAAGGGAGAGTGCTGATAATAACCAGAATTTTATACTTTGTTCCCATAATTCCCTTATTATTTTTTCATAGAGTAAACTTTATTTTCCATAGAATTATACATATCCTTTATGCAGCCGGCATAATAATCAACCCATTTATCCTCACTCACTTTACAATTGGGATATTCACCGCTGAAGCCTAGTGTAGAATACCTGTCATATTCAATCGTAATAAATTTACCATCCACTACCAGGTAGAAGGTGTAGATATAGAGCGGGCATTCACGACTGTACCCGTGATATTTCTGGGTCAGGCACTGAAAATATATTATAACCTGGTTTTTATGTTTATCCGCATCAGGCGCTTTCCATCGGGCAAACCGGATGCCGTAAATGTTTTCGGATATGGAATTTTTATTTTCCGTAATGGGGCCCTGTTTAACAGCCTCTTCAAATTCTGCTGAATCAATCTTAATGTTCAGCTTCTTTTCCAGGAGGGTTTTTATCTTTCCGATGGGGATATTTTTTGCATAATGGTTCTGCAGCCTTTTTGTATCCTCTTCGGTCAGATCAAAATTGAGCAACATTTCTAAAGTACTGGTTTCGAATTTATCAAGATAAAAAGTTCTGTCCGGTAATGCCTGAAATTCTTCAAACTTAACCGTTGATAAACATGAATTAGTTGATAGAAACACCAGGGAAACTGCTATATAGATAAATATCGNNTTTAATTTCATAAAACTCTCCTTCAGAATAATTGATTTTCTGATCATAACCCGGCTAAGGGCGTTTCCCGGTAATAATTCAGAAAAGCCTGTTTTCGATATATTCCTGATTGTTTCTGAACTCTTTCACTTCTGAAATTTTTAATATTTTCAGTCCGCGGGTGATTTCTATTCTGTCATAGCTTCTCTTTCTTGATGAATTAATGAAATATACCAGGAGCTCATACTTTGCCCCGGCCTTTGCTTTAAAGCCTTTCACAAGATCACTCCTGGGCCCCGACTCAAATCCCACTGCAACAAGGAACTCTATATCATAAGTCCCTGCTGGAAGTGAAAATACCGCGTCATCATTAAAATAGTAATATGCATTCCCCGCTGCAAATCCTCCGCGAAAATTCTCCCATTTTTTTGGAATATAGATTCCGGCTTTGCCGTTTAAACGGATCATGGAATCATTTCCAAGCCTGTTCTCACCAAGCTCTGCTTTGTTGACCCTCATGAGTTTAAATGTGGCGCACTGATCATTGGAGCATTTTTCAGTAAAGACAGGTAGTTTTGGAAGAGTTGCACAACCCGGAATAAACAGAACCATTATTAAGAGAATCAGAATGTTTTTTTTCATTACAATGCCTCATCGGTTTTTTAATGGACGATTATACCTGGCGCATTAAAACCTGTCATCGTAGCAGATACGTAGATAATAAAAAAAATTAAAAATATTAAAGAGGCTTTATCCCGAAGTCTGATGTTATATTAAGCAGTTCAATTTTATTGTTTATCCCGAGCTTGTTGTAGATGTTGCACTGGTGGGTCTCCACTGTGCGCTTTGTAATATCAAGATTCTTTGCCATCTCTACATTCGTGACACCTGAGATTGTATTGAGGATTATCTCCATCTCTCTTGCTGTAAGTTTAAAATAATTTTTGAAATGGTTTACCCCCCTGTTCTCCCGCGAAATTATAAGGATTGCTGATAAATCACCGAACCTGTCACAAACTGCTGAAACATCTGAATCTGTTACCACAGCTTCCGGATTCACTTTGTAGGTTACCCTCTGCTTCAGAGAGACCCTGCTATGCCTGACTGAATCGAGTGCAACATCCAGAGCATCCCTCTCATAAACAACATCTGTGAAGAGTGTCCCTTTCAGTCCCGCTGAACCGGCTCCTAATAATATTGAAGCGCTGTTGTTCATCTCCATAATTCTTTTATCAGGTGCAAGTATAATGACCGCATCCTGAATATGCGAAAGTACATCCTGCGCAATATCTTTTATATTAAACACCATGAACCTGTATTTTGTCATGGCGTAAAAAACCCCGTAAAGATATACTGCAAAAAAATACGGGGTGAGGAGCGGTATCCTGAATCGATCAAAGAGCGGCATAATCATGAGAACAAGAAAACCTGCGCTGCACGATGTCAGGATAAAAGCCAGCATAACTCCTGCCTGCTTCTTCTCCTTGTTTGATGAAGCCCCCCTGCTGTATCTGTAAAGTGTTGATACCATAATAAGCAGAATCAGAAAAAGTAGCGGGGAATAGAGTAGAAACCAGAACCTGTTGTTCATAAGCTCATAAACCCAGACACCATTCTCCTTTGTAAGAAGGAGAAGATCATCTCCCCTGAAAATAAAAATTATGAAGACAACGGATGTTGAGGCTAAGAGTATAACCTTGCTGATTCTGTTCAGACTCCGCCCGGTAAAAACAAGGTTAAAATAGAGAGATTCAAGTAAAAATATAATGAGTACAATATTATACATACTCTGAAAGAAACCTGCTGTTTCAGCATCCGGGGAGAACTGGATGAATACTGTAAAAGCAATCACAGCATTAAGAAGCATTGAGTTTATAAAGAAGAGTCTGTTTATCCTTGAGGAGCGGTCCCTGTATAAAACGTGGAATCCGAGGATAAAGCAGATGGCTGCAATCACAGCAAGTGTTGATATGTAGAGAATAGGAAACATTCTGTTTTACCTGTTACGGATCTCTTTTAAGATAAACTGCAGCTCTATTCCGGTTGTATTACATTTTTTCAATTGCATAAAGTTAAAATCAGTCATTTTGAACCCTCTTCAATTTTTCGGAAACAGATTGCGGGCAAACAGGCTGTTTTGAAAAAGGCAGCCACATCGCTATCGCTCCCCTCAATGAAAGTTAAAGTTGATATAGTGTTTAAGTGTAAAAATTTTTCAATAACTAAAGCAGTTAACGAATAAGTTTGTTTCTGTCATTTCGAACGTATGTGAGACGACCGAAATAGAGCTGGAAGCTAATCTATAAATAATCGTAAAAAAACAGATTTCTCAGTCGCTGTCGCTTCTTCGAAATGACAGATTCGGACGATTTCAAACGTTAACAGCTATAATAATAACAGAATTAATTTATACCGGATAATATCCGCATAAACTCCACAATAGAAACACTGTTGATTTATGCAAACATAAATAAAATCCTTCATCAATAACTGCTTTTATGAAATGCTTGCTTTTTTTCTGCACGTACTACATTATAAGAGCATTAAAATTATTTAACCGGAGTTCCTGCTATGAAACGATTATCTCTGACCCTGCTGGTAATTTCAGGTATGATTCAATACTTATCAGCAGAGAAACTGCCGGACGGTACTGTTGTAGGGGACTCTCTCATTGAAAAGGCTCACAAACAGTACAGGGAGTACAGTTTTAATTCACCTGTTTCGCTCAATACTCCTCTGGGTAAAAAAAATCTGAAATATATACACTTCAATACAGACAGAACAATCGACACTATCCGGTTCAGTTCAGAGGATAAAGTCTTAACACCGGCCGGTGAGGTCTCTGCTTCGGAGGTTCAGTTTTATCATTACGGCTCAAAGCCTTATATCTCAAAAGCTGTACTTGCCGGTGACTTTACAATTAAGATTCCGGCAGGTTCTCTCTATCTTCAAAAGAATGATTCCGTGAGCTTCGACTGCTTCGGGCATATGCATGACGTTACTATGTCAGGGAAGAGAAAACTTGAATCAGGGGATTCTGTTCTCATGGTGAGTGGAAGTATAATAAAAAATGCCGGTGATGTCCGGTTCTATATTACTCTCGCTGAACCTGCTGTAATAAAAACATCTGCGGGGAAGCTTAAATTCATTGAAAAGATCATGTACAACCTGGATGGGAAAATGCTTTCCGGTAAACTCGAGAAACCTCAAAAAGCGGTAACACCGCAGGGTAAGCTCACTGTAACAGGCCTTTCTTTTCACCCTGAGGGGGGAGTCTCGTACTGTACCCTTGCCGCGCCTGAAGTTCTGGATACATTATGGGGGAAAATGAAGCTTACAGGAAATGTAAGGTTTGCAGAGAACGGTAAAGTTGACAGCGGCAGGTGTGACGGCATACAGAAGCTCTCTTTCAGTTTCGGTGAGTGCAGGGTTAATGGCTCTTTTTATTTCGATCATTCTGTGATGTGGTCAGATTTTGATCTTGCTGAAGATACGGAGATTTCAACCCCTTTCGGCAGGCTGGTGATCACAAAGGGTTTCGGTACACACCCCGGTGGATCTATGGCGTGGTTTACTCCGGCAAATGAAGTAAAAGTCAAAACAGCTTATGGTGAATTCATAAATAAGGGCGGAAAGGCAATGGGGCTCTACCCTGACGGAAAGCCCGCTTATTTTAATATATCTGAACCTGTCACAATAAATACTCATTCTGGAAAACTCAGTGTAAGCAGACGTATACACCTGTATAATGACGGGACCCTGGGATCCGCTGAGATAGAAAGTCCTGTTGTCATTAAAAGTGAAGCGGGGAATCTTACAGTCAAAGGTTTTGTCGGGTTTAGTAATAACGGCAAAGTAAAATTCGCCTCTCTTGAAAAGAAGGCCATGCTGAAAACAGCAGCTGGGAACCTTGCAGTTCAGGGATACGCTGAATTTGATGAGAAGGGTTCTTTCATTGAGGGGAAACTTGCCTCTCCGGCAAAGATCAGGGGAATATCATACAGGGCAGGGTCTGTCATTAAACTCAATGATAAAGGTGAAGTCACAAGCCCCATGCCGGGGAAATGATCAGCTCTCATGCAAAGAGAATTGAAAAAGGATAAATATGAATAAAACAGTTTTAACCTTAACCGCACTTTTTATTTTATGCAACTCACTCTTTGCAACGGGCCAGCGCCCTGAGCGGATCATATACAACGGCAAAGAGTACTCTCTCTTTACTGATCCCCTTGAGTCATTATTTACAGAGGAGAACCCCAGGCCTGCAAAACTTTTCGTCTACGCCTGTACTGCAAGCAGAAGGGGATACATAGCCACATGGAAGATCGACAACGGAAAGCTCATACTTATAAAGATTGTTGCAGGGGATTGTTCAGCGGAACCTGCCGACCTTGATGTAAGATCCATTTTTAAAAAACGCCTCCCGGTTGAAGCTATATGGTACAGCGGAGTGCTCCGTATCCCCGGGGGGAAACTCCTGAAGTTTATTAATGCGGGATATGCATCAGTTTACGAGGAGGAGATACTCCTCACCATAGAAAAAGGAGTTCTTGTAAAAGAGGATATAAAGAAAAACTCTAAGCCCCATTAATAAGAGAGTTTATTTTACTGCTCCCTGATCAATAAGCAGATCAAAATAAACAGGTGCTCCTCCTGCACCTCCTCTCTTCTCGTGCCTCATTGCACGATAGACATTACCCTCTTTTATACCTTTTGCCTTAACCCATGATTTCAGATGATTACCCATATGATTGTAAAAAAGCTGCCTTGATGAATCGGGAAAATTTTTATATCTGTAGCCGGAAGGAGCAGCCGAATCATCCGGAATAAAATCGAAAAAGATATCAACGTATTCACTCTTACCTGTGGGGTTGTATTGTGATGCTTTTACTGATATTATTTTTGCATTGCCATTGTATGAGCTGTATGCCTCTTCAGGTGTTGTGACGCATGATGAACATACAAGGATCAGCATAAGCAGAAATAAATATTTTTTCATTACAACCTCGCTCAGAAGTTTATCGGTTCAATCGATCTTATCTCCATTTTTTTTATAACTGTCAACACCAATATTCAGATCTAAACAACAGACTCAATAACAACGCAATTTGCGCGAATAGAACTTTATTATCAGAATCAAAAACTCTTTAATACAACAAAATGAAAAACTTAACAGAATATTCATAATGTCATTTTAAAAAAAACTTGATTTAATTCCACACGCACGGGCTTTTTTATTTTATAATAATTACTGAATTAATCCGGCAATTATTACATAGCCGAAAAAACTGAGAATATCCCCGCCGTAGTTTTCAGCAGGGACATTGCTTCTCTGCAATTAAATGATGCAACAGAGAAAACACAGATGTCCGTTAAATAAAAGATCACAAATTTAAGGAGTACCGGATGAAAAACATTTTAAGTTTGTTAATTACTGTGGGCATTTTTTTTACACTTCTTTCAGGGGTTGCAACTTCAATAGACAGAGATAAATATTACCACATAAAATCTGTGCTTTCAGGTGATGAAGACAGAGGTTTCTGGGATCTCCCCGGCGGAGGAGGATTTAAAAAAGGTGAGAGGCTGCAGCTTTGGTCTTTTGACAAGGGGGATGACCGCAAGTATATGATAACTCCCGCAGGTAACGGGTGGAACTACATCTCCCCTAAAAATGCGGCATTCGGCAGGGCTTTCCGCGGTGCAGTGGATGTCTCTAACAGAAAAATACCTAATGGATCAAAAGTTCATATCTGGGACTTGAAACTGAGAGACAATTCCAACCAGCAATTCAAATTCAAAAGCTTAGGCGGAGGGAAGTACAAGATTTATATAAACCGTGGAGGGGGGAAGAAGATCCTCTGTGCCAACAATGACTCCGATGCCAACGGCACCTACGTTGTACCATGGGATGACAACGACAGGCCTGCATGCCAGTGGAAATTCATCGAGGCAGGGAATGCAGGTATACTCTAGGTGCCGGAGCATCTGTTGTAAACAAAGTGGAGATCACCGGCGGATGGGACAGGTACATCTATGACTGGGCTGAACATGACATACCTGACACTGAACGATGGACCGCAATACGGACTCCATTCAAGAAAAACAGCAGCGACATGGGAAATTTCTGGGACATAGCTGGTGCCGGTGAACTTACACGCGGAGCAGGTAAACCTCTTCAGCTGTGGGAGATTGAATTTAAATTTCAGAAGAGCCCGGAGATTGACCGCAGGTACAAGTTTTTCCCTCTATGGGAGAGGACAGGTAAAGTTGAGGATATAGGTTATTATCTTATTCTCTGCAACACCAGTTATTACGTTCATTATGTACCTGCCAGGGAACTGACCAGGAAGGTTTTAGCAAGAGTAGTAAAAGAAAAAAGAGGGGCGGTGGTTGAAGTAAACACATCAGCAGGCATCAATACCGACACCGGTTACCACTGGAAGATAGACAACACAGGGAAAAACCGTTTCACTTTTACCTCAAGAGCGGATGGTTCATTTATAACAGCTTCAGGTAAAGCTTCTGATAATGGATCAGTACTTACCACGTCACAGACTAAAACCGCCAACTCCGAATGGGAATTTATTATAATCTCAAAGGGTGAAGAGAAGAAGAGCACAGAGGAGCTTGTAAAGAAGAGAGCTGATGAGATTAATAAAAAGGTGAATCAATTCAGTGAAGAAATTAAAAAGAAAGGCTATAAATTCAGAGTCAAGGCAACAGATGTTATCAATAAATCAATAAAAGAGATAACAGGCTCCTTTGACGTGGAACCGGACCCGAAAGATGCTGTTTATATGAAAAATGACAAGGCACCTTCATCACTCCCTGCATTGATCAAACGTTCTCCTGACATGAAAGCTTTTAACTGGCGCGACATCAATATGATGACCCCTGTTAAAAACCAGAAAAGCTGCGGGAGCTGCTGGGCTTTCTCTGCAATTGGTGTTTATGAAGGGGTCTATAAAATCATGCATGGAAAGGATATAGACCTTTCTGAGCAGTATGTAGTTGACTGCCTTGAAGGTATAACTTCAGCAGGAAAACATTTCGACTGCGGAAGCTGTAACGGAGGGAACACACCCTTCACCTTCAGAACCATGATATCACATGGAATCCCCCTTGAGTCACAGGTGCCGTACCTGGCGCAAAACAGTGTCTGTTCAAACAAAAATGCTGCTATGCCTTATAAGGTTAAGCAGCACGGATATATAACCAATGACAAGCCGGCCATAAAAGAGATAAAAGAAGCTATATGCAAGTATGGCCCTGTTTTCTCAAGCACAAAGGTAACCCCACTCTTCCAGGCTTATGGAGGTGGTGTTTATGATGAGAAAGTCCCTGTAAGCGGCCCCAGGGACACAAACCATGCAATGATCATTGTCGGGTGGGATGACAGCAAAAACGCATGGCTGGTACGGAACTCATGGAGTGAAAAGTGGGGTGAAGATGGATATGTCTGGATTGAGTACGGGTGCGCGAATATAGGGAGTAATGTGGCCTGGATAAGACTGGATTAAAAAAATGCTTATAAATTTAAAACAATATTAGAGGTTAGCATGAGTCAGAAAATTTACAGAACACTTATTGCGGCAGCAGCAGTGTTTATTTTTACAACATCAAACAGCTTTGCTCAACAGGCCGTTGATCAGTACGGGTTAAGAAACAAAGTCTTTATGATCCAGTCTTCAATTGAAGTCGGCAAATCCCCCTCCGGGCTATGGGATATACCGGGAGCTCCAAATAAAACTGACGGCAACTTAAAAGGATCTAAATGGATGTCGATGCAGGTCTGGGAGAGAGAGAAGGGAGATCCGGAAGACAGGGTTTTCAGGTTTAACGCGGCACAGGGTTCAGCAGCAGGGAGATATTTTATCTATGTCGGACGTAGCGGACACTGGGGTGTAAATGCCATAGACATGACCGGAAAAATTGAAGCCCGCTCAAGGGCTGATCATTTTGAACTGAAGCATATGGGTAACGGGAGATGGAAAATATATTACAAACCGGACGTTATAGTATGTCTTGAAGCTAATACTGCTAAAAACGGAACAAAACTTGTTTTAAGGCCTGACCAGAATGGCCCTCATACTGAGTGGGTATTCTTTGATATTGCAACAAATAAATCTTTTATTCCTGTTTCAACAGGGGTTAATACCTCTTCCTACAAGGGTACACTTGCCACTGCGATTGCATCAAAAGAGCCGGGTACCCAGTACTTTGAATATGCTGACGCAGCAAAATTCAACAGTGAAAACGCTAATGGTGAACTGCAGACATATTTAAACAACAAGGAAACATCAAACCAGTGGGCTGCGCTTCTAAATATTGTAAAAGCCGTGGGGCGGAACAAGGATACTGAAGCAAGAAGAAGTATGTTCAAGGCGATGTCTGAAGCCGACATAAAACCGGCAAGTAATTTCGCGGAGAGACTTCTCCAGGGAAAATTTGTAGAACAGATTAATGCCGTTGGAAACAGCGAAAAAGATTCTGCTGCAAAAGGTTACATAACAACAATTGCAGAGAAGATTAAATAGCCGATGCAGCAGTGATTGTCTCTATTTATTTATGACATAAACGGGATGCCTGCCTTATCAGGAATGCATCCCGTTTTTATTTTACCCGCAATAACTCCAGATTGCGGTTAACCGGCTGAACTATCTTAACTTCTACACTACTTTGCGTCTTAGCGCCTCTGTGTGAGCTTTTTTCTCTGCACTGAATGAATAACTACATCCGTTAGCGGCACATCCTGGAAGAAGCTGTAATTCCCTGTGGGCACAGATTTAATTTTATCAACAACATCCATCCCTGAAACAACTCTTCCGAAAACGCAGTAACCGTAACCCGCAGGAGTTGATGATTTGTAATCAAGAAACCCGTTATCCACAACATTGATGAAGAATTGCGATGTTGCGCTGTGAACATCCTGAGTGCGCGCCATGACAATTGTACCGCGGCTGTTTGGAATCCTGTTGTCCGCTTCATTCTTTATCGGGGAGGAGGTTGATTTCTGCCTCATTCCGGGAGTGAACCCTCCACCCTGGATCATGAAGTTTCCTATTACCCTGTGAAATATAGTCCCGTTGTAAAAACCCTTATCCGCGTATGAGAGAAAGTTTGCCACAGTAACAGGTGCTTTATCAGCATAGAGCTCAATCTCCACAGTGCCCATGGAAGTTTTCATCACAACAACAGGATTCTGAGCAGCGAAGAGCCCTGCTCCTGACAATAGAAATATAGTTATCAATATAAATCTTTTCATAATATATAACTCGTTAAATTTCTTTACCACGGAGACACGGAGGGCACAGAGTTTTTATTTTATATTTCTCCGTGAACTCCGTGCCTCTGTGGTGATTATCTATTTCCTTTTCTTTTTTAATACGTCAATCTTTCTTTCAATATCTATCATCTGATCGCGGAGAGCTGCTGCTTTTTCAAACTCAAGGTTATCCGCAGCTTCAAGCATCCCCTCACGGAGTTTCTCTTTGTGAGCTTCAAGATCCGGTATGCTGTTGCTCCTGTAGGATGTCCCGGATTCAGCTACATATTCCAGATAACTGTTTTCTTTTATATACTCACGTTCGATCATATCGATGATATCTTTTTTAATCGATTCAGGCTTGATATTATTAGCAATATTATAATCTCCCTGAATTTTACGGCGGCGGTTGGTTTCGTCGATTGCTGCCTGCATTGAATCTGTAATTTTATCAGCATACATTATAACTTTACCGTTGAGATTACGCGCAGCTCTCCCAGCTGTCTGTATAAGGGACCTCTTTGACCGCAGGAATCCCTCCTTGTCAGCATCAAGTATTGCAACAAGTGAAACCTCAGGAATGTCGAGACCCTCACGAAGCAGGTTAATCCCTATGAGGCAGTCGAACTCCCCTTTCCTGAGGTCACGGATAATCTCCACACGCTCGATTGTATCTATCTCCGAATGGAGGTACTTTGCCCTTATCCCTACTTCATCAAAATATGTTGCAAGGTCCTCAGCCATCTTCTTTGTAAGAGTTGTTACAAGCACACGCTCACCAGCCTCTGCCCGTTTATTAACTTCACCGATGAGATTATCCACCTGATTTAAAGCGGGCCTCACCTCTATCTCCGGATCAAGGAGGCCTGTGGGACGAATCACCTGCTCAACAATATTTTCAGAATGCTCCATTTCGTAATCAGCAGGGGTTGCTGACACAAATATCGACTGCTTAATTATATTTTCAAACTCTTTGAATACAAGAGGTCTGTTGTCAAGAGCTGACGGCAGCCGGAACCCGTAGTTCACAAGATTCTCTTTGCGTGACCTGTCCCCTTCATACATACCTCTCACCTGAGGGAGTGTAACGTGTGATTCATCAACAAGGAGGAGATAGTCCCCCTTGAAATAGTCCAGGAGACATGACGGCCTCTCACCGGCCTTGCGCCTGTCTATTATCCGGGAGTAGTTCTCTATTCCGCTGCAGTATCCTGTTTCAAGCATCATCTCAATATCATATTTGCATCGGCTCTCGAGCCTCTGCGCTTCAAGAAGCTTACCCTCTTTACGGAAAACAGCAAGTCGCGCTTCAAGCTCCGCCTCAATCAGTTTAACTGTCTCCTGCATATCCTCAGGGTCTGAGATAAAATGCTTTGCAGGGAATATTGCGCACATATCTGTCTCACCCTTCACCTCTCCGCTCACCGGATTGAAAACAGTAATGCGCTCAATCTCATCTCCGAAGAACTCTATCCTGAAAGCCTCCTGCTTCAGATATGCAGGGTAGATATCCACAATGTCACCCTTCACTCTGAACATACCGCGTGTGAATGCAATGTCGTTCCTCTCGTAATGAACAGCAACAAGCTTGCGGAGGAGATCATCGCGCCCGAAATCCTGCCCGGTTTTCAAAACAAGATGCGCCTTCTCAAAATTCTCAGGCCTCCCTAAACCGTATATGCATGACACAGAGGAGACCACAACAACATCACGGCGCTCCAGCAGAGATGAAGACGCCTTGAGCCGCAGTCTGTCTATCTCGTCATTTATGGATGAATCTTTTTCAATGTAAAGGTCAGAGGAAACAACATAGGCCTCGGGCTGGTAATAATCGTAGTAGGAGACAAAATACTCCACTGCATTTTCCGGAAAGAACTCCTTGAACTCACGGAAGAGCTGCGCGGCAAGTGTCTTGTTATGCGTAAGCACAAGAGCAGGCTTGTTCACTGCTTCAATTACCTTAGCCATACTGAAAGTTTTTCCTGAGCCTGTGACGCCAAGGAGTGTCTGGAACTTTTTCCCCTCATTGATTCCAGCCACAAGCCCCTGAATCGCCCTGAACTGATCTGCGGACGGTTTATATGGTGATACAACTTTGAACTTTTTCATAGATGACTCTTTTTATAATTTTTCGGCTGTCATTGCGAACGACTATCAGGGAGTGAAGCAATCTATATTGGCAGAACTTATAGTACCGGTAAAGCTTATAACTACCTTAACAGACTGCCACGGCATTTCATGCCTCGCAGTGACAAATAAAGACTTAATGCAACAAATAATATGCCAAAACAACCAATTAATTTAAACTTAATTAATTTTCTATGCAAATTCTCCGGTTTTCATTATATTTAATCCTGTTTATGGAACCTAAAAAGATACTCTTCATCGGCCTGAGCGCCTCTATTGTTAATGAAATTAAGCACCTCTTTGATAGGGAGAAGTACATACCTTTATTTGCTGAACCTGACATTACTGAAATTGATTTTTTAAATGAAACTGATGCCGAGAAAAAGGATACCTCAAAAATATCAGATTTTACCGGCTCCCTTATTCTTAACATCCTCGCTCAGAACAAAATTGTAAAAAAACTCATTAAAAAAAAATCAGAAGCCCAGGGACTCCATTTCAGAGACAACGGTAAAAATGTTCACACAAGAGAGATTGAGGATTTTCTATGGGAAGCTCTTGATAATAACTGGTTCAGGCTCCACTACCAGCCGGTGATCCTGCTTGAAACAGGTAGGCCATCAGGTTTTGAATCACTGATAAGAATAGAACACCCGGAAAAGGGGCTTATCCCTCCCGGGGATTTTATTACAGTTGCTGAGAATTCGGCGATCATCTTCCCCCTGGGATTATGGATAATCGAAGAGGTTTGCCGCCAGATTGAATACTGGAAAACAAAATTCATTCTTGATACGCCATTACGAATTAATATCAACCTCTCGGCAAGACAGTTTATTCACCCTCAACTGACATCTCACATTTTTGAAATTATTGATAAATACAGCATCGATTTTCATGACATCGGGTTTGAACTTACTGAAAGTGCATTTATGGAGGATATGGAGTCAGCCAATATTTCACTGCTGGAGCTCCGTTCAAAAAAGTTTACTCTTTACATGGATGATTTTGGAACAGGGTATTCATCGCTCAGTTACCTCATGCACTTCCCTGTTGATATTATTAAAATCGACCAGTCCTTTGTAAAATGGATGCACATTGACGAGCAGAGTGAGACACTTGTAAAATCTCTGGTGAGCCTTGCGCATAACCTGGGGCTCAAGGTTGTGGCTGAAGGAGTTGATGACGAGTCGCATATTGAAATTCTTAAAGAATGCGGCTGCGATTACGGGCAGGGGTATCTATTCTCAAAACCTCTCCCCTCTGATAAAGCAGATAACTTTTTGTCACAATTTTTTAAAACCCGGATTGATTAAATTAAAGATCATCCTCTCTCCCGATGAAATTAAGTTAAGAGACAAGCATACCCTGTACAACTTCAAGATTATCCCTGTCATCCCTCACATCATCAACAGGTGTTTCTAAAATATAATCTATATGGTCAAACCTTTCATCATTCAGGAGGAGAGAGAGGCCTGTACTCCCTATTGCGCCCAGCCCTATATGCTCGTGCCTTTCCACCTTTGACCCGGCACCCTTCTTCGAATCATTGAAGTGGAAGAGCTTCAGCCTGTTAAAACCTATATTCCGGTCAAACTCATCCATAGTGGACACGTAACCTTCCGGAGTGGATATATCGTAACCAGCAGCAAAGATATGGCAGGTGTCAAGGCAGACCCCGAGCCGTGAGCTGTATTTACACGCTGCTATAATATCCCTGATATGCTCAAACCTGTGGCCCACCGACGATCCCTGCCCTGCTGTAGTCTCAAGGAGCACCACAACTTCAGTTTCGTCCTCTGAAAAAATTTCATCAAGATTTTCCGCAACGGACTTTATCCCTGCTTCAACTCCCCGCTCTTTATGATTGCCGGGGTGAAGCACCAGGTATTTAATCCCAAGCAGATGAGCACGAAAAATCTCATCGCGCATCAGGATCTTCGACTTCTCCAGGTTTTCACCCTCACCCGCCAGGTTTATCAGATAGCCGGTGTGGGAGATGATTGAGAGATCACCAATGGCTCTCCATTTTTCATGGAATAGTTTGATGTCACTCTCTTTTAAGGGGGGAGCTGTCCACCTGTTTGAATTCTTTGTAAATATCTGCAGAGCATTTATCCCCAGCTCTGCCGCTTCATCTATTGCGTTATATACTCCACCTGCTGCCGAGAGGTGGAAACCGAGTCTCTTCTTCATTTATCACCTTTAATCTTCTGCATCACTTCATCCATCGACATCCCTGAAACCGCGATTCTCTTGTGTCTCCCCTGTTCCCCTTTTTCAATGGAGATGTTAGACTTTGCTGTTTTAAGCTTTTTCGATAGCACCTCAATGCACTCTTTATTCGCCTTTCCGTCAACAGGGGGGGAGTTAAGATAAACCCTGATTCCTCCGCTGCTGTCAATTACAGCTTCGCTTTTTGAGGATTTCGGATTTACCGTAATGTCAAAAACCGCATTTTTTTCCATGGGACATTTTTCAGAGATAAGGTGGAAGATTTCCATTAAAAAATTATCTGAGAAATTATTTTTAAACCTGTACCTCTCTTTTTAAATTCACCGTATTTTGTAACAACATTCGTTATTCATACTCAGAAATTAAAATATTATAATTAAACCTGCGAGGATGCAAATGAAAATATCAGTTCTTGATGCAAGCAGTTATCTGAAAGGGTTGCTTCTCCTTATCCGGAAAGACAGAAAAATTTCTGAAAAGGAATATGAACTGATGACACGTGTCGGGCTAAATCTCGGTTTTGAAAAATCATTTATAGAAAACGCAATCCATGAGATACTCGACAATAAATATATTACTGTTACACCACCGGAATTCTCCTCCCCTGAAATTGCCGAAAAATTTCTTAAAGACGGACTTCTGCTTGCAGCATCCGATAATGAAATACATCCCGCTGAAGAGAAATGGCTGCTATCTGTCGCTGCGCATAACAACATCAATGAAGCATGGCTGCTGGAGGAGAAAAACCATATTCTCTATGCAGATGAGCACAGGGATCGACTTGAGGCTGACACATTACAGGTAAATTACTGAAACAGAACAGGTGTAAAATGCTTTACATCTTTTTATATTATTGAATAATCTTAATCAGCTGATTTTTTACAAGTCCATTTCATTTTGATCTGAGAGCATCCTTAAAAGAACTATTCTTTGTATGAGGTAAAATGGGACAGCCTATTCTGCTGATTATTTCTGTTATCCTTCTTTTCATGGTCTTTATTGCCAGGGTATCCACAAAGCTGAATGTCCCTCTCATTATTATAGCCCTTGCCATAGGGATAATTTTCGGAAGTGATGTAACCGGATTAATTTATTTTGATGATGCAGTTTTAACCAGCAGCGCGGCTAATATTGCTCTGATATTCATTCTCTTTGCCGGAGGTTACGGCACTAAAACGCATAATTTCAGGCCTGTGGCAAAACCTGCAATGCTCCTTGCCACAGCAGGGGTTTTTCTCACTGCAATTATATCCGCGATGATTTTCTATTATTTCAGCGGATGGACATTCATAAATTCATTTCTTCTCTGCGCGATAATTTCATCAACAGATGCTGCTGCTGTTTTTTCAATTCTCAGAACAAGATCAATCAGCAAAAAAGTTGCATCTGTCACCGAGATTGAATCCGCAGCGAATGACCCCATGGCGATTATTCTTGTAAGCTTTATAATTAAAATCGCCGCAGGCGCAGGGATAGAGACTTCTGAGTCCATTCTCCTTTTTACCTGGCAGCTTGGCGGTGGTGTAGTTTTCGGAATGTTATCCGGCAAAGCAGCTATCTGGTGCTTCAATAAAATCAGGAACATAGATATAGGTTATTACTATGTTTTTCTCATTGGTGTAATTCTCTTCAGTTTCGGTATAGCTGACATTTCAAAGGCGAGTGGTATCATCTCTGTTTTTTTCACCGGATATATTATGGGGAATAAAAAAATCCCTTTCAAAAGCGGGATTTCATCTTTTACAGAGATTCTCTCTTTTATAGCAAATGTGGGCCTCTTTATTCTGCTGGGCCTTCTTGTCTTTCCGAAACAGCTCTCTGAAGTTCTTGTACCTGGACTTATTCTCTTTCTGATTTTCACATTAATCGGGCGCCCTGCTGCAGTTTTTATATGCACAGCATTTTCCGGTTTTTCTCTTAAGGAAAAAGTCTTCATAAGCTGGAGCGGATTAAGGGGAGCTGTTCCAATTGTTCTGGCGACCTATCCTGCCGCAGCAGGAATTGATAACGGCCATCAGATCTTCAATATAGTATTCTTTGCTGTAACTCTATCTATTCTAATCCAGGGTACAACAATAGGGAAACTTGCTGATATTTTAAAGCTGAGCAGAAAAAACCGTGAGAAACCCAGACAGACAATGGAACTCGTTACAGTTCATGAAACTGATTATGAACTGATACAGATATTTATAGATAATGATGTTTATACAGGCGCATGCCGGATATCAGACATGGGCCTCCCCGCGGGCGTGACAATAACTATGGTAAACAGAGATAATATAATAATAGCCCCGAGAGGTTCAACTGTAGTTACACCGGGAGATATTCTCTCAGTGTTGGTGAGCCAGAAGGATGTAAAAAAAGTAACAATTAAGATTCTAAGCTGCTTCAGTCGGCAATAGTGCTGTATTAATCTTCATTAAAAAGGGAAAGGTGAAACTATGGCAGTTCCTCCGGTAAAACTTCTACTGGCAACGGACTTCAGTGCAAGGTGTGACCGGGCACTCGACAGAGCCCTGCAGCTTATGAAGCAGTTCGACGCTGAACTGATTATTCTTCATGTTATTGAGCCATCCAATGAATTCCGCACATTCTACCGCAAACGTCTGATAAGCACCCACAGTTACGCTGATAAACTCGCAGAGAAAGCGCGTCATGAACTGAAGGAATTTCTCCCTGATAATTCAGGCAGAATTAATATAATAATAAAGAAAGGGGACACAGCTGATATCATCCTTGAAACCGCATCTAAAGAAAAGTGCGATCTTATAATCTGCGGAGTAGCCCGTGATGTAATGCTGGGTCACCACACCCTTGGTAAAACAGTAAACAGGCTGCTGAGGCGTTCAGATATTTCAATGCTCATAGTAACAGACAGGATGAGCAGACCCTACAGCAAAATACTTGCCGCGTCCGATATATCCGGTGTTTCAGCAGGGGCTATAAAGACTGCCCTTACGATATTCAAAGACCGGAAGATTGATATACTCTTCGCTGAAGAGGCTTATGGATCACATGCTCTTGACGGCCATAATGCCTTCCATGAGCAGATAAAAATTAATGCCCAGAGGGATTTTAACGCTTTCATTGATTCCGCAGGCCTCTCCCCCCACGACAGGGAAAGAATCAATATCATTATTGAATGGGGAAAACCTGCGCCGCTTGTGCAGGAGTTTGTGGATAACTCATCAACAGACCTTGTAATTATGGGGTCACGGAAAAGAAATCCGGTGGCGTCATATTTTTTCGAGAGTATAGCCAAACGTATAGTTTCAGTACTATCCTGTGATGCCCTGGTGATCAGGGAGTCACAGGATTCCTGAAAATAATCATTTATTTACTTTATAATCTCATATCTTGCCTGAAGCATGTCAATCTCGCCTGACACAATTTTAGAGATATCCTTTTCTTTATTATTAATAATCAGGCTAACCATCTCTTTCAGGTTTTTTGCAGCAAGTATTCTCGGTATAAAAACATAATCTGCACCTTCAGCATACATCTTCAGTGCGCGCTCAATACTCTCTGCCGTAACTATAACTTTCGCGTGCGGGCAGAGATCTTTCATCTGTCTGATTATCTTAAGGTTGTCTGTTCCCACAAGTATGGTATCGGGAATTGTGGATATCACAATCTTAACATCATGGATACCTGCGTGGTGAAGCGTATCAATATGGCTGATATCCCCATAAACCACTCTTACACCAAGGCTTTGAAGAGATTCATGTACCTCCGGATTAAAATCCACCACAACAAGCTTATCTTTAAGAGATCCGCTTTCATCATTATTTACAGATTCAATTATTTCATGAAGGAAGGAGCTGGCCATCCTGTGAAAACCGAGAATAGCTATCTCTTTGCCCTCTGACTCTGCGGCCTCCTCCTCCACACCTTCAATGTCCTTCACTCCTATCTTTTTCATAACAGCTGAAATCGATTTCTGAATTGAGTTATTATACTTAATCATGTAAGTTGAAACTATTGATGTAATAACAAATACAAATATAATTGCAGACATAGTATCAATGCTTATATGCCCTGCGGCTACTCCAAGTGACGCGATAACCAGTGAAAATTCACTTATCTGCGACAGGTTGATTGATGTGAGAAGGCTCACCCTGAGTCCGTTTTTAAGTGAATAAAGTATCGGGAAAATTGAAAGGAACCTTGAAATCACAAGAAAAACCGAAGCAAGTCCTGCTACCATGAGAATACCTGTATTATCAAAGGGATTCGGTATCTGCATCCCAAGTGACACAAAGAAGAGTGTAACAAAAAAATCCCGTATATTAACAACCTTTGCTATAACGTCAAGGTTGTAAGGGAACGTGGAAATCGCAACACCTGCAATAAGAGCACCCATCTCAAGGGAGAGGTTAAACCATGAAGCCATGCCGCAGACAAGGAAACACCACCCCAGGGAGGAGACAAGAACAAGTTCCGGAACCTTTGCTATTGTTTTAAAAATTCTCGGAAGTATATACTTGCTGATCATCATACTTAGAAAAACAAGGAGAAACCCTTTACCGAAAGAGAGAAGTATCTGCACAATGTCCGGGTTGGAGAGATTCGGCTGAATACCGAGAAGTATAATTGCCCATATATCCTGGAAAACAAGAATGCCGAGAGTTATCCTCCCTGCAAGCGTATCAAGCTCAAATTTTCCGTAAAGGAGCTTAACAACAATAGCAGTACTGCTGAGTCCGCAGCATGCCGCAAGATAAAGAAGATCATACTTTCCGTTACCGGAAGCATATCCCAGCAGGAGGAAGAAACCGAGACCCAGAGCCAGTGTAATGGGAAACTGGAAAAGGCCACTAAAGATTAGTGATTTTCCCGACTCCTTAAGTTTCTTAATATCAATCTCAAGACCAATAAGAAAAAGGAGCAGGATGAGTCCGAAATGCGATATGGTTTCAATATCGCTCATCTTCTCAACAAGCCCAAGTCCGATCTTCGGGCCTATTAAAATACCTGCAGCTATATACATAAGCAGGAGAGGCTGCTTGAATACATGCCCGATGTAGGCGGTTACTGTGGCAGCGAGAATGGCTATACCCACACTGCTTACAACAGTACTATGATCTCCGCCGTTATCAGATGCCATAACCGATACCGGGCAGGACACCAAAATAAAAAACAGAAAATAACAGATTTTACTGAATATTAATCTAACAGACAAGATTAATGCACCTCCTTCTTTATGCTTTCAGTTTGTTTTTGAGGAGAAAAGCCGCTATAACTAATCAGGAATGAATTAAACTTGTCAGAATTTAAGATTTTTTTTGCCGTAAAAAATGCTACTGTGAATGCAATATAAAAATACCCGAATATAACCTGAATTATTGTTACTACCTTACCGCCTGCGGACTTCGGTACAATATCTCCATATCCCACTGTCGCCTGTGAAGTTATGCTGAAGTAAATACAATCAAGTAGACTGTCTACCGGTTTTATTACATTTCTACTCCACTCTAACGAATGTGTTCCCTCTATAAAAGGTAGAACGATATAATAAATAACAGAAAATATTAATGATGTT
>DINC01000009.1:2316-3833 GCA_002425885.1 Spirochaetia bacterium UBA5550 | reverse complement strand
TGATGTGGGTTCGAAATGACATCTATGATTACTACTCCTGAAATTCAACTGCACATTTAGGATAGAATAAATCCATCGAACCAAGGAGCGTACAGGACGTACGCGACCGGCGAAAGAGACACGGATGTCTCTTTGAGCCTGCAATAGTATCGGTAAAGCAAGACCTCGGAAAATTTCTATTACAAATAATATTATCACGCAAAAAGTTCCGGCTGCACAAAGAAGCCGCTCCGGCACCTGAGGAGTAGGCTCTCTGCCGCCTGAAGAGCCGCCGGGTTCGCGAAGGGGTGGGCGGTTCCACCCCTTGCAACAGAGAGTAAAGAAATAATAAAAATATCTTCACCGGAAAAAATTCCGGGGAAACATCCTCATCCTGCAAAATAATTTTAAAAATACTCCTTCCATGGTCGTATATAAATTAACAATCCGTAAAGATACTTGACGGAGAATAGAAAAGGAGTATATAAGCAGATTATGGGTAAATTAATACAATATTCTGAAAAAGCCGCAAAACAACTGCGCAAAATTTTTAAATCAGATAAAGATTCTGCCAGGATGATTGTTAAAGCAGTAGAGGATTATGCTGAACATCCTGATAAACGATATGATATAAAAATACTAAAGGGTAAATTTGAGGATCTCAAAAGATTAAGAGTCGGCAATTATCGTATCATTTTTGACGAGAATTTAGTTATAATAAACATATACGAAATTAAACACCGGCAGGGGGCATATAATGATTAAAAAACATATAATTAAAGAGGAAGGTAAACCTGTAGCTGTAATACTCGATTATAATGAATATATGGAACTCAAAGCTCTTGCAGAAGATAAAAAGGATTATTATTCAGCGATAGAGACAAAGCGTAAAAACAAGCAATGGATCTCTCATGATGAATTGAAAAAAGAGTTTGGAATGAAATGAGCAGATTCCGCACATGAACAATCCTCGACTCCGGCTGCGGCCCCGGCAGGGACGCGAAAGCCTTCAAAGACTCCGGCTACGATATCTACGCAATGGACGCATCAGAAGCAATGGTTGAGCATTGCAGAACAATCATTGGTGACAGGGTAAAACTCGCCACATTCCAGGAGTACAAAACAGAAATGAAATTCGATGGAATATGGGCCTGCGCCTCTCTCCTCCATCTGAAACCGGAGGAGCTTGATGCTGTATTGAAAAAGTTTACCGGATTCTTAAAACCGCGCGGAGTCTTTTTTATGTCATTCAAATATGGAGAAAAAGATTATGTTAAGGACGGCAGGTATTTCAACTGTCATACATTTGAAACAATAACTGAACTGTTGAACACATTGGATGGAATAGAGATAATAGAGAACTTCATCACATCAGATGTGAGGGAAGGGAGATCCGATGAGAAGTGGGTGAATGTGATTGTGAGGCAGAGATAAAGGTTCCCCCCCCTTGCAAAAAGAATTATAAATATATCAAAAGAAGTGGATACCCGCCTTCGCGGGTATGACAGCGCGTAGACCCCCGCCGGAGTTTATCCCCG
>DINC01000009.1:959-2307 GCA_002425885.1 Spirochaetia bacterium UBA5550 | reverse complement strand
GAGAAAAAATTCCGGAAAGCATCCTCGCTCAAATAGTAACAAGGAGTTGCAATCCCTTGTTAATTTTCAGAAATCTGACCCCTTCGTAATCGCAAAACTGACCCCCGGAAAACAGGTATATTGCCCACCTGCTGTGGGAAAACAATTTGTAAATGATTGAAAGCGTAAATATTGATAGAAGAGATATTGATATATATAAATTGCAGGTAATAATAGTAAATCTTAAACAANNTTTATTGACACTTTTAAATATTACTACTTGCATGTTAAGTAATAAGGCTACAGGAGATTACTATGGCAAAAGTCAAAAAAACGTCAAATGAAGGTTTTATTGAAATAGAAGATAAGTCAAGGTATCTTAATGAAAACTATCCTTTTCAAAATGTACCCGGTTTATCTGAAAAACGAAGATGCATTCATTGTGATGAAATAATAAATGTCAGAGACTATAAAGTTTACAGAGATAAACGAGGAAATGAGTTCATTGTTTGCCCAAACAGTCCGGAATGTGAAGGATCTGTAATAGACTGGATAAGGTGTTAAATTAACCAATGTTCTACCGTCGGAAACTTCTCCTTGCCCTGCTCGAAACCTTTGAAAACAAACTTTCAAAGATAGAGCTGCAGAAATACCTGTTCCTTGCCACTGTTTCACAGAAAGAACCAGTTTATGAATTCGTGCCGTATAAATTCGGCAGCTATTCTTTTACTTCATGGAGTGATCTTACAGTCCTGTGCGAAAAAGGTTATATAAAGATCGATGATAACGATATANNGCAAATTGAGTAATGAAAGCTTCATTAAATCTCTGAAAACAGATGACCAGGAAAGGCTTAAAAAGCTGAAGCTGAAAATCCATGAATTTAAAAGCAAACGTGCAATGATGCATTATGTTTATACATCCGCGCCATATTATGCACTGAACAGCACAGTTAAGGATAACTACCTCTCACCTGAAGAGATCGAGGAAGTAAATAAAATCAGGCCTCATAAATCAGACAAAGCCCTATGCACAATAGGCTATGAGGGGAGAAGCATTGAAGCATATATTAATAAACTGATAAAAAATGATATCAGGTGTCTTGTGGATGTGCGTAGAAATCCCAGGAGCATGAAGTTTGGTTTTAGTAAAAACAGACTTGAACATATATGCAATGAAACCGGCATTGTTTATGTTTCTATACCTGAACTTGGCATAGATTCAGAAGAGAGAGAAAACATTGATGATGACAACAGCTATAATCTGCTTTTTAATAAATATAAAAATGAAACTCTTGAGAATACAGAGGAACAGCAGAAACAGGTGCTTGACCTTCTGAAAAAATATAAACGTATAGCGCTCACATGTT
>DINC01000009.1:0-911 GCA_002425885.1 Spirochaetia bacterium UBA5550 | reverse complement strand
TCACATGTTTTGAAGCAGATATTAATAAATGCCACAGGAAAATACTCGCAGACTATATACTGGATAAATATACCCCCGTCGATACAATAATTCATCTTTAGGTGAAGTCATGGTAAAAGAGAAAGTTCTTATTACTGTTAAGACCTATCCAACATGNNAAGAGGATGGAACATTCATAAGAATATATCCTATCCCATATCGCAAGTTAGATTATGATTCACGTTTTGCTAAGTATCAGTGGATCGAACTTGACCTTGTAAAAAATACTTCAGACTTCAGACCGGAAAGTTACAGGCCGGTTAATATAGATAATGTTATTCCTGGTGAATCTATCGGTACAGATAACGGCACATGGGAAAGGCGGAAAGAAATCTGCCTTCGCAAAGTATGTACCAGTCTCGATAAACTTATTGATGATGCGCATGATCAGAAGATCAAAACATCACTGGCCGTTTTTAAACCGGCAGAAGTAATTGATTTAATAATTGAAAAGACAGATCGTGAATGGCCGCGCGAGGATGAGATTGCGATTAATAAAAAGTACCTGGACTCATTCAGTCAGAAGGATTTATATTTTTTTCTTGGTACAACAAAAGAGCATCATTTTGTATCCCGTAATCCATTTATAATAATAGGGGTTTTTTATCCGGCTGAGGATTTGCAGGGTAGGTTATTTTAATCTTATGCCTGTTTTCAGTATCAGCACGCCAGGGGATTATTGGGATCGCGTTAAGCGGTTCATCATTTGCAAAACCAGCTTTCCTATTTAAAACCTGAAATATTTTTATCTCGAAGCCCATCTCATTAAGGATTAGCCACACGATGTGGCGGGCATCCATAAGTGCAATATCGTGTGGCATGGATGCAGACAGTCATCCTGACTGCACTATCTAACGAGGACAGGATGTCCT
>DINC01000371.1:9831-16240 GCA_002425885.1 Spirochaetia bacterium UBA5550 | reverse complement strand
AGGTTTTACACCCCTCTGCCCCGAGGAACTCCCTGTGGCTGAAGGGGATAAAATTGCCCAGGCGCTTAACAGGCAGGCAAAGCTCGCATGTGTGAGAGTCGGTTCAAAGGACTGGCACAATACAAAAGCTGTATGGATTGCTGATAAAGATAAACCTCAGTTTACCCCGGTCGATGGTGAAAATGTTGACATACGATGGAAAGCCCACTGCATAGGGGGTACAAAGGGGGCCGAGCTTCTTGATGATCTTCCGCACCCTTCTAAATACAACTTTTTTGTGTGGAAGGGTATGGAGCCGGACATGCACCCTTATGGCGCATGCTATCATGACCTTGCAGGAAAAAATTCGACAGGGGTTATTGAGTTTCTGAAGCTCCGTGAGATAGATACAGTAATTGTCGGCGGGCTCGCCACAGACTACTGTGTTAAGAGAACAGCGCTTCAGCTTAAAAACGCCGGATTTAATGTTGTAGTAAACCTTGAAGCATGCAGAGGTATATCCGCACCCACAACTGTAAATGCCATAGAGGAGATGAAAAAAGCCGGAATTGCTATTATAGAGAATCCCGATGATGTGATGATGAAATAAAAAAGCGGATATCTGAAGTTATGATAATAATAAGCCTCCTTGACAACGACTTCTATAAATTCACAATGATGCAGGGTGTACTGCACCAGTATCCCGATGTTGATGCGGAGTACACATTTAACTGCCGTACTGCCGGTGTAAACTTTTCCGGGATGTTAGGTGACATTGAGAAGGAGCTGGATTCTCTCTGCACACTTAGATTCTCGAAAGATGAACTTGATTATCTGAGACAGATACCCTTCTTTAAAAAGGACTTCATCGATTTCCTGAGCCTGATGAAACTGAACAGGGAGCATGTAAAACCGGAAATTACCCCTGAAGGGACCCTGATCATCAAAGTCAAAGGGAGCTGGCTCCTCACCATACTGTTTGAAGTGCCGGTGCTTGCCATTGTTAACGAAATCTATTTCAGAAAAATGATCCCTGAGCCGGATTATGAAGGTGCCAGGAAATTTTTAGACAGTAAAATTGAAATCATCCGGGAGAACAGTGATGAATTCAGATTCGCCGACTTCGGCACAAGGAGGAGACACTCATTCAGGTGGCACGATGAGGTGATACGCAGGTTAAGGGAGAATATTGATCCGGCAAACTTTTTCGGCACATCAAATGTCTTCTTCGCCAAAAAGTACGCTTTAAAGCCTATAGGTACAATGGCGCACGAATGGATCATGGCGGGGCAGGCTGTTGGAGTTAAACTTCACCTGAGCCAGAAACATATGCTCCAGAAATGGACAGATGAATATCGCGGCGACCTGGGTATTGCGCTTTCCGACACCATCACAGTTGATGCCTTTCTCCGCGACTTTGACTTATACTTTGCCAAGCTCTACGACGGAGTACGGCACGACAGCGGCGATGCCGTTGAATTCGGCTACAAAATTATAAACCACTACAAACAGTTAGGGATAAACCCCATCACTAAAACCATTGTTTTCAGCAACAGCCTGGATTTCAGGAAGGCGGAGATGCTGCTCAATGAATTCAGGGGGAAGATAAATGTTTCTTTCGGCATAGGGACCAATCTGACGAATGACTTTCCCGGTGTGACTCCGCTCAGTATCGTAATTAAAATGAGCAGATGCAACGGGTACCCTGTTGCAAAAATCAGTGATGATGCTGAAAAAATTATGTGTGATGACCCGGCATTCCTTGAATATCTTAAAAGTGTTTTTAAAGTGAAATAAATATGCATGTTTCCGANNTAAATCTGAAGTTTTACTATCAATTAAAATATATTAAATTAACAACAAGCCTATTTACTCAAACAGAAGCCGGAGGGTGCAATGCGCCAGAATGATTTAACTCAGATAAAAAAACAGCTTACAATAAATTTTATTGCATGTCTTATCGCATATCCAGTAATAATGGCTCTTCTCCTGCTGATGAGCGTAAATAAAACAGCAGTTTTAGCTGCTATAAAATTCATGGTTCTCTTCGCAATACCGGTTTTCACCATTGTATTCCTGATATATCACAAACTAACGGATAAACTGCAGAAACTAATTAATGAAAAAGCCGATGACGAAAACTCTATAGGTTTCGCAAAAAGACTACCCGGCATAGTATCAGTTCTGTTTTTCACCCCGCTAATATCAGGAGCACTTATCATTACCATAATGAGCTATTATAGACGGGTGCTGATTACTCCATACCAGGTTCTGTTCTTTATACTTTTAGGGCTGTTTCTGTCTTTAAGTCTTACACTTTTTCATTACTACAGGTTTAAGATAATTCTCTATCCTGTTTCAAGCACTGTTAATCTGAGATCTCTATCAATGTTTGAGAAGCTTCTTGCACCGATACTAAGTTTTATTGTAATTACGCTCCTGTTTGTCGGGATTGGGATTTACTCTGTAAATGTCAACAGAACCATTGAATTCTACAAGGCAACGACCATATCGCAGGCGGATAAAGCAGCCATCTCAATTGATGATACCTTTGACAAGATACAGGTTGAAATATACTCAGCTCTGAATTTTATTACACCTGAAACAGTCAGCGACAATGAAGCCTATTCACTTGCCGGAAAAATAAAAGAACACATGCAGAGTAAAAATATCGAACTTGTTTTTCTTGGTAAAAATAACGGTATAATANNATATACTCAAATTTAAACAAGAAGATGGATATCACTGATCGGGATTATTATACAAAAGTAAAATCAGAAAAAAAGACAACATGGTCTGATTTGTTAATAAGTAAAAACACCGGGAACATGGTAATCGTCTGTCTTGTTCCCAAAATGATTAACGGCAATATGTGGGGCGCCATCGGCAGCACTGTTAATGCTGCATCGATGAAAACGATAATTGACAGTGTAAGCACAACTGATGACACAAAATTTTTTATTATGAACAGTGAAGGGAAGATCATTTATCACCCGGAGGAGAGGCTGCTTGATAAAGTGATAGGGAAGGATCTCCTTGATAAGGACGGCAAAGATTTAAACGCCTTTGTCAGGGGAGATGACAGCGAATTCCACGATTTCACTATTAATAATAAACCTCTGATGCTGCGTAAAATTAAACTGAGATCAACAGGTCACTACCTGGTTTCAACAAGCTACGAATCCGCCCTTATGAAACCGGTAAATGATATTGTTCTGCGCGTTATTCTTGGAATGTTGTTTATATACATAATAGTTTTCATAATACTTTATAAAACAGGGAAGAGTTTCTCTACACCAATACGGAACACAATCAAAGTATTTAAAAAACTTGCCTCAGGGGATCTCACAGCCCGAACTGAAGATTATCTCCCTGATGAATTCGGCGATATGATTAAAAACATGAAGCAGTTCCAGGATAAAATAACCGAAGTAGTAGACTCAGCACTTAACTCCTCGAACCAGCTTGCGGCTTCAGCAGAGGAGCTCTCCGCCACAAGCTCATCACTTGCGGACAGCGCCCAGATGCAGGCTGCATCTGTTGAAGAGGCAACTGCCTCTCTTGAGGAGATCTCCGCATCCAATGAATCTATTGCTGACAGTGCCAAGACACAGTCTAATCACGCAAAGAACACATACAGGCTCATCGAAGAGCTGGGCGGCCTGATAAAAGCTGTTAACGATGATGCCATTGCCACTCTGAAGGTTGCAAACGACACAACAAATGAAGCATTAAAAGGCAGCGACCTTATGCAGAACACCATAACAGGGATGAACAGCATTGAAGCCAACTCCATTAAAATTGCGGAGATGGTTTCACTCATAAGAGATATCTCAGACCAGGTTAACCTCCTTGCTCTTAATGCTGCAATTGAGGCAGCACGGGCAGGCGAGCATGGCCGCGGATTTGCGGTTGTTGCTGATGAGATCGGAAAACTTGCCGAGCAGACAGCTGATTCAGCCAAGAGTATCACTTCACTTGTTTCCAACGGAGTAACATCCGCCAAGCAGGGGATACAGGACATCAATGATACATCAAAGGCCCTGAATAATATCATCGATTATATCAACAATACAAAAGAACTTGTACAGAAGATTGCCCAGTCCACTGAAACACAGGCAAGAGCCGGGGAGGATGTAACAAAGGCCACCAGGCAGGTTATGGATATGGCTGATAATATCTCTGATTCAACTCATGAGCAGACCATAACTCATACAGAGATATCAAAAACGATGGATCAGATCAATGAGCAGACACAGCAGCAGGCTTCAGGTGCAGAGGAGATTGCATCTTCAGCAGAGGAGATAAGCGCACAGGCGGAAAGTATGAAGAATCTTCTCGAATTTTTTATAACGGATACTCAGAGAGAAGCCTGATATCACTCAGGCTTCTCAACAATACTCTTCATCTTTTTATAAATCCTTCCGGTAATATCACCGCTGGAGTATCTCTCTGTTAATGATTCAATAAGCATAATGTTCATACGCGCATACTTCAGAGCTTTCTCCTGTTTTCCGCTCCTGCCGTAAAGTTTAACAAGATCATGATAGATATGAATTTTATCATACCCTGATATTATACAGCACCTGAGAGTGCTCTCAAAAGTTTTTGCAGCCGCATCATATCTTTTCAAAGACTTTTCCATGTTCCCTTTAATGATTCCGAGTATCGCGAGATCAGGGTACCTCTTTATCATCTTATCGCATGAGCGGAGTATATCTTCAGGATCAATCGCGATTCTGCTCCTTTTCCATATCCTGAATAGAGACCAGAGCTCGCGCGGATTTCTGCACGACGCGGTATGCGCGCTCTTCACAACACCTGAAAAATCGGGATCTTTAAATTTAACGAAGCTGAATCTCCGCGATATCCCCTCTGTCACAGTACCGATTATTGATGCATCCTGGAAGCTGCAGTACCATTGAAGAAAGCTCTTCAGTTCATCAGATTCAAATTCCGGCGCAGGCTCCATGTATGAAACTGCTCCGCCATTACTGAAGTCGTAACGGACGATTCGCGACAAAGCACTGTATCCCTGAGCGGATGAGAAATAAACTGCTGAATCGGCATAATCAAAAATTATAGTGTGGAGAGTCCGTTCGTTAACAATGGTTGCATTCATTGAACCGCAGAATTTTCTGTATCCGTAAAAATCATAGTCTCTCAGGAAATTGATCATTTCATCGGCAGAGCGTATCCCTTTTTTACCGGGGATCTTTTTCAGTCTGTCAGCACGCGCCAGGTTGTATAAACCTTCACCCCTGCTTATCTGGAGATACTTTTTTGAAAGACCGGAATTTCCTGTCCTCTCCGGCGAAAAAATATTGTTAAGAACAAACTCCGATCCTTTACCGGAGAATGGTGTCCTGACAATTTCACCGTTGAATATATCAAAAACCGCCCCGCACTTTTCGCATGAACTCCCCACTGTGACAATCCACCCCAGTTCATCGGGGCCTGTTTCATGAAGAATTCTCTCAACATCATCAATGCTTTCAGCCCGCTCAAGGATCTCTCGGAGTTTATATCCCATTGGAAGACCTTTATTCTCTCTGTTATACGTTCCGTCTCCATAGTTCACCGTAACAGAGATACCCTTCTCATTCATCCCGTGAAAAATCCCCGGTATACCTGCAATCCCCAGATGCATGTAACGGAGCTTACCCGGATGATTATATTCAACAATCACAGGGAACTCGCCAAGATACGCAGGCTCAAAGTCCAGGTTCTGCGCGTGGAGTAGCCCCTTTCTCCCCCCGGCCAGCACTGATGTACATGCAGCATCAAAGACCACTCCTCCGAATGCAGCTGTAGCAATATCCATAAAAGCGACGCCGCTCCCTTTAGAAAGCGCAGAGAGCTCCCTCCTGTATTTACGGGGAACACGTAAAGCTGAATACCCCGCGACCAGAGCCATGATAATACCGCCGGCAGGCCTCATGTACCAGGGGAGCGCGCTCATCACCTCAGCCTTGCGATCATTATTTCTGCCGTAAAGCTGCTTTATTTCATTACGGAGCAGCACGCCATACTGCAGCCCCATGCTGTAATAGGAGCCCCTCAGCTTAAGCAGGGGATAACCGCAGGAGTATGCAAGCTCTCCATTCCGGAACCTTTTAACTCCCCCTTCAGTAATAACTTTTTCTGTATAATAATTTGCCCTATTCATAAAAAACATAAAATCCGCCTGAACGCTGTTTTCCCCCTTTTCATCCCCCCCCGTTTTTCTGTCCATAAATTATTTCCTTAATAGAAAGTAGCTTTAATACATATATTTTGTAATTATTATAGTTACAGGGGCAATTCTCCGGGTGAGAAATTAAACTTTTATTATACTATAATCAGGACTGCGTCATTCCGGTTTTGTCGCAGACAAATACCGGAATCTCATAAAACAGGTACTATGAGGGGGCTGTCCAAAAAGAAAATA
>DINC01000371.1:8498-9773 GCA_002425885.1 Spirochaetia bacterium UBA5550 | reverse complement strand
TTATCCCCGTGCAGACGGGGACCTGAATGACCTCCAATGTACTAATTCAATCGTGAACCGCTGTAAATAACGCTTTTACAAAATCAAAATGTATCACTTAATTTTATTGACATATACCATAACCGGAAGAGTTTAGATTTGAATAACTTTAAGGATAAAAAAGTGCATATACGCGAAATACTCAATAATAACAGAATCTCATGCAGCTTTGAGTTCTTCCCTCCGAAGAGCGAAAAGGCATCTGAAACACTTTTCAGAACAATAAGCGACCTTGTTCCTCTGAAACCGGCTTATGTCAGCGTTACTTACGGAGCAGGGGGCTCGTCACGGGATCTGACTCATGACCTTATTGTCAAAATTCAGAAAGAGACAAACATCACAGTAGTCTCTCACCTCACCTGTGTAGGTTCAACAGAAGAGGAGATACACAACATCCTGACCCGGTACAGAGAAAATAATATAAGAAATATAATGGCGCTTCGGGGTGACCCTCAGGCCGGTTCGGAAAGATTTATCAGGACAGAAGGGGGATTCGGTTACGCATCTGAACTTGTGGAATTTATAAAGAAAAATTTCCCCGAAATGGGGATTGGCGTGGCAGGCTATCCGGAGGGTCACCCTGAGACACCGAACAGGATCATAGAAATGGATAATCTTAAAAGAAAGGTTGATGCAGGAGCTGACTACATCTGCACACAGCTCTTCTTTGACAACAGGGATTTCTATGATTTCAGGGAGAGGTGCGAAATTGCGGGGATAAAAATCCCCATCATAGCGGGTATTA
Organism: Spirochaetia bacterium UBA5550; assembly: GCA_002425885.1. Taxonomy (GTDB): domain Bacteria; phylum Spirochaetota; class UBA4802; order UBA4802; family UBA5550; genus UBA5550. Next base: position 8,989 of record DINC01000371.1, on the reverse strand, counting down.
TGCCTGTAACATCAATGAAAGGGATGTATCGTATGGCTGAACTTGCACTGGGAACCCGTATACCTGCAAAACTTCAGAGGGCACTCCTCCGCGCGGAGGATGACAGCTATGTCGAAAAAGTCGGTATTCACTGGGCTACACAGCAGGTTCATGAGCTTATAGATAATGATGTCAGAGGGATACATTTCTATACACTGAACCAGTCAAAGGCCACCAGGGAGATTTACTCATCCATAGGGATTTCCAGTTCCACATCGCTGAATAGGTAACTAACCCTGTCATTCCCGCGCAGGCAGTGGGCGACCGCAGGGAGAGCTGGAAGCTAATCTATTAACAGACTCTTCAATGATACTAAGCATAGATACCCGTATTCACGGGCATGACAGAATTAAATCGATCATAATACACAGATTTCTGCGCTTAATTGCCATATATTAAATTCTTGACATAAAGATTGGATATGTCTACTGTCGAACCTGATTGAGTCTCTC
>DINC01000371.1:7306-8481 GCA_002425885.1 Spirochaetia bacterium UBA5550 | reverse complement strand
ATATAAATAAATCAATAAAATTTTATACAATTCCAGGAGTAATATTATGAGTAATTTCGTTGAAACCATGAAGGCGAAAGCTAAAGCTGCCGGTAAAAAGCTTGTGCTCGCAGAAGGAACAGAACCAAGAACTGTAAAAGCAGCAAGAGCCATTCTTGATGAAAAAATCGCTTCAGAAGTATTTCTCGTAGGCAACCATGATACCATAGCAAAAGTTGCAGCAGATCAGGGTGTAAAACTCGACGGGCTTACACTTATCGATCCTGCAACATCTGACAAAAAAGCTGAATTTGCAAACGCTTTCTATGAAATGAGAAAACACAAAGGTGTTACAGAAGAGGAAGCAGCAAAAGCAATGCTGGACAACCTCAGATGGGGCGCAATGATGGTTAAGAGAAATGTTGCAGACGCAATGGTTGCAGGCGCAGAAAATGCAACAGGTAAAGTTCTTGTTGCGGGCTTCAACATCATAGGTACAGCGCCAGGCGTTAAATCAGCATCATCATGTTTCGTAATGGACATTCCTGACAAGAAATGGGGAAAAGACGGCCTCATGATCTTCGGTGACTGTGCAACAATTCCAAACCCCACAGCGGAAGAACTTGCAGAGATAGCTCTTATGTCAGCTGAATCATGCAAAACTTTCCTCAATACAGAACCAATTGTTGCATTGCTCTCTTTCTCAACAAAGGGATCAGCAAAACATGAAAACGTAGACAAAGTCGTTAAAGCTCTTGAAATAGTAAAAGCAAAAAACCCGAACCTCATTATTGACGGAGAACTCCAGGCTGATGCAGCTCTTGTTGAAAGCGTTGGTAAACAGAAAGCTCCTGATTCAAAAGTTCCGGGCCATGCAAATGTTCTCATATTCCCTGACCTTCAGTCCGGCAACATCGGATACAAACTGGTTCAGAGATTCGGAGGCGCAGCAGCTTACGGCCCCATGCTCCAGGGATTCGCACAGCCAATCACTGACCTTTCACGCGGCTGCACATGGGAAGAGATTGTTAACACAGCAGCGATTACACTTACTCAGGTTAAGTAAAATATAATAACAGAAATGCTCTAAAAAAGGCTGCCCGGAAGGGGGGCCTTTTTTATGCATACACCCTTTATAATGTATTTAAAGAAATTCTTGACTATTCTCTGAAAATATGTTATTTGTAAATCAGTTC
>DINC01000371.1:0-7284 GCA_002425885.1 Spirochaetia bacterium UBA5550 | reverse complement strand
CTGAATATTTTTTTTAAATCTTCAGCCATCTTATTTTTATCAGCAGTAATATGTACCTTCACTGCATGCAGCACTTCGCAGATCTCTGTAAACAAAAAAGAACTCAAGGCAATTGATAAAATAGCAATCATGAAGTTTGAAACTGCAGCAGGTGTTGACAAAAAAATCGCCAAAGATTGTGAAGAGAGTTTCAAGGGGCACTTTCTTAACATCAACAAAAAGGTTGTTGAAAGGGATAAACTGGATTCAATTTTAAAGGAAATTGAAAAAACTCAGACCGGTGCATTCAGCAACACCATAGAGATAGGTAAACTCTCAGGAGCACAGGCGCTCCTTTTCGGTGAAGTAACTGAATATAAAGAGGAAGTGAGACGGGTCAAATACAATGAGTATAATAAAAAGACCAAGAAAAATATTGAGAAAGAGAAGGATAAAAAGTTTTTCACATTCCAGCTGAATGTCAGACTTGTATCAACAACTACAGGTGATATTATACTCACTCTGAAAAACAAGTATCCTGAAAGCTCACATGAAATGACCAGCACAACCACTATGACATCCAACCGTGAAAGAATTTTAAATCAGATGGGTGAAGACCTTAAGGATGCACTTGAGGAAAAGAAATAAAACTACATCTTTCAGAAACTGCGGCATGACTGGAACTTCAGTCATGCCGACCGCCTGCTTCTGATGCATGGGAATCAGGCGGTCTCTAAATTCTCCGACTTCTCATCCATAATCATTTTTAGTTCAGCTGCAATATTTTTCATCCTTTCATAATTCCTGTTGAGAGACTCGGCGTTTTCTGTATTCTCCTGCACCAGGGAGTTAGTGCTTTCAACAGATTTACCTATCTCCTGCATAGCCAGGCTCTGCTCCGCGGAAGCATCCCTTATCATTTCCGACTTTTCGAAAACTTTTCTGTTGCGTAAAACCATGCCCCCTCTGATTTTTTCCTGGGCTTCAATTACCTTCATTGTTTCTCCGGCCTTCCCCTGGATGTCATTGAGGTTTACCCCCACAGATTCAATGAACTCGATAATTCTTGCGATTATTGAATCAGAAAATTCAGCGTCTTTGCGGCTTGTATCAATGAGATCTTTTATCTTTTTCAGCTCACTGGAGGAATTATCAGCCAGTTTACCTATTTCATCAGCAACAACAGCAAAGCCCCGTCCATGTTCTCCGGCACGGGCAGCTTCAATGGCGGCATTAAGCGAGAGGAGATTTATTCTGTCGAAGAAATCATCAATTATCCCTGTAATCATCTGCATATTATCTGAATTAGACAGAGTCTTCCTGTTAACCTCGTTCAGTTCAGCAGAGGATGAACGGCCCAGAGCAGACATCTGTGATATCGCAACGAACCTTTTCTGAAGTTCTGCACCGAAAACCTGGAGTGATTCTATAAGCTTTGACAGAGAATCTATACTTTCTGTCAGTTCATTAACCGAATCATTCTGTTCCCGCGTTGCGCTTTCCACACTTGCGGTACTGGAAGAGACCTCTTCGATCGAGGCAACCAGTTCTTCAATTGTCGCTGCCTCTGTCTGCATATTCATTATAATATTCGACACTGCCTGATCTGTTACACCCATGGCATCAGTAAGCTCGTTATATGATTTGCGGATTGTTTTTATAAGTTCAACAATATACTCATTCTTCTCTCTGCTCTTCTCTGCCTCGCTTTTGCTCATTCTCAGTGCGATATTAGTCGAACGCATTGTCACTATGCCGAAAAGGTAAACCAGTACAAAATTTCCGGCAGCCACAATAGTCCCTATACGTACCATGTAAGCAAGGTGTTCAGGGGTATGAATAACCGATGATACATCAAATCTTAAAAAATTCACAATAATAACTGAGAACAGTAAAGTTGCCACAGATATATGAACCCATCTATATGAAAAAGATGTGGCCAGAATAACTGTCGGGAATGCGAAATAAACCACTGTGAGCAGAGCAAGTTCAGGGGTCCTGGTGGAGAGTCCTGCAACTGCAATAACTGTCTGCACAATGGCAAAAACAGCCCCTGCTGTCCTCCCCCGCCCCTTTATGATAAGTATTATTGAAATAAGCGAACTGATACATGATGTTCCGCAGGTGGTGAATGATCTCAGTACACCCAGCTTAGGCAGGTTGATAAAGAAAAGCAAAAACATCATTGTGAAAAAGAATGCAGATATAAAAAAAAGAAATTTCGCGAAAGATCTGACATATGCATCTTTATCACTGTAATTATAAAAAAACCTTCTGTCTAAAGCATCTGAAAGTGACATAAAAACCTCTTTCTATTTATACATGTGGTTAAACCGGCGNNAACCGGCGGCGTGTATTCCAAAAAATCTGAAAATATCGTATTTATATGAATTGCTACACTAAATCGCACCTGTCAATAATTAAAACAGATGTTAGACAGGGAAGATGTGCATAAAATATGCAAAAAAACCGCACACTTTACCGGTAATCTTTATAGATGCTCATCGAATTGATAAATGTGTTGATTGATTATAACAGGATTTAAAAGTGGAAGAGGATAAAAAAATATGGTCAGAGACGGAATCGAACCGCCGACACGGAGATTTTCAGTCTCCTGCTCTACCGACTGAGCTACCTGACCACGTCTTGTCAAAAGACTATACATATCTAATATACAGGGTGAATATGTCAATAAAAAATTTTTTTGTGCCATTATTATTTTTTTGCATTTTTTTTTCAGAGGCGTCTTACAGCGCGGATATTCACCCCCCTGATGACTGGAGCTTTTTCCATGAACGGGGCCTGCGCCAGTACAATGCAAAGATGTATAAAGATTCGCACGACAGCATGATGAAAGCCCTTCGGAGAAATCCCCGCTCTTATGAGTCAGCCAATATCCTTGCTGAAATATTTCTCCTTGAGAAAAACAGGCATAGAGCCATTGAGTACTATGAACTCTCTCTAAAAATAAATGATGAACAGCCCTCCGCCCACAACAGGCTTGGCGAGCTTCTTGAGTTTTTCGGAAAGCATGATGATGCCTATGCCCACTTCAAAAGAGGCTACGAGCTTGACAGCAGCAGCCGCAATGTAATGCTCAATTATTCGAGGTATCTCCGCAGGCGCGGTGATAAAAATGAAGCTGACAGGATCTTTATGATCTGCTACAACTCAGGCCTCGATGCCGGAAAGCCGCTCTTTGCAAGAGGGAAAGAGATACAGAAGCTGAGGCCTGCGGAGGCGGAGTCACTCTTTCAAAAGGCGCTTGATGTTAGCCCTGCATATACTGAAGCATACCTTGCCCTTGGGGATCTGTACAGACAGGAGAAGTCTTACGAAAAAGCTGCCGTAATTATTGAAAAACTGAAACTTGCAAATACAGATTATGCTCCCGCATACTTCTACCTCGGTAATATCTATTACAATAACCGCCTCAACGGGAATATAAGAAAGTTCTGGATTAATCTCGCAATTAAAAATATTGAAGAGGGATTAAAACTCGATCCGGAAAACGAGGACAACCTGTTTAACCTTGCGGAGATATACAGACATATCGGAGAGAGAGATAAAGCCGCTGTAATGGAACAGAGAGCTGTCGCGGTAATGAAAAAAAGGGCGCAGGCTACTGAATAACCTGCAGCCCCTCCGGCGTCTCCCTGTACTGGCAGATCTTCATTATAACAGCGCCCGAACCGGGGATGTCAGTAGAACCGGTCAGTGCCGCGAGAAATTCATCGATGCGTACGGATGATTCCCTCCCCGCAAAGAGCTTGAGGTGCATTGTGTTCCCCTCTATCTCAAAGCTGTGAAGCATCTCGCTCACAGGGAACTCTTTACGTACACCGCTTTTCCCTGTTTTTGCGACCAATATATTCTTTTCAATATTTGCCGAAGCTGCGGAGATAAGTTCTTCACCGGCAAGTTCAGCGCGATATTGAACAGCGAAAGTATTCCCCATAACAGTACCCTTCTCCGCTACAATAGAAACCTTCTCCACTTTAATGAACTTCGGAAGCCGCCTGTTAATCTCCGTGATGAATGAATTGATCTCATCAGCAGCGAGAGCCCTGTGAAGCTCAACGTCAGCAATCTCTGCCATGCTCTCTATCCCCACAGGGACCGGGAACCCTGCGGAGATTTTTTCACGCTTGTTAAATCCCTGCGTAAACGAAAGCGGGAACCCCGCCATGCGGAACGCGCGCTTGATATTTTCAATAAAATCTATGTGAGGGATAAAACGACCTCCGCCGGTTTTGGAAAAGACAAAACGGAGAGTCTGAGCCGTGGGATATTTCTCCTCAAATTTTTTCATAGCAGACTCTTTGCTCTCACAGTTGAGAGGCTCCGCATAACGCTTTTCAGGCTGTCTGTAGTTTGCTATATCCAGTTTTCTGCCGCGCATTGCTGCAACAGCTTTTTCGCTCCCAGTTTCAATCACCTGCCAGGGATATGTTAATTCGGGAACTCTTATATCAAGATAATCTTTCCAGTGCGGAAGATGCTCTTCGATATTTTTCATCCAGATTTCAAAATTGAAATATTCGCTCCATGAATCGAATTTCGCGCCGTCAAGATATGACTGATAGATAACGCGCCCTATCCGTTCATCACTGCGGGAGATAAGCCCTTCAAGAAAAGATGATTTAACATTATGATTTTTGATTGTCACCTGACGCGGTGCGGCGCTCTTGATCTTTCTAATCACATCATAAAAATATTCCATGTCCATCTGCTTTTCATACTGGAATGGTGTATGGGGTTTCGGCACAAATGGAGATATTGTTACATTGATATCTTTGCGGCTTCCAAGCCTGGCGATTTTTTTCAGGAGATCAATGATGGATTCTGCTTCATCGACTTCTTCGCAGCCGGGGAGTCCGATCATAAAATAAAGTTTTATAGTCTTCCACCCGTTTTTAAACACAAAGTCCACTATTTCAAGGAGATCTTCGGTCTTCACTTTTTTGTTGGAAATGCTCCGTATCTCCTCTGATGCTGATTCAACAGCGAATGTCAGTGAGCTTTTGCGCACACTGGAAATTGTCTCTATTATGGGAAGCGTATTTTTATCCACCTTAAGTGAAGGGAGTGATAGGGATACTCCGCGCTCAGTGAGCCCGGGGAGCACATTATTCAGCAGTGTCACAAGATGTTTATAATCACTTGCGGAGAGAGAAGTAAGTGTCACCTCATCATAACCTGTATTGTCGATCTGCCTGTATATCTCCTCAGCAACTTTTTCGCTCGAAAAAATTCTGTAAGGCATATTGTAATATCCTGCATGACAGAACTTGCAGAGATTAAAGCAGCCGCGCGAAAGCTCCACCACTCCCCGCTCCTGCGAAATCCTTATTGATGGAACAATTGGCTTATTGATTGAAACTGCCGCGTCACAGCTTATGCTGCGTTTTTTAATCTTCCTCATTCCGGAGATATCAGTTGAGAGCCCGTCATACCGGAATGAATAATCACCTGACACAAGGAGCCCCGGAATTTTACCGATCTCAGCGATTATTTCTGCTCTCTTCATCCCGGCAGCTTTGCTTTTTTTCAGGGTCTCCACAGCCTCCGGAAGTCCCTCCTCCCCCTCGCCGATAAAAAAGAGATCAATAAAGTCAGCAGCGGGGAACGGATTTGAGGTGAACTCACCTCCTGCTATAACTATGGGGTCACCATCTTTTCTTTCAGCGCGGAGAAGAGGAATTCCACCCAGGTCAAGTATATGGAGTATATTGGTGAGGCAGAGTTCATGCGCTATGTTGAAACCAATCATATCGAGATCACATAACGGGGTGTATGTTTCAAGAGTGTATAGCGGAATGTCACGCTTTTTCAGTTCAGCTTCAAAATCGGGAGCCACGGCGAAAACTCTCTCGCATGCTGCTCCCTCTATTCTGTTAACAGCTTCGTAGAGAATACGGATGCCGTTGTTCGCCATCCCTATATCATAAAGATCAGGATAGGAGAGAGCAATCCTCACATCCGCGCCCTCTTTCACTGTCATGTTGTATTCACCGCCAACATACCTGGCCGGTTTCTGCACAAGGTGGAGAAAATCCCCGAGCCTTCTTTCTATTTCTTTGTTTGTCATTATTTCTTCCAGTTTATTTATATATGCTATTGTCATACTCGCGCAGGCGGGTATCCATATTTTCTGATAAAAAAGTTTAGCGTCACCGTCATACCGGCTGGAGTGAAGCGGAATGCCGGTATCTCATACACCCGGTTCAAAAAGGAAATTCCGGTATTCCCTATCGGGAAACCGGAATGACAAATGTTTGTATTATAAACAACTCAAACATTCCCTGTAAAAAATAACCATTCCCAACCATAATAGATTACTTCGTCGCTATCGCTCCTCGTAATGACGGGAATTCCGGAACTCAGTCTCCAGCTTTTATTATTGTTTCAGTAAGCTTCACAAATTCATCAAGTGAAAGTTTCTCCCCCCTCACACCGGGATCTATTCCACATTCACTAAGAACATCATGTATAAACTCTTTGCTGAAATCAAGATGCGGAGATTCAGCAAGGGACTTGTGTAGAGTCTTTCTCCTCCCCCAGAAAGCGGATTTTACAATAAGATGAAACATCTCATCATCCGCTTTTGTGAAAACCCTCTCCTTCCTCTTAAATGCGAGAAAAGAGGAACGGACATCGGGCTTCGGATAGAAACACTCCCCGTTAACATGAAAAAGAACTTTTACATCAAAATAGTACGAAAGTGTAACTGTAAGGGCCCCGTAGTTTTCACTCCCCGGTTTAGCGATAATCCTGTCACCCATCTCCTTCTGCATCATGCCGTAAACTTCAGGTGCACTGAACTTTTCCGCAATCCGGAAAAGAATCTCTGAAGCGCAGTAATATGGAAGATTGGAAACAATTACATCAAACCTGTCATCCAGTTCACTCTTCAGAAAATCAGTGTGAATTACGTTTACGTTTCCCTTCCCTGAAAAAAGCTCAGTGAGATACCGTACAAAGCCTGAATCTATTTCAACAGCGGTATATGACAGCGCTCTCTCCGCCAGACCACGGGAGATTGCGCCAAGCCCGGGGCCGATTTCGAGGATGCTCCTGCTTTCCGGGGAACACGCGTTAACTATCCGTTTTATAATGTCATCATTGATCAGGAAATTCTGCCCCAATTTTTTATTGGGTGCAAGTCCGTATTCCTCAGTTATCCTGTGTATATCACTTTTGTTCATATTTTTAGAGTAAAATAATGCCTTTTAATCAATCCCTTCAATGATCAATATATGTAAAGCAAGTTTTATAATCACTTTTAAAAAAGGAGTTTATCCG
>DINC01000295.1:289-2648 GCA_002425885.1 Spirochaetia bacterium UBA5550 | reverse complement strand
GAGATTGAAGAGGAAATTACAGCACAGGATGACTATCATATTCAGATTAATTTTAAGAAAACCGAAAATTCACTCATAGTGACAGTTTTTAATAATGTATCAATAATTGAAGAAGAGTATAACAGAATCAAAACCCGTCTTGAACAGTCTAAAAAATATCAGAATCTCGCTGATGCATATAACGATATTTACGATTCAACGGAGGGTGCAGGACTTGGACTTGCTTTAATGGTTTTTCTTCTGAAAAACTCGGGGATTGGTGTTGATAATCTTTTCATATCACCAGATACAAAAGGCGTCACTGTATCTGTGACCGTACCAAAGCAGTTGAAGGAAGAGAGCATTATCTCATCTGTTAAGAAAAAAGTTCTGGATGATGTTGACACTCTCCCGACTTTTCCGGAAAATATTATTGAACTTCAGAATCTCTGCAGCAGAAAAGATTCCACAATTGATGCAATATCAGCAAAAATCAGCCAGGACCCATCTCTCAGTGCTGATGTGATAAAGCTTTCAAACTCAGCGGGATTTGTTCCCGGTAAAAGGATAATGACCATAAAAGATGCTGTTAAAATAATCGGTCTTAAAAACCTTAATCTGATATTAACAGCAAGTGCAGCGAAAACAATCTTACAGAATAAATACAAAAAATTTGAAGTAATATGGGAACATTGCATTCGTGTTGCATATTACTCCACATTAATTGCAAAATCCAAACAATTAGGCGCTGTTTCTGATTCAGCATTCACGGCAGGACTTCTTCATGATATCGGCAAGATAGTCCTGATGTCGGCAGACGACAGGATAATTCATACCATATCAGAAATAACGAGAAACAAGCAGCTACGTTCATCCTCAATACTTGAGGAAATTTCTGTCGGGATAAGCCATGCTGAAATAGGAGGATTAATCGCCGAAAAATGGAATTTCCCATCCAGTCTTAAACTTGCTATTGAAAATCATCACTCCCCCCTGAATGTTGAGGGTGAATTTAAAGAACTTACATTTTCAATCTACTTTGCGAACATGCTTTGCGGTGTGGAAAAAAACAAATACAGCTACTATTACATTGAAACTGATATTCTTGAGTGGCTAAAAATTAATTGTATAGAAGATCTTAAAAGTTTTCATGAAAAGAGNNAAACCAATTATGCTAACCAGATGACTGTTGCAGGTTGAAAATCTGATATGGATTACATCGTTTCTGATACAAAAAGCGGCTTAAAAACGCTTATAAAAAAAATAGATGGTTCTGATAGAGACATAAAACTTCATTCGGCCTATGATCCTGTAAAAGAATCGGAACGTAGTGTTGATGTTTTTAATGCCGGAAAATGTTCCGTAATTGTTGTATCCGGAATAGCGTTAGGGTACCATATCAATGCGCTTAAAAAAAAATACCCTGCAACAATTATTCTCGCTGTCGAACATGATCCCTCCGTAACAAAGTTATGTAAAAACTATAATTCTTCTGCATTGGTGAATATTATAATAATTCAGAATGAAAACGATCTCGCTGATTTTTTTCAATCTATCGATCTTTCATCATTTCGCGGTGTGGCACATTATATTCACCGCCCATCATACCAGATTAATCCTGATTTTTATGAAACAATACTTGCTTATATGAAATTAAATATATCTTCACGTGTCAGCGATCTCCTTACGCGTTTTGAATTTGAAGAAAAATGGATAAAAAATATTTTTGCAAATCTCAAATGGCTCGGAATAGCCCCCGGCGTCTCCTCTTTTTTCAATAAGTTCAAAAACTATCCCGGAATTATTGTTTCAGCAGGCCCTTCGTTGAGAAAAGATCTTGAGAACCTTAGAAAACTGAAAGATTCAGCAGTTATAATTTGTGTAGATACAGCGTATAAAGTTCTTAGCAAAGCCGGGATTGAGCCGCACTTTGTAATGACTCTTGATGCTCAGAAATACAGCTTTAAGCATTTTACAGGAGTCACCCCCCGTAATACAGTACTCGTTTCAGATATGGTCAGCTGCCCGGCGATTCTGGATTATTATTCCGGTAAAAAAATTATCAGTACTACATCAAAATACTATCAGGATTCCACTGGTAAAACATTACGGGAGACCACCCCTGTGATGGACTGGATAGAAAAATTTACAAAATCACCTGGTGATGTTCAGTCAGGCGGTTCGGTTGCAACAAGTGCTTTTGATCTTCTGCTTAATATGGGCTGCGATCCGATTATACTATTCGGGCAGGATCTTGCTTATACGGGACGCGAAATTCATTGCAGCGGTACATACCATAATGATGACTGGTTTCCACAGATTAACAGATTAAAAAATCTGGACTCAATAAATCAGAATGTAATTAGAAAGAGAAAAATTA
>DINC01000295.1:0-284 GCA_002425885.1 Spirochaetia bacterium UBA5550 | reverse complement strand
TAAAGATGAAAAAAAAGTTATATCTGATTTTGTCTTTGATCTTTATAAATCATGGTTTGAAGATTCAGCAGCACGTGTCAATGTTAAAGTGATTAATTCTAATTCAGGCGGGGCCCGTATAGCAAATACTAAGGAAATCTGTGCTTGTGAACTTAATTTAAAACAGACAAAAGAATCCCCGCTGAATATTATTGAAAGAATTTTTTCAGATACCAGGCCTGCAGACATAAATATATTAACTGAAAAAATCAATATTATTAATAAACAGCTCGATTATATACTTT
>DINC01000287.1:3575-4462 GCA_002425885.1 Spirochaetia bacterium UBA5550 | reverse complement strand
CTCAAATATTTTATCCTCATTCAGAATTTTCCTGTTTATCTCTGCAATTATATACAATTTTCCTGAAGAATCTCTCCCCATTATTTTCAGTATAGAATTAATATAAGCTGTTTCGCCTTCAAATCTGACAAAATCTATATATAGTTTATATCCCCTGTTTTTATCATAACCTTCAACTTTAAAATCAGCAAAAAAATCAGGAGTATAGAAGGCAACACCGTCAATCACAGGAGGAGCATCCATTTTTACGTTAAGCCCCTGCGGTTTAGCCCACTTTGATATTGGTGCATAATTAATTTTATATAGACGGTTTGTAGAAGAATCACCATCTAAAGGATTAATTATAATCATATCAGAAGGAAACGGTATGGGATCTTTTTTAGTATAATCAGCAGCCTTATTTTCCTGATTCGTCACATTTACATTAGCTGAACTATCATTTTTTAACGGCTTATCATTACTCGTAGAATTCTGTTTTTGGATGGTTTTATTTTTTTCTGTTTCTTGTTTTATCTTTTCAGGTTGTACTTTTTTTACAGAAGGTTTTGCAGGAGGTTTCTTTTTTATCTTAACATTTTTTGCAGTCTTTTTCACTATAACGGGCGCAGGTTTCTTCTTTTTTTTACTTTTAATTATTTTAGAGCCGGTTTTCTTAACTCCTGCGGATTTAGAAGTTTTTGTTATTGCCGGCTTTACATCTTGTTTTTTCTTTTCAGTAACTGTGTCATTTTGCCGGATTGTACTTTTCTTTTTAATTCCTTGCAGATCTATCTTTAAAGGTTCAAGTTCAGGTACATAGACAGAATTATCCTGCTCCAGTAGATCAACGGCAAATAAAGAGGAAAATGTCAGAACAAAGATGAAGAATGAAATCAATTTTATATATT
>DINC01000287.1:0-3563 GCA_002425885.1 Spirochaetia bacterium UBA5550 | reverse complement strand
CATAGAATTTTCATCAACTCAGAGGGTTTTGGAATAAGAACGGAATAGAATTCAAAATAGAAATTTAAAGCGTCAGGTGAAAAAATCACCTGACCAGTTTCATTACCTTATCAGCGTCCAGATTTGAAATTGTATCCAGATTAGACGGGATATTTTTGAAAATATCATTTACGTTGGACATCAGGCTTTCAATCTTTTTGCTGCCCGTAAGGTTTGAAGCAACAATATTATCTACTTCGACCTGTACTTTTGTGAGGCTGTTTATATCACTGGTAATCAGAGTTTCAATGTCCTTCTTCTTTATCTGAAGAGCAGCCGGAGCTGTATCATTTCCGAGATAATCTTTTAGAATCTGCCTGCCTTCAAATTTCGATGCTTCCATTGTAAGATTCAGATTTTCCGGTGTGTCATTTTTCAGGATATCATCAATCCCTTNNTGTAAGAGAGGTCTGTATATCCTTTATCTCTTTTTCTAATGTTTCAATCCTGGAATTTATTGCTTTTCCAAGGGTAAGGGAATCAGTTTTTATATCTTTTTTTGCGCCTTTACTCCCTTCTTCTGTTTGTCGCTTATTGTTAATCTTCTGGGCTGATCCCAGAATACCATCAGCTGTTATTTTCATTTTACACCTTCCATTGTGTCTCTTTTTATATTTTTATATGTCACTCCTGAACACAATTTACATATTTATTCATTTTTTGTCAATAAAATAAGCACATAGAAAGAGCTTTACTCCGGTCTCTCCATTTTTACTGATATGATTTTTGACACACCGGGATCTTCCATTGTTACACCATAAATTGACTCGCTGATATGCATGGTCTTTTTATTATGAGTAACAATTATGAACTGGGTACTCTTGGAGAATTCCCTGAGCATCTTGACAAACCGCTGTATATTCTGTTCATCAAGAGGAGCGTCTATCTCGTCCAGAAAACAGAATGGTGACGGCTTAACCATATATGTCGCGAAGAGAAGCGCTATGGCAGTTAGCGCCCTCTCCCCCCCGGAAAGGAGGTTGATATTTTTGAACTTCTTGCCGGGAGGCCTTACCATGATATCTATTCCACTCTCAAGAACATTATCCATCTCTGAAAGCTCAAGAAAGGCTTCACCACCTTCAAAGAGTCTTTTGAACATTTCGGCAAAGTTCTTCTGAATTTCATTGAAACTACTGATAAACATCTCTACGGATGTTTTATTTATATCCTCTATAACGGAGATAATATCTTCACGGGCTTTCTCAATATCTGTTTTCTGATCAAGGTAGTACTCGAATCTCTTCTTTAGATCCCTGAACTCCTGGATAGCAAGATTGTTTATCGGGCCCAGGTCCTGAATCTTCTTTTTTATATCCTGAATATCATTCTGAAAATCGTTAATCATTGTATCATTAACTTTGAGTTCATTCAGGTCAGTAACTTTCTTTTCATACTCAGTCCAGAGGTAGTCCTGAATTCCATCTCTCTTGAAAGATATCTCTACACCGTTTCTTTCAAGTGAACCAAGCCTTTCATGTATGCGTGAAAGCTCCTCTTCATCTTTGCGTGAATCGGTTTTTCTCTGTGCTATGTTATTTTCTATTTCACTTCTTCGGGCTGCAAGTTCATTTATACTTTTTTTGAGAGCTTCACTCTTTTCGTTGAACTGGATAAGCTTATCTTCAGATTCACGTATCTCGCGCTGAAAATCTTCAATGATTTTATCAGTTCTGACAATGTCCTCATTATAGTTGTCGATCTGTTTCTTAATGTCGTCAATCTGATGAGTCAGTGATACTATCTGTTTCTCAATCCAGTTGCTGTCATTTTCATACTTCGCAATGTCCCTTTCAATTCTGGTAATCATAGCGTTGATGTTTTCAAGCTCTCTCTGTTCGTTCTGGATAAATTCATCAAGGAGGCCATTGTCAGCTCTCATCTCATCTATTGAAAGAACCAGTTCGCGAATTCTCTTATCAAGGCTCTCCTTTTCAGCATGGATACCGGTTTTATCAAAGAGAATTGAGCGGAATCCATCCTCATAGCTTTCAAACTTATAGATGTGTTCTTTTAAAACGCTGATTTTAATTTTCTCAAGGAACATCCACGCTCGATCAAAGGATTTGAGTTTCAGTTCATCAACGGCATTGTTGAGATCCATTTCGATCTGGCTTAATTCACTTTCAATGAGCCTTTTTACATCCTGTCTTTCGTTTTCCGAGTTTTCCAGTTCGATCTTTCTTTTTTCGATGGCATCAACAAGTTTTTTAATAACTACTTCGAGTGCTTCACGGAGTTTTTTAAGAGACATCTCGTGATCTTTTATCTTTCTGTTGTTATCCTCAATCTTATCACGGGATGAGTGTATGGAATCAATTTTGCGTTTTCTTGTGTCGAAAAATTCAGCGAGTTTCTTTTTATCTTCAACGATTTTATCTTTAAGCTCAAGTGAAGTCTCTTCACTCTTTTTTTTCTCAATCAGAAGACGTTCAAGGCTCTCTTTACGTTCTTCAATTTTCTTTACTACTGAGTTTTTTCTTGCGGTGTTTTCCTCAACCAGGCGTCTGTTTTTTTCTGTTGCAAGGTCGATGGTCTCTCTTCTTACTTTATAATCACCTAATTTTTTTACTATCTCAAAAAGCTGATACTGAAGATCATTCTTTCTCTTCTCATCCTTCTCATTTTCAGCAGAGGTTTTAGAAACCTTACCAGAAAGTTCTTCACGTTCTTTCTTGAGCTTTTCAATATCGGCCTGGTTTTTCTCGTACTTTTTAACAAGGTCCCTGTATTTGATAAGGCTGACCTTAATATCGAGTTCAGAGAGTTTACCTTTAAGATTCAGGAACTCTTTGGTTTTGTCGGCCTGTTTGGATTTAAGGTCCTTCTCTCTTTCAATCTCTTTCAGAATATCATTTATTCTGTTGAGGTTTTCACCAGTATCCTGCAGTTTCCGCAAAGACTCCTTTTTCTGCATCTTATATCTGGAGATACCGGCAGCTTCTTCAAAAAGATATCTTCTGTCTTCAGCTTTTGTTGACAGTATAAGGTCCATCTTCCCCTGTTCAAGAACAGAGTATGCCGACTTACCTATACCGGTATCCATAAAGAGCTTATCAATATCTTTAAGTCTTACAGGAGATTTATTGATGAGATATTCAGATTCCCCGTCACGGAAAATTCTTCTGCTTACAGTGACCATCTCTGAATCGAAATCCAGTATGCGGTTGGTATTATCAATGGTGAGAGATACCTCCGCGAGGGATAGTGCCTTTCTCTGGTCTGTGCCGGAAAAAATAATATCCTCCATGGTCTGCCCGCGGATGTTCTTTGCCTGCTTTTCACCGAGAACCCACTTTACCGCGTCAACGACATTTGACTTGCCGCAGCCGTTAGGCCCTACAATTGCTGTTATCCCCGGTTCAAATTCAATATGCGTTTTATCCGCAAAAGATTTAAAACCGAACATGTCCATTGATTTAAGAAACATATAATTCCACTATTGTATATTTTTGAGAAAAAGTAAATTTAACGGAAGAGCAGGTTTTCCGGAAAATAATCAACATCAACCGGGATTTGTGCAG
>DINC01000083.1:9042-12414 GCA_002425885.1 Spirochaetia bacterium UBA5550 | reverse complement strand
TTATATATTATATATTGCTGCTCTTAACATCTCTCTTCTCTTAATATCCATAAACATTACATATTCTCAGTCTCCTCTTCTATCTGAAGGTGGTGTTGACACTCACCTTTACAAATGTGATACTGTTATGTTCGAATCAACCGCAATGGAGGATGGCGACGGGAATTTAGAATCAAGAGAGTTTTCAGCAGGAATTTCCATGCTCCATTCGCCATATCTTTCGATATTTTATATTCCATTAAAATATGGGCTAAATGACAACTTCAGTATCTCTTTTTCACTCCCTTTCCTTACCAAAACCCTTGTATATAATGACACCCATTATATTAAAAGCGGTTATGGAGATACGATGTTCGGTTTCACCGGTGCTTTTCAGCCATTTGAAATTTTTACAACAAGTACTACTGCAAGATTAACCCTCCCAACAGGGAATGTTAATGCCCAGGATTTTGATTATTATATACCTATGGGTTACGGAGGATACACAGCCTCTATGCAGGAGACTATATCAATCGGAAGTTTTGACACAGGTCTGTTCACAACAAGATTATTCATAAGCGGAATCGGTATTTATTATTTCCAAAGCGAACAGAAGATTGATACGGTTGAAAAAAATACTTACGACCCATCCTTTGCCTGGGGAGTCATGGGTGGAATAGAATTAGGTTTAACAGAAAATCTCGACTTACAGCTCAAAGCTAATTATATCAATGTCAATGAAAGAAAATACGAGAATAATACAGTACCAGGTGAAAAAATAGACGCTGATGATTCAGTAAAACAGGTNNTATACTTCCATTTATTAAATACAGGTTTCTTGATGATATTACAGGGCAGGCAGGCGTCATATATCCGTTAAAAACCACACAGGATAGTGATATAGCAAAGCCCTATGAACCGAAATGGAAATTTGCTTTCGGGATAGAAAAAAGATTCCGTCACAACAGTTCCAATAACACTACTGAATCAAATAAAACAGAGAAAACAACCGCTTACGAAAGAGTTAAAAGCCGTGAACTTTCAGAACAAGAAAAGTATCAAAATAAATTGAAATCGACTTATACATCAAAAAAGAAACGGAAAAGAAGAAGATAAGCAGTATAAGAATTGTTTAATAGATCGTTACTTACAGGAGTGTCCCTCTGTCGATTAGTTTTAAAAGCTATGTTCCAAATCTGGCACTCTCTCTATGCGCTTTTCAATCTGTTGAAACACCGTCCCAACCGGCAATTCTTGCAAGAACCCACCACATAGCTTTTGCAAGGCGTAGCGCGCCTACCTCGCCTATATGATCCCCATCCTCTGAATGTAAAGTCGTTGTCCAGTCGGCATTATAATCCAGCATATTACTGGAATGTATAAGATTATATATATTACCATTATATGTTGATGTATTTTCTTCGCCGCCATTACTCCAGGCAAGTATATCAGCATAATCAAATAAAATTCTTGAGGAATCCGCAGTTACATAGGTTCTTATCTGTTCACTGGATATATACCGGTTGTATGCATCTAAACCGGTATAGCCGTCAACAGGTCCGGTTGTGAATATCACTTTGGTTGAATAACCTTTTGTTGTGCAGTAATCAATGTACTGTTGAGTCGCTGAAAGATATGCATTAATTGATGTACTATTTATATATACATCATGATCCCAGCACCATCCAAAGGCAAGTACAGCAAGCGACGGTCCGGTGACATAACAATAATCCAGTCCTGATTTTGTCTGTGAGATTGCAGTTGCACTTGTAAACCAATCTTCCTCTCCATAGCTATAAACCCAGGCATTAGATGTAGAAACATCCCCACGGGTTGCACGGCTTAATCTTAAATTTTCTGTAGTATATGCCTGTGGAGTACCTGATTCAATAACACTTACTGCAAACTTTGAATTCAGTGTTTCCAGTAAAATAGCTCCTTTTCTTATCCCGGATGAATGGGACTCCCCGGCATAAGATACCCACATTTTCTTTACTTCATTAATCCATACCTGAGGTATCCTGTCATATTGTGCAACTACTGTATGATCCGCAATAATCTGTGTTGAAGCAGATGCTGCCGAGGTAGTGCCGCTCACTGTTGCATCAATTGATTCACCAGCACTATTATACGCCTTCACCAGGTAATGATATTTAGTGCCTGAAGAAAGCCCATTATCAGTATATGATATAGTATCTGCCGACAGACTAATAGGAGTAGCAGACCATGTACCGGGGCTACCGTTTACATCATTAGCCCTATATATTCTGAAACCCGTTTCATTATCAGAATTATCTCTCCATACTAAACTTATTGTTTTTGAAGTCACTGCTGTGACATCTAGATTTGTCGGTGCAGCAGGTTTATCCAGCAATGTTGTCCCGCTTACAACATTTGAAACATCAGATTCACCATGATCATTAAATGCGCGAACCCTGTAAAAATAAGTTGCAGCATCATCAAGGCTATTATTGTCAATATATGTTACAGTATTAACCGGTAAAGCTGTCTGTGTTATAAGAGTCCACGAACCAGGATTGCCGTTCACATTTTCAGCACGGTAAACTCTGTATCCTGTTTCGTTTCCGGAATTATCAGTCCATGATAAACTGATTGTTGATGTTGTAAAAGATGTTACTGTCAGTCCTGTTGGAGTGTTAGGAATTAGAGTTCCAGCCGGTAAAGTGGTTGCTGAACCAATTGCCGAATAATTTGATTTAATATTACCGCTATATGCCATTACCCTGTAATAGTAATTTGTCTGAGGAGAAAGATTCGCATCATTATAAATATTAGTATCAGCATCATTAACTGCTGTCCAGTCAGCAGCAGCAGCTGTTCCCCCGGAAGCTGATCTTTCTACTATAAATCCTTCAACATCCTGTGCAATATCATTCCAGGACACATTTATACTGGATTCAGAAACTGCTATTGCTGTTACACCGGTTGGAGCATCAAGTGGCTGATTAACCGATACCGGAACCTGATAACAGAAAAGAAGAAAAAGCGGCATTATTGCTAATGCGGGGAATAGCCGGATTTTTGAATTTTTCTTACCAGATAAAATGTGCATGATATAAACTCCTGAAAGAACTATATGTGACTTTTAATGAGTATTCGCCATGATTATAGTTCAACAAAACAAAAAAACTCTATAATTGTCAATATTAATTGACAAAAAATTAAAAAATGTCACATTTTTAACCTACTCAGGCTAAAAAGAAATCCGTACGGGCTTTAAGCATCTTTGTTTTAGCCGTTTACGAAATAATTAGTTCATTATCATACCGACTGTAACATACGCGCCCTGAGCGTAACGAAGAAATACCCCAAGGGTAGAAGGCAGGAATGACGAAGATTATACTAATCCAAACGTAAAATGCTTTAGCTTTA
>DINC01000083.1:5614-8978 GCA_002425885.1 Spirochaetia bacterium UBA5550 | reverse complement strand
TTTCGGGTGAGAAATCTAATACTTTAATATACGATGACACTTGCAGAATAATTATTAAACAATCATAGCAGAACAGGCTCCCTTATCAATCTTCCCGCTGGACTTTTTCGGAAGTGATTTAATCAATTTCAGCTCCGAAGGTACTTTATATTTAGGAAGAAGAAGTGAACATTCAGCAAGAACCTCCGCTTCTGATGTTTCATCATTTATAGCCACTGCAAATGCAGCAAGCCTATGCCCCAGCATATCATCCGGAACACCAACCACAGCAGTTTCAACAAGGAGCCCTGTGGCTATNNCACCTCCTGCGGATTGATCCTGTGCCCGCCGCTTTTAATCATTGAATCCTTTCTCCCTACCAGGTAGAAAAATCCATCCTCATCCATATACCCCAGGTCACCTGTATGGTACCCGTTATGGCTCAGCACCTTTCTGCTCAGTTCCTCATCCATCCAATACCCCTGCATAATGTTTGAGCCGGAGCCTGCCAGTTCCCCTGTTTCACCTGCCGGAAGTTCATCTCCCTTTTCATCAACCACTCTCATGGTCACTCCAGGGATAGCTACACCAATGGACTCAATCTTTTCAGCAAACCTTGACGGGGGGAGATATGTAAGCCGTGCCGATGCCTCAGTTGCTCCGTACATAATATAAATATCTGTATGTTCCGGCAGGGCCCTGCGCAGCTCCTCCTTTATCTGCCGAGGCATGTGACCCCCTGCCTGTGAACAGTACCTTAAAGAGTGGAACCTCTCCCTGTAATTCCGCAGGGGCGAGCGGTGAAGAAGGTAGGCATAAGTTGAGGGCACTCCGGAGAATCCTGTGACACCCTCCTCCTCCATCTGCTTTAATACCGAAGCCGTGTAAGCAAACCTGTTGTTAAGAACTACCGACGCGCCCGCTGCGAAATGTGTATTAAGCAGGGATTTCCCCATTACATAAAAGAAAGGGAGAACCACCATCTGTCTGTCGGCTTCAGAGAGCTGCAGGTATGTGCATATTGACTCAGTATTTGCCGCAATATTTCCATGGGTAAGCATTACCCCCTTGGGCACACCTGTGGAACCTGAGGTGTAGATTATTGACGCAAGGCTGTCTGCCTCCACCGGGATATTCAGCGCTGAATTATCCCCTTTTACCGCGTCATCCCACGCGATTACTTCACCGGCGGAGTTCAGTTGTGTTTTATCAGGTGTTTTTACTATTAAAGCCTTCAAGCCGGCGTTTGAGAGATCTGCATCATCAATAAGCCCCTCATTTTTTGATGACATTATAACCGCAGCAGCTCTCAGTTCTGCAAGAATAGATTTTAATCCGTTCCCTTTTATATCACTGCTTAAGGGAACCGCCACCCCTCCGCATTTCATTGCAGCGTAATAGCTTACTATATATTCAAGGCTGTTTTGAAGTATTATTATTACCCGGTCACCCTGCTTAACTCCGCATGCGGATAACGTACGCGCAAGGCTATTTGCAAGGCCCTCTATCTCTGAATATGTATATCGCCCGCCGTCATGTATAAGGGCGGTTTTTTCAGGATATTTTAACGCGCTGTTTTCAAGAAATTCATGGACGCGGAGATGCCCGATAATCATTTTTTGCCTCTTGGTTTTATCATACTATAAAAAATGTTCCCACAAGCTCTAATCATACGCATTTTACAGGTGTTTACTCCAAAATCAACAAATTTTCCTTGACTGCCACAAAAAAGCATGATTAGGCTGTTTACGGTATTAAATCTGCTGAAATATTAGCTAATTTTATCAGTAATTATTCCTAAAAGAATTATAAGGATAAAAAACTCTATAATTTAACTATGATTAACAATGTTATACTAATAAAAATTTTGTCATTCCGGTTTTGCATCTTCAGTTCGTGCAAATACCGGAATCTCATAGATTGGTTTTATGAGATTCCTGCATTCGCAGGAATGACGAATTGATCTTCTAATTCAATCGTAAAGCGCTATAATATCATATTTACCGAAGAGGCCCTATATCATGATAACAAAAAAATTCCGCAGCATACTCGTAGAAAACAAAGAGAAGGTAATTCCTGGTACAGTTTTCTCAAAAAGAATACTCGAGATGGATGAATCAACAATCGCGGAACATGAGCTGAAGCTCTCCGCAGGGGATATTATTGCAGACTGGTCATGGCTGCTGAACTTCTTTCTTGCGTTTATGTCTGTAGGCGGGATCGCGGCAGTTGTTTTCGGCCTTGCATACATGGGTTACGGCAGGGGCGCGGAACCTGCCTCATGGGATACCTTCTCATCAGTATTTTTTATAGCAGTCATTTTGATCTTTTCAGTTGTCTGGATATTTTTATCAGTAAGAGGTGCGGTAGAGAATAAAAAACGGGCATTTGTAGATAAGCAGAGAGGGAAAGGTAACTGGCGTATTGTTGATGAAGATAAATGGGACGAGTTTTACAGACTGCTTCAGATCGCAAAAAAAAGCCGTGAAAAGGAGCTTGAAGACTTCATGAATAAAAAATTAAAAGATTCAGACATGAGATAAATTCCGGTAACAGCCGGGAAGATAAAAAGGGAACCATATTGAGGTTCCCTTTTTTATTGTACGCTATATCAGATCTCTGTTTTAATACTGAATAGCTCTCCTGATGAACTCGGACATTTTGGTATCAGTGCTCTTGTTTTCCTCTTTATAAGATTCCGCAATAAAGAATATATTGTTATAAAGAATTGTCAGGTTTGGAATCATAAACTGAATTTTAATTTCGTTTCTCAGCGGAAGAGTTGTTGTATTCTTTACCTCTGACAGTTTTTTCTGCTCGATTACAGTTTTCCCGTTATGTTTGTGTGTAAACATAACATCATCTGTGGCTTCACTTGATGGTGACGGATCAGTAACAACTACACTTTCAACTTCCTGTGTCTTAAAGTTCTTTGTACGGATTGTTGTTTCCAGTTTACTGATTGTTTTACCGTCAGTATAAATTCTCAGGATTTTCTCCTCCAGACCTACAGGTTTTGAACTGAAAAGCCCGTCCCTTATGTATATATGTTTAACAAGTTCCACATACTGAGGGTTGTTTCTATCCGGACCGAAATTAATCTCTGTCTGATAAGGAAGAGTTTTTATACCTTTGTTTTCCATTAACTTGTTTTCAGCAATTATCCTCTGTATTGAATTATACAGTTCCAGTATCTGCCTGTCGTAAGATTTCCCCTGCTCCTCCAGTCTCGGGTCACTATCTTTATTTGCCTGGGAGAAAAGCATAACAGGGGTAATGAACATTGCAATAATTGCCGCTATAAATATTTTTTTCATAAATCCTCCGGATTAAAATTCATCTGATTCTGATGATGGAATTAGTTCAATTGACTAATATGCTACTT
>DINC01000083.1:0-5557 GCA_002425885.1 Spirochaetia bacterium UBA5550 | reverse complement strand
TAAAATAAACAGCCAATTGACCACCGGAACAACAGGATGCAGAATGAATAAAATACTTATCGCGGATATTTCAGATTACCGCAATGAAATTGCAGAGATCTACAGGGGACTGGATTATGAAATAACCTTTTGTGATTCCGCTTTTGATGCTATTTCCAAGCTGAAAGCTTTTGATTTTGACATGGTAATATCCGAGGTGGAACTTCCGGGTGATAATGCCTTTGACCTTTATGAATATATTGAAGACAACTATCCCTATATTCCTGTAATAATGATAACNNNAGAATATCGATACATTTTTCAGCAGAATAATCACCCGCGGGATAGGTAATGTACTGCATAAGCCTGTAAAAAAATCGGAACTTCTGAACCTCACGGGAAAGCTGATAACTCTTGAGAACATATTCGGCCTCGAAAATTATATTCAGGATATAATAGAGCATAAAAAAATCCGTATTACAAAATCAGAACAGATACGGAAAGCAATATCACTGATTATTGAACAGATCGAAAACTGGAATTTCAATTTAGCCAGCAGGTCAACTCTCAATCTTATGCTTAACGAGATGACTATTAACGCGGTTTATCACTCACATGGACTGACAGAGGAAAAACTTCACAGAATACCGGTTGTACTTGGTGAAGATAAATACGTTGATATACATTTCTGCAGAAACAGCGACTCTTATGGAATATCTATAACTGATTATAACGGCAAACTGACCAGGGAAAAAATTCTGGAGAGCATTAATGCGGTAATAATTCAGAATGAACTTATAGAAAAATCTTTCGAAACAGGTGAAGATATAGCTGACCACATTTCGGAAACCGGGAGAGGAATTGATCTTGTACGCAAACTTTCAGGTGAATACTATTTTATAATGAAGATGAATTTCAGGACAGAGATTATTCTGATATTCAAACAGAGTGATCAGAATCACACCCCTGACCAGTCATCCCTTAAAATAATCTGCGACAGGAGAGACGGCTGATTATTACCCCTTTTCATCAAATTCTTTCACCGCATCCATTGTTATCGGTGAACCGCTCCCCTCTTTTTTCATATCCCTCTTTCTGAGCTTTGCAGGGAGATACACGTCATTATAAAACTGTGCAAGCCTGTATAATTCCTCTTCCTTATACTCATTTTTGATCTTTATCATCAGATTGTAATCTCTTTTTCTGAATCCCGAGTTAAGAGCACCTGCAACATCTGAAACAGTAAGGGAAAAGTGCCTTGAATACAGCAACATAAATGCCACAGCGGGTCCCAGCAGAATGAAGAAGATCAGCATATTTAACCGCGCATTTTCCCTTTTTAGATCTTTAACAGAAACAGTAAGAGAGCAGAGCTTCCCTGAAACTTTAATATAATCACCGGAATTATAGTATTTACTGAATTCAGATTCAGACAGCTTCTCATACCTTTTACCATCATTATAATTAATCTTTATTAATCGGTGATCGCTAATCAGAGTGTTTTCACATAACTCCCTGAAATCAAGATTATTCAGCGTGGCGGCGCTTTCAAGCTCCACAAGCAGTCTTGAATACTCCGTGCTTCTTTTATTATTCCCCTCCGGATCTGAAAAACCTGTGATTCCGGACCAGAGCATTATAACAACAGCAGCAGTGATAACAGCCATTGTTCCTGCTGCTGAAGTGTGGTGTCTGGTCATTTCTGAATTATGGAGTCCGGTTATTCCGTACAGCTTCACAACCCTGATGCTCCTCAGCACCAGCGGCAGCCTGATTGTTGTCACAACACTCAGTATTTCAAAAGCCAATGGAGATATAGTGCCGCTCTGCGCATTGCTTTTTAAAAGGATGCAGAAAAAAGGCACAGAATACAGAATAAGAACAGGAAGTGAACTTATTAAATCGACCCATCCGTTTTTATACTTCATGTAAGAGATGAATTCTTTACGTTTTGCCGCTTTTAGACTTTTTACTATAAATTCCACTGAAAAGAACAGGTCAAATACTACACCTGCACAAAACAGTACGGTTATTGCAACAGTACTCCACATTACAAATGCAGCATACTCATTGATAAAATTTTGAAGAAGGGAAAGTATTATCACGGCAGGTATTAAATTTTGAAAAATTTTTCTTTTCACCATTGAGCTCACCAGTTGTTATCCTCCGCGATCAGGTAAAGGCTATCAATCATATCCCTGTCATATCCGGCATAACCGCTGTTATGTTTTGCAATGCCCAGCCAGCTCTTCTCGGCTGGCTCATTAACCCTGTAGGGATTTTCGGCATCCCTGTAGTACTGAAACATTGAGCAGAGTATAAACACCAGTTTTGCAAGGGAATCTCCTTCATCGAGTTTATCTGCCGGTAAATGCGATTTAACCCCGAGCCTGATAATTCCTGCCGGAATCCCGGGGAGCTTTGATGTCAGGTATCTGATTAATCCATCAGTGTACCTGTTAACACATTCTGTCTCTGCTGCGGCATCCGGAATTTTCACTGCACCAGGGGGAACCGCTTCTTCATATACTCCATCAATTCGATAGTACACAACACTCCTCAAAAGGATTATTACTTTAATCAGACTTATATAAGTATCAGTATCAGTATTAATCCTGTCAAATCGTGTGATCTCTTTATAAATATATCCACGACGGTTAAAGATCTCTGACATATAACGGTCCGCCGCGTTATATCTGAAGATTGCGATTACAGGATACATCCTGTAGCGGACCTCTCTATCCCTGAAAAGAGTAAGAACAAAATCATGAAGTTTTCTTCTTCTATGCATATCATCAACAATACCGGTTTCCGACAGCCTGTCAAAAAACGAGAGATCAGTGTTATCAAGAAAACTGTTGATCGGCTGTAGTGATGATGCGTATACCCGGTCATATATATCATCAAATATAAGTTCAACCGCTTCAGCAGGGCCAAGATCGGGGAAAAACCCGGGAGTTTTAAATATTACGCTGAGTTCCTGTATATTCTTTTCAATAAAATTAATTATCAGCCTCTCCCCTATTAGAAGGGGTTCTTTTTTTATTGAGGGAATTTCGAAAAGATGACCGGTAAACTCCTTTATCCTGTGAAGTTCACTATTGCTGTATCTCCGGGCCTGTACCATATAATCAGAACCAGGCTGTTATACCTATTGTTGGCACTATTATATTCTGAAAGCCCGAAACGTTTTCGCCAAGATTATCGAAAACAAGCTGAACACCGGCATTAAAAATAACTCCGCTTGTCATCACAAACTTCAGCCCCATGCCGTTTGAATACCTGTAGCCGAACTTGTCGTTTATCTGTGTATTTCTGCTGATTCCACCCATCATGTCAGCATAAAAACAGACATCATTACGTTTAGTAATTCCGAATACAAACTGCGGGCCTATCCCTCCGGCATAAGCCTGAGTATCTGTTGTAAGGTTAAACTCCGCCTCACCCTTGAGAGCTATGGCAATATTGTTTCCGAGAAAATAAGCGAATTGAGGAAAAATTTTAAGTATATTATTATTATCTTCCTCGTCAGATTCAACACCCCGTGCCTGATACGAAAGAAACCCGCCCACTTCAACAGTGCCGCTTCTAAGATATCTTCCCTGTTTGATCTTTATTGCATCCTCAATTTCCTCTCTGACAATGCTTCTCACCTCTTCAATAAAACGGCTTTCATTGACCTTCTTGCTGTCATCGGTCTTTTCTTCTTTTATGCTATGATCGATCTCCTCTCTCACAGCTCCCCGCAGTTCATCAAGTAGATCCTCTTTTTCAGCGGGATCAATTTCGGATAGAGGACGGTCTCTCTTTACACGGATATTCTGTCCGCTCCCCCTGTATTTCTGCTCCATGTAATCTTCATAGCTCTCGCGCGCGAAAATTCCCGCTGAAGTTAACAGCAGTACCACCGCGAAAAATGAGCATAACAGAGTTCTCCTGGACATACCTCTCCTCCGGTTCATTATTTTTAATTATCGTCAATTTAAGAGAAAGATATATAGAATATTTTCCGATTAATGTTATAGATTTACATTAAGAGGTAATCCCGGGATGATAAAGTTTCATCGACATATAAAAGCAGCTGTAATCGTCCTAACTGCAGTCATTCTTGTTTCAGCTGACAATGGCCGTGAGAACGGAAAATTCGTCAATCCCGGATTCAGAATCAATTCAGAAGGAGATGACTTCTCCCCTTCAATTACTGCTGACGGCAGTATAATGGTTTTCAACTCGAAAAAACCGGAAGAACAATCGCACAATATATTTATATGCAGAAAGGAAAAAGGTCTATGGAGTGATCCCTTCCCCATTTTTGAACTCTGTACCGATTCAAATGATGAAACTCCATTTATTTCAGCCGATGGAAAAATAATTATTTTCGCATCTGACAGGCCCGCCGGATTTTCACCGCCAATGACATCTGACGGGAACAAAAGGATTACCTTCGATTTATATATCTCACACTACGGTGACGGCCGCTGGAGCCAGCCGGAATTACTTAAAGGTGATGTAAACACTTCAATGAATGAAAGAACACCTTCACTCTCTCATGACGGCAAGTATCTTTTTTTCACAAGATGGCCTTATAAAAATCCGGATAAATCAAAAATTTACATGGCCGAACTGCAGAACGGGAAATATATTAATCCGAAGGAACTCCCGGCATCGATCAACTCAGGAAATTTTGAAGTAGCTTTTATCCCCTCGTACAAAGACAGCAGATACTATTTCTCCTCAATGAGAAACGGCGGCCTTGGAGGATGGGATATTTATTACACCATAAAAACATCTAAGGGATTTACCGAGCCTGTTAATGCGAGCCCGTCGATAAACAGCGTATTCGATGACCTCTACTATGCGGAAAGCAGAACAGATTATGTTATCTGTAATAATACTTTCGGAGGGCTTGGAGGATATGATATCTATGTAAGTAAAGATACTATGAGAGTACAGGAAAATGTAAGCAGCAAAAAAACTGTGTTCTCGAAAGAATCCAAGCTTAAAATAACTGTAGCTGATTCCCTCACAGGAAAACCGCTGAAAAATCTGCCGCTGCGGATCGGCCTTATAACTGACGCGGATGGTTTAAAAGATGCTGCAAGAAATACAGATTCTAAAACAGACAGCAGCGGAGTATTTCTCATATACCCTAAAAAAGATGTACGCTGGCTTTCCGTGGAACCACTATCCCCTGATTACCGTGGTTCAGGAATTAAAGTTAAAGTTCTCCCTGAACAGTATCAGGATGTGGCACTTTATATAAACAGAAATCCGGTAAAACAAAAACAGGCTCCGGAAATAAAAAAAGAAACAATCATTGAAAAAGAAATTACACCTGAAAAGTCAATTACCCCTGAAATATTCAAATCAGATGAAATTATAAAACCTGCGTTTAGAAGCATACATTTCAATTTTAATTCCGCAAGAATCAGGAATGATGACATCCCTGCCCTATACTCAATTGTTGAATATTTACGGTTGAATGATTCTGCAATAATTATCATCACTGGATATGCCGACTCCGTGGGGAGCAGAAAGGCAAACAACCGGATGAGCCTGGCGCGTGCTTTAGCTGTTA
>DINC01000297.1 GCA_002425885.1 Spirochaetia bacterium UBA5550 | reverse complement strand
GGAGACATTATCAGATAATTTATCAGCTTCAACCTCAAGCTGATTGGCAATTATCCTTTTTACCCTATCTTTAATATCATGCATATACCAATCCGGATATTATTCTTAGATTTGATAATTTTAATCTGCCAACTGTTTCAGTCAGGCATATTAAAATCATCAGAANNCTGAACAAAAACATATTAAAATTACATTTTGTCAAGACATAATAAAAAAAGGGATACCCTGAGGAACCCCCTTTTTTATTCAGGCTGAAGATTGCAATCAATCACTAATCTTAACCTTTTTTTCAATAACCAGTACATTCTTGTAATGACCGCATTCAGCACAAACCCTGTGCGGCATTGTATAGGCGCCGCACTTGGGGCAGGGCCTCAAATTTGGAACACCAATCGCTTCATGAGCCCATCTCATACGCGATTTAGATTTTGATTTTCTTCGCTTTGGTACAGCCACTTTGGAACTCCATATATTCTCAAATTTTTACCCTAATTTTCAAAAAAATTAAAGGGATAGACTTTCTTAATTAAATATAACTACTATGTTTAAACAAAAAAACTGGCAATTGTGTCAAGTATATTTTAAAATAATAAAAATGCTATTTTGCAGCTNNAGCACTCTGAAGAAACAGGCGCTCTCTGGCTCTTTCTGAAAAAACTGAATCTGGATAGCCGGTTGATACTTTATTAAAATATTCACGGGACTTCGCCCTGTCGCCTTTAACGGCATACAACCGCCCGGTATTATACAGTACCTGGTCCAGAACAATAGAATCCCTGTTATCCTCCTCAAACTTAAGAAGGAGTGCCAGAGCTTCGTCAATTTTACCCTGCTCCTCAAGACATACAGATGCTTTATTAACTGCTATAGGGATAAAAATCCGGTCACTTGAAGATTTCTTTATAAAACTTTTAAACATCTCAGAAGCTTCATCATATTTTGCATCTTCATATAAAAGGTTGCCGAGAATATAAAAGCTCATCTGGTGAGCATGCCCGAACCTGGTGTTTTTAACGAATTCACGCAGATCACTGATAGTCTTATCTTTTACTGCTCTATCTTCAGGATTCATTCTATATGTGTCAACAATCAGTTCATATTTTTTTAAGGCTGAAGATGAGGAACTGTCAATATAAATAAACAGAGATATTGCGATAACAATTACAATAATTAAACCTGCTATCGCCAGTCTTACATAATGTGCATTTCCCTTGATAAAATCTTTTACCATCATCAGGAACTGTTCTATTCCTGATCTTTCAATTTGAATATTATTTACAGTTCTTTTATCAGCCATAACTACTTTTTATCTCCGAGATCAATATTAATCATATCGCCTAGAGTTACAGCATTAGGCTTTGTCTGTTTGAGAATTTTATTGACTTCTTCCTTCTCAGACATTATTTCGAAATGTTTGATACTGAGGGAAAGCCTTCTCTTATCTGTATCAACATCGAGAACAACAGCTTCAACAGTGTCTCCGATTTTGAATACACTCTCAAGATTATCAATTCTGTTCCTTGAGACTTCAGATATATGCACAAGGCCTTCAATGTCGTCTTTCATTTTAACAAAAATGCCGAATTGAGTTATCCCTGAAATTGTTCCCTGAATTTTTGTTCTTGGCGGATATTTCTCTTTTATTGATTCCCATGGAGATTTCAAAAGCTGTTTTATGCCGCAGGAAATCTTCATCTCTCTCTTATTTATTTCAAGCATTTTGAATTCAACTTCCTCGCCCGGCTTGAACATTGTATTCAAATCTTTCACATTATCATCCCATGAAATATCCGAAATATGAATAAGTCCATCAATACCATCTTCCAGTTCAACGAAAAGACCGAATTTCACAATCTTTCTTATCTTTTTTTTATGTACTGAGCCGACAGGAAATCTCTCTTCAATTGTGCTCCAAGGATTTGGAAGCATCTGTTTATAACCAAGTGCAATTTTTTTATCTTCACTGTTTATATTTACAACTTTAAGTTCAACTTCCGCACCTTTTTCAAAGTAATCCTTTACATCAGCATTGTTTTTGGTCCATGATAACTCGGAGTTGCTTAAAAAACCTTCAATATCTTCATCAATTNNTCAATCTGTATAAAAGCGCCCACTGCAGTAATAGTAACAACTCTGCCGCTCACTGTATCACCGGCTTTCAGTTTCCCGGCGATATCAATCCATGGGTCATTTTTCAGCTGTTTCAGGCCGAGAGATATTTTCCCCTCTTCCCTGTTTATAGAGAGAATTAAAAAGTCTCTAACTTCCCCCTGTTTAAGAAGTTTTCTCTGTTTGAAAACCTTTTTCCATGACATGTCATTCCTGTGAAGATGCGCGTCAATTCCCTCAACTCTGACAAAAGCTCCGAACTCAACAAACTTGATTACTTCACCTGATACAATATCACCTTCTTTATACTTTGAAACAAAACTCTCCCAGTTTTTCTTGTTCTGCTCACCAAGGTAATCTTTCCTTGATATAACAACAGACCTTTTCCTTGGATCAACAGTCTTTATTAAAAATGTATATTCATCATCAGATTCGGTAATCGCCTTAAGGTCGCCGGTTAAAGAATAAGGAAGAAAAACATTCATATTGCCGCAAAGAACAATTTTACCCTTACTGCTTGAAGATTTAATCTTACCCGTTATCTCCCTGTTCCCCTTTTCATAAAAATCAACAAACTCTGCCCACCCCTTTTCTGCCATGGCAGCTTTTCTTGAGAACTGGTAAACTCCGTCAACAAGCTTTCTGTTCATAAGCTTGACATCATAGACTTCGCCGACTTTCGGGGCTGTTTCGAATTCCTCAAGTGACACCCTTCCGTCAGATTTTGTACCGACATTTACATAGGCATATCCGGCGTCAACAGTAACTATTTCGCCTTTAACAATCTTGCCGGGCTGAAGCTCATCAAGCGCGGAATCTGCAACTGATTCCATGTCGATAGCATCAAAATTATCATCTGTAATCGGGGTCATAAATTACACCTTATTATATCGAAATCATTATTTCCTGTTTATCAGGGCTTTAAGCATATCAACAACTTCTTCAAAGGCCATTTCAGAAGTGTCAACGTAGAGAGCATCATCAGCTATTTTAAGAGGAGCAAACTCCCTGTTCTTATCATTAAAGTCCCGCTGTATAATCTGATTTCTGATAGAGTTTTCGTCAACATTTTTTCCCAAATCAGAATATTCTTTCACTCTTCTGGATGTTCTTACATCAACAGAGGCATCCAGGTAAATTTTAATATCAGCATCAGGAAATACTACAGTTCCGATATCGCGCCCGTCCATTATAATCGATTTCTCCCCTGCCCACCTTCGGAGCAGTGAATTCACGAAATCCCTTATCTTTTTATTGTCAGAAAAAGAGCTGATATTACGCGCAACACTCTCCTCCCTTATAAGGATTGAAACATCCTCACCATCTACAAACGTTCTGGCATTTCCATCAGCACCGAATACCTGAGTTATTTTCACGCATTCAAGTTTTTCAACCGGTTCGTCAAGCTTGCTGAAATCTGGGTAGTTTTTCATAAAAAACCAGGTAATTGCCCTGTAAATCGCGCCGGAATCTATATATTGGATACCCAGGTCAACCGCCGCTTTTCTGCAGACGCTACTCTTCCCGGAGCCGGCAGGTCCATCCACTGCCACTGTTATTCTTTTATCAATATTCATTATTACTCTACATCAATAGAAAATTCTTTAATCTCGGAGAGCTTCGGAAGATCTGAGAGTTTATTAAGCCCGAAATAACGGAGAAATTCGTCAGTGGTGCCATATGCAAGAGGTCTTCCGGGAAGTTCTTTTCTTCCAACCGGTTTAACAAGGTTTCTTTTCATGAGGTTTGCCACCATCATCCTTGACGAAGCCCCACGCAGTTCATCAATATCAGCAAGAACTATCGGCTGTTTGTAAGCAATTATCGCAAGAGTTTCAAGCATCCCTTTAGACAGGCTCTCCCTTTTTCGAAGGCCAAGCGCATGTCTGAGCTGTTCCGAAAAACGGGCGTTTGTTACAAACTGATATCCGTTTGAGAGCTCAGCGAGCCGGATACCGCCGTCCCTCTCTTCATATTCATCAACAAGTGAATCTATGATAATTTTGCCCTGAGTAGGATCAATCATGAAGTTTTTAACAAAAAAACCGATAGGCACAGGTTCATTGCTCAGAAAAAAGACAGCCTCAAACAAACTCTTGAGATAATGCTCTCTATCCGCCTCATCCTCGGCAATCACACCGGATTCGTTTTCAAGCTCTTCCTGTTCTACCTGATCCAGATTTTCAGAATCACCCATACCCTTACCACTATATTAT
Organism: Spirochaetia bacterium UBA5550; assembly: GCA_002425885.1. Classification (GTDB taxonomy): domain Bacteria; phylum Spirochaetota; class UBA4802; order UBA4802; family UBA5550; genus UBA5550. The sequence goes on along the minus strand of DINC01000297.1, from coordinate 734 downwards.
TTATTACTCAGTTTTCTATATTTTCCAGCGTAAAATTCCGGAGAATTCTTATCTCTCCGAAAACCCTGTGCTGCTGAACTCTTACCATTCTGGTTTTAGACATTTCGAGCATCGCGAGAAAAGTAGCGATAACTTCCGCTTTTGATGGTTTTGCAGTGAATATTTCAGTAAAAAGAATAGCCTCTTTTTCCTTTAACAGTTCAGTGATATACTCAATCCTGTCGCTGACCAGTATTTCGTCAAATATTATTTCCCCGGTTTCAACCTCATTAGTTGAGTTTATAACATTGGAAAACGCCTTCAGCAGTTCATATAGAGAGACATCAAGGTAATACTCTTCTTCGCCCAGCTCGTCCAGAACATTGTGCCTTATAAAGGCGTTGTTCTGTGTTTCATACATATCCTTCAATTCATCAGTTACTTTCTGATATTTTTTATATTCAAGAAGTTTCTGAATAAGTTCAGGCGGGAGAGGCTGGGTAAAATACTCATCATCAACATCGCCTGTGGGTATAAGAGCCCGGCTTTTATAATATATAAGCTCTGATGCAAGGAGAATGAAATCTGAGGCGAGTTTAACGTCCATCTCCTCCATGAGCTTAAGGAATTCAATATACTGCTCTGTTATTTTAGAGAGAGATACTTCTGTTATATCGATTTTTGACTTTTTAATAAGTTCCCAGAGAACATCAAGAGGGCCGCTGAATTTCTCGATATTAATTATATAACCGGGT
>DINC01000161.1:449-3668 GCA_002425885.1 Spirochaetia bacterium UBA5550 | reverse complement strand
TAAAATGACAATTAAAAAAATACTATTGCTGACTTCTATATTCTTTCTTTCATGCAGCAGGGAATATATTAAACCATTAAATGTAAAGAGAAATTTTTCAGGATCTTTATGGGTTGTGCGCCACGAAATCGCGACTCCTGAAAAAATAGACCTCCTCTTAAAGAGTATTAAGAATACTGAAATTAAAAATCTCTTTGTACAGGTCCGGGGACGAGGTGACTCATATTACACACCCGGTTATGAACCCAGGGCTCATGATGTACCTGAAAATTTTGATCCTCTTGAGTACCTTTTAACAAAAATTAAGAATAAAGATATAAAAGTTCATGCNNTTAATGTTTCATTTGTACTGAATCCTGGAGACTACCCCCCTCACCCGGAACACGTTCTTTTCAAACATCCTGAGTGGATAACATATGATTATAAAGGGAGATCTATGGCTGAATATACATCCGGAGAAATTAAAAAAAATCTTCTGGAAGGCTATTTTCTGGATCCGTCAATTCCGGAAATGAAGAAGTATATCTGTAGTATTGTTGCTGATATATTGTCCCGGTATAATGTTGACGGCATACATCTTGACTATATAAGATATCCATATTCAGGGTACAACCGGTATTACAAAAAACATCTGAGTGACTTCGGGTACAATCCACATGCAAGAAAAGTTTTTAAAAGAAAATATGGCGTAGATCCTATAAAAATCAACCGGTTCAAAAATTCCGTCATTAAAAATAAATTTGATCAGTTCCGCCGTGATCAGGTCACAGAATTAGTCCGCATGATTAATAATGAAGTTAAGAAGAAAAGCAGTTCACTGATTTTTTCAGCTGCGGTAATGCCGAGACCTGATATAGGCCGTGATGTCTACTTTCAGGACTGGCCGCTTTGGCTTGAAAAAGGTTATATAGATCTTGCATGTATTATGAGTTATACAACCGCAAATTTAACATATCAAAAATACATCAATCAATCACTGTTAACTGAAAAACCTGAAAAAATATTTATGGGAGTCCGGGTCAGCAATAAAACAACTGTTAAAAAAGCGCATCAGCAGATAAGCATGGCGTACAATGAAGGATTCAGAGGATATATTATTTTCAGCTTCAGACATGACAAAAAATATCTTGAGAAGGTTAACAGTTTCATCAACTATGAAGATGAAATATTCTCAAATTGATTTAATCACCGGACTACGGAGGATGTACATCTGAATTTCATCAGGAGTACATTTTTTCAATAAAAGCTGAGTATTTCTCAATTATCGCATTTTTCTTCAATTTCTGTGCCGGTGTCATTGTTCCATTTAATTCAGAGAACCGTTCTGTGAGAATCGAATACTGTTTTATTTTTTCAAAGGTCTCAAGGTTTTTATTGGCATCAGTTACCGCATCATCGATAATCTGTTTAAGCCTGTATGTGCCGGTAAAATCCTCGCCGACCTTGATACATAAGGATATGCCGAAAGAATCATCCCACTGAATGCGGGATTTATCATACCGGATCCCCTCCTTTTCGTAAAGCCCCACAAAATAGTTGTAATTGGGAACTATGAGCGCTGTTATATAATTTTTATCATCACCGACAAAAAATATCTGATCAATATAATCATCTGTTTTGAACTGCCCTTTCAGTTTAGCCGGAGCAATATTTTTCCCGATAGATGTACAGATTATCGCCTTTTTCCGGTCTATAATTCTGTAATAACCGGAACTGTCAATTTGAACTATGTCACCGGTTTTAAACCATCCGTCCTCGGTAAAAGACTCATCTGTAAGCTGCGGCCTGTTCAGGTAATGAGAGAAGATTCCGGCGCCTTTTAACTCCAGCTCTCCATCGGGAGCTATACGTGAATAGCTTCCGTTTGCGTTAATTCCTACAAAACCGGGCTTGCAGGCTGTTATCGGTGTTAAAATTGATGCGCTCACTGTTTCTGTCAGACCGTATCCTTCAGAAATCGGGATGCCGATAGCGTAGAAAAATTTCAAAAGAGATGGCGCTATTCCTGATGCTGAGAGAAAAGCAACCCTCAGGTTTGTACCAAACAATTGCCTTATATTACTGAACAATTTTTCTGCGAACCTGTATTTAATCCTTAAAAAAAACGGAAGTTTTTCAGTTACATTGAAATCTTTATGCATATTATATGCACCGTTTTTATCTCTCCGGTATTCCAGCACACTGATTCCGGTTTCAATTGCGCAATGATATAATTTATTTTTTAAACGGCTGTTTTCAAGATTATGCTTAAAATGTATGTAAATCTTTTCGTAAAGTATTGAAACTGTATTAAGCCATGTTGGATTATATTTTCTTATATCATCAAGTATAGTTCCAGGTGAATCAGCATAAGCAATACATGCTCCGGTAAAGACCGATATAAACTGGCACGAAGCTCTGTCAAAGATATAAGCAAGAGGAAGATAGCATAGGCTTACATCTTTTTCAGTGATTGACATTCCGTGCCTGCCCCAGAATTCGAAGGCTCCCATCATTCTGCTTGTAATACTGAAATGAGTTAAGACTATACCTCTTGGAGTTCCTGATGAACCGGACGTATAGACAACAGTATACCAGTCTTCCAGCTTAATACTGTCCCTGTAAGACAGATATTCAGCATATTTATCAAATCTGTTTTTTTTGCCCAATTCAAGAATTTCACTCAAGCCGATAATGCGTTCATCTTTACTCTGATAATTAAGATCAAGAACTATGATTTTCTCCAGAGATGGAATGTTGCGGTATCCTTTCATTATGCGGTCGAGAATATCTTCGTTCCCCACGATGAGATATCTGCATGCCGAATCATTTAAGATATAAGAAGTTTCTTTAATGGAAAGAGCAGGAAATATTGTCACGCTGATGCTTCCGAGGCAGCAGAGAGCAAGATCGATCTGTGTCCATAACGGGCTTGTTTCGGCCATAATGCCCACAAGATCTTTCGGTTTAATGCCTATAGTCATGAACCCGCAAGCTATTGTCTCAACACGATCCAGGAGTTCGAACCATTTAATATGCCCGTTATGATCATTATTATAAAGGGATGCGTTAAACATCTGTGCCGGCCTGTCTGAAAATTTCTGGCAGGTGTCATAGAAATGCCATGAAACAGGTTTTAACTCTTTACCAGGCCAATTCCATTCCTCCGGTTGATTCATAAAGCCTCCATTTTACCTTTTATCCATTTATTTAATTAAACATGATTAATTTCAATAAATG
>DINC01000161.1:0-435 GCA_002425885.1 Spirochaetia bacterium UBA5550 | reverse complement strand
ATCTGAATTTCGAAGAGTTTAGATGATCGAAAATCATTTAAAAAATTGTTGCCTAAAACAGCCCCTTGTTTTTCATTAGTAACGCCTGTGGTGTCCGCGATTGTCATACAGAGGTTTGAACCTATTCAAAAAAAGGGATTCCAATATTTGCTTTTAATGGCCGTGCTCTTCACGGAGAAGGTCTGATACGGCATGCGGGAACCCACCTGGTTAACAGGTTCAAAAACCCTTGACTTAACGGCACCTACGGGTATATTTATAATGAAATTTAATCTCATCTTCTGATATAACAAAAAAACAAGGGGTTGNNCAACCCCTTGTTTTTTTGTTATCTGTTTTTGTGTTATTATACAGTTTTTCAGCCTTCTGCAAGCTTTTTGTATCTGTCAAATCTCCACTTCGCATTCTCTTCAGCAGCCTTAAACAGATCATCAG
>DINC01000231.1 GCA_002425885.1 Spirochaetia bacterium UBA5550 | reverse complement strand
GTGACCGTTCATCTTTATGCTCCAGAATAATGCTTGAGTAAAAAACAATAAGGAGGTGGTTTAAAAAAGTTACGAAAATACTGACGGCAATTGTTTCCATCAGCATTATCTCTTTTTTACTCTACTCCTGATTTGTTTTCAAACCGGGAAATTGAGATTACAAAAAGAGCCGGTGATGTGGCAACAGTTAATTAACCGGCGGGCGCTTTGTGTAACCAGGGCAGTAGTGGCCTTGCGCTTTCCGGTAAAAGTTCAGGCAGATTGACAGGAAATTCAATCATGCCGGATAAAACTAAAATAAAAATGAATAGGAGCCACTAGAATGAGTATCAGAAAGTATAAAATAACATCACTTCTTGTATTGATGCTTGCAGCTGTTCTGCCAGCTTTCGCGCAGGAGGATGAAGCTTCAAAAAAAGCTGATGCAGCAAAAAAAGCAGCAAACCCGATTTGCGCAATGTTTGCAGTTCCGATTGAATATGACCACTATCAGAAAGTCGGTCCGTATGATGGAACTATGGATGCAATAACTCTTAAACCTGTAATTCCAGTCGCAATAAACGAAGACTGGAACATCGTATCACGTACAATCATTCCCTATGTCTGGCAGGATGGAATTGTTCCGGACATGAATAAAACAGTCGGCCCATTAACTGTTAATACAAAAGATGATCTTGGTTATAAATATGCAGGCAAGAATCACGGATTCTGGGATATCCAGGAGTCTATGTTCATCACACCTTCAAAAGCTATGAACGGTTTCCTCTGGGGTGTTGGTGGAGTTTTTGGCTTTCCAGGCGAAAAGCAGATAGCAGGTATTACAGGTAAATACACAGCAGGCCCCACAGCTGCTGTTGTTAGAGAAGACAGTATCTTTACTTACGGTTTTCTCACAAGCCATTCATGGTCTTATGCAGGGCGTGACAAGGATTACGGAAAGTCAGGATCTGCAAATGCATTACAACAGTATCATGCTATGGCCCCGGCACTTGTTCCTGAAGGTGGGTTTAATTTTGAAGTGGAAGCTGATGATGTTAACAAAACATATATTCAGCCTTTCCTTACACTCAGAACAAAAACTTATACAGGCCTTTCACTTACATCAGAATCAACATATAACTGGAAGACAGAGAAATGATCAGTACCGGTTATTGGTCTTTTAACACAGGTCGTTAAAATCGGACCGCAGATTATGCAGCTTAAACTTGGTGGTCATTACTGGCTTACAGATAATGAAAATGACCCGGACGAGTGGGGCTACAGGGCGGCAGTAACATTGCTATATCTTAAATGATATATTATAAAGTGATTTAATGCATTTCATAAATGAGATTCATTATCCAACCTCTAAAGATTCATTCGTGGAATGACTGAGGTTGCAGGAGTTGATTAACGCAAAACAAAACAGTATTATCTGATTACTATACTGGTTTTGTGTTTAAGAGCATCCGGACTTCATGTTTGCACATCCTGCATCAGTATTTCTGATGCAGGAAATTTTTTCAAAGCGGCTGTGATTACGGTTGCGGAGAATGAGAAGATGCCGGGTGAGATTTTAAATTAAAAAAAGGAGGACTCGATTATGTTCTTTTTTCAACCATTCCCATGGTATTCAGCAATAATGTGGTTTGTAGTGTTCGGCATTCTTATAGGGCTGAATGAAATTATCCGTGCAAGCAAAAAAGGGAGTATCGCATTATTCATGGTGCTGCCTGTATGCCTTACACCGGTGTGGCTTATGATGGATAGTGAAATAACTTCATGGTTCACATGGATTAAAGTATATTCTGCGCTTACAGGAAGTATTATATACATGGTTATCCGTTTTACAGATTTCCATAAGAAGCATAAGTGGTACCTTGCTTTTGTACCTGCAATACTTGCTATAAATATTGCAGAAGCCTGTCTGCGTGAATTTCAGGTAGGTTATCAGAATTTTAACGGTGTTGTTGATGGAATGACATATATCTCCGGCGGCTGGAACTATTTTAACGCTGTTGCAGGTATTCTTAACATACTTCTTATCTGCGGATGGTCAGGTATATTCGCATCAAGCGGAAAGAAAAAAGATATGCTATGGCCTGATCAGATCCGTTTCTGGGTTATAGCCTATGGTGTATGGAATATTTCTTATGTTTATTCATGTGCACCGGGGAACGCGTTCTATTCAGGATTTGCACTGAATATAGCTGCAACAGTTCCGGCTCTCTTCTGGGCAAAAGGAACATGGATGCAGAACCGTGCTGCGACACTCTGTTTCTGGATGATGTGGGTTATGACATTCCCGTATTTCTTCGCCACAGGGAGCACATTCAATGTGTCTGTAAGTCTCAATCCTGCGGCAAACTGGACAATATCTCTTCTTAGTTTCGGCCTTAATGTGGCTCTTGCTGTATGGCAGATCTACAGGATTGTTAAGTACAAACGTAATCCGCTTAAAGACGAGCTTTATACTGATCTTAATGAATACAAGTATGTAAATTCATTCAGATAATAAATAATGCTGCGGGGGATACCCCGCAGCAAAAATAGGAAACCGGTATGGAAAAAAGAGAAATTCATGGAATAGATGTATTCATCGAGGGTCAGGGTGAAGAGACAATCGTTATGATACATGGATGGCCTGATACATACAGGCTATGGGATCAGCAGGTTGAGGTTCTTAAGTCAAAGTTCAGGTGCGTCCGGTTTACGCTTCCGGGATTTGATATTAATAAGCCCCGTAAGCTGTACACACTTCAGGATGAGGTTGATATTTTCAGTGAAATTATAGATACAGTGAGTCCTGATAAAAAGGTTATACTTATGCTTCACGACTGGGGGTGTTTCTTCGGTTACCAGTACTATATGCTTAATCAGAATCGTGTTTCAAAAGTAATCGGAATAGATGTGGGAGATGTGGGCTCAAAAGATATGAAGCTGCCGCTCTCAATGGTTCTATTTGCTGCGGGATACCAGCTCTGGCTTGCGCTTGCATGGAAAATAGGCGGAAAGACCGGTGATGCCATGACTCGTAAAATGGCCAAAAGTTTTAAAGTACGTGCTGACCTTAACCTTATTCACTCAGGTATGAATTACGCTTATCACCTCAGGTGGAAACATTTTTTCCTGCGTAAACCTCAGGGTAATATTATTATAGATCCTGCATGTCCGATGCTTTTTTTCTTCGGAAGAAACAAGCCCACAATGTTTCATTCAGAGGCTTTCGTTGACAGGCTTAACAGGGCAGAGGGGAGCAGAGCTATCGGAATGGATACGGGTCACTGGATTATGCTTGATAATCCCGAAGGAGTCAACAGTGAGATACTGAACTGGCTCGAAGGGAGATAAAAGTCAGGTTTAACATAAAAAGCAGTGAATGAATTTATGAATAGAATCAGAGGGGGATTAAGAAAAAGTTTTCTTAATCCCCCTCTGCTATATAAGACAGATAAA
>DINC01000082.1:40572-73916 GCA_002425885.1 Spirochaetia bacterium UBA5550 | reverse complement strand
AAGAAGATATTAAATAGAGGAAGTTACAAAAATATTAAATAAAGCAAAAAAAATCGGGGCATCTGCCCCGATTTTTCTCCTGAAGTTTATTACAGAATATTAGATACTTGTCACTATACCAGCTGCATAATACATAGGATCCTGGCAATCGCCATCATTTACTGCTTCAACATAGTCTCCAGCCTTGAGGTAAGCACCCTCAACCCAGAATGATGTTTTTGGGCCAACTTCATAAGAAAGTCTGAGGTCAAATTCAGTTCCTATAGCAGTATCTTTAACTAACTCATCAGAAGCTGTTTTTGCATAAGCAACCTGTGCAAGTGCAGAAAATTTATCAGCTTTGAAATTAACAATCAGACCGCAGGACATGATACCTGAATTAGATTTATCAAATTCATCTGCTCCGACTAAACCGGTCTGAGTAATATATGCGCCGTCATTGATTATAAACATAGGTCCTACTTCAACTTCATCACCACTTGCAGCATTGAAAGAATTTAATTCATCTTCTTTATCACCTTCGCCTGTTGCATATAATCCAAAAATATTAACAGAAAGAGCATCAGAAGCTTTAAAACCTGCGTTTAAATAACCTGCATAAGCTTTGTAATCTACATCATAAGATTTATTCTCTCCCATGATATAAACAAAATCAGCTTTGAATGTAAATGCACCAGCATTAACATCAAGAGCTATTGACGGCATTGTTTTTGTAAACTCACCCTGAATTCCAATTGCATTTACTATCTCATCATTAGTAGTCAGTGTTGATAAATCAACAGCTGAATGATCTTTCTCCCCCTTAGCAAAAAGGACAGCCGGTGTTATTGTAACCATACCCGCTGTTATCGGGAGCTTAGCTGAATACATCGCTATATCATCTTTATCCTTTGTAGTTGAAGTCTCTTCAACAGTTTCATTCTCTTCTGCCTTTACAAATGCAAGATCAAGTTTTGCAAGACCTGCATCATAAACCAGATTAAACTGAGGCATATCATTATTATAACCTACAGAATATACATAAGGAGCGAGACCGGCTTTTGCAGAAAGACCAGGGATAATGAAATCTTTAACATTAATGAATACCCATTTTACCTGAACTGCAAACTGGTCTCCATCTGGATCTGCATAAGTCGCTTCTGTACCATTTTTACCAAAAAACTGGTTTATTTCAAAACCTGTTACAACAGATACATTCTCAACTCCCATTGTGAATGTCGGTCTAACTCTTATGTGTGAAGCATCCTGATACTTATCCTTTGCGGCATTATTGATTGTAAGTCCCATGGCGTTTGCCCATACACCATATTTGAATTCCGGTCCCTTCGGTGCTGCATCCTGTGCGAATGCGCTCCCTGCGAAGAGAAGTGCAATAAGAACTACTAGAAACTTCTTCATTGTGCTCTCCTAAATATTAAATTTAATTTTAAGGTTAATTCTTTTTTAATTAACCTTATTGTAATATAAATAAATTCCATTTTTCGTATGTCAAGAAGTAATCGCAAAAAAAGGCCTCAAAATAACACAATTGGTCTGAACAGTTTCTTTTTGTAAACTCTAAAGCACTAATATTTGTTAAGTGTTTCATATACTGCTCTTTTCACAGAACATGGTGTTTTAAAACAATTTTATTGTAAACCGGTAAAGATTCCTTCGTATTGACTTCGGGAAGGCTTCGTTATAAAAAACCTCCTGAAAAGAGAAACCCCTGCTGCCCGTAACTTAACTTCCTCTTCTTCAAAATCCTCTACAACCTATCCACCTCAAACCCTCCCCCCTTTTTTAAACCCTTCTTTTTCCTTTCTTTGCGCCTCTGCGGCTCTGCGAGAGACAAAAACTAACCTGAACCTCCGTGCCCTCCGTGACTCCAGCGAAGCGGGTGGTAACCCCTTATCCGTGTTAATTCGTATCCATCTCTGTTAAAATCTTTAAAAATCCCCCGAATCTCTCCTGCCCCGGAATCCTCTCCCCCTTTTTAAAATCCTTTTCCTTCCTTTGCGCCTCTGCGGCTTCGCGAGAAAATTTTTTTTAAATTATACACCCTGTAAAACGTATTCATACCAGTATTGCTTGACAATACTCCAATAATAAATAACAATTAAGGTGAAAGGATGATTAAGAATATGTCTTCAAAATTCACAGAAGAGGAACTTGAGCAGATCGGCGCTTACTTAGCTGAAAAATACCCTGTGCTTAAAAGCGGGCAGGATATTTACAGGTACAGCGACATAAAAATCGATATCTACGAGCGCATTGTACGCGTTGAAGAGGAACTTAAACACCAGAGGGAGCTTATCCATGAAGTGCTGAAAATGATGGATAAGCGCTTCGAAGAGATGCAGACAAACATGGACAGGCGTTTTGAGCAGGTTGATAAGCGGTTTGAAGAGATGCGTACAGACATGAACTCCAGGTTTGAACAGGTTGATAAACGTTTCGAAGAGGTGCGTACTGATACGAATACCCGGTTTCAGGAGATGCGCACAGACATGAACGCACGATTTGAGCAGGTGGACAAACGCTTTAACATGATGATGTGGTTCANNCTCTGGTTACAACCATAATGTCTGGGGTTTTTGTCCTGCTGAAATAATTCTAAGGGGGGTTATTTTTATTCAAAAAAATAACCCCTCAACCCGCTACAATAAATTTAACTTTTTCTTCTATGAAAATTTGTAATATGTCTCTGTAATCGTTGTTCAGCATTTCTACCTCCACGGAAAGCCCATGCATCTTTAGTTATCTCCCACATTATGCTGCTATTTCAATACCTGTTGTCTTTATCTGATGTATAATAGTTTTCCACGACTCATTTTCAAAATCAAATTCCCCTATTGGATGGACTTCAAGCCGCGGGTCAATATGATAGGCCATCTTTGCCAGAATCATACGCTCATTAAAAACATCCCTGCCGAAGTCAGGTGAAATTACAGCAAGATCAATATCACTCCAGGAATCAGATGAGCCAATGACTGCTGAACCGAAAATAATCACCCTGCTGAAGACTNNTCTATGTCAAGATTTATGCTTTTACTAAGCATCAAAAGATTATGCGTACGAGGAGGGTAATCCTCGTTTATTTTTACGAATAGCGCTTTTAAAATCTTTTCAACTGCAAGATGCCCGAAAAACAGAGCATGAGAATATTTCCCGGAAAGGCAGAGATCGCGGGCAGCATCAAAATCGTAATCAGAACTTTTAACCCAGTAGTTTATCAGCTCCTGCTTTTTTTCCATAAGCAGTATTTATTCAAATTTTAAAGCAATGTCAATACAATTTCACCGTGTATATATGCAATAAGTACTTTAGCCCTTTCATCCATCTAACCCCTTCTGCTTCTTTCCTTCCTCTGTGCCTCTGCGATAGACTGAATCTCAATGAAAAAACTCCGTGCCCTCCGTGCCTCCAGCGCAGCGGGTGGTAAACCCCTTATCCTTGTCAATCTGTGTCCATTCGTGTTTAAATCTTTAAAATTCCTCCTGAATCGTCTCCCCTCTGCTTTTTTAAAATCTTTTCCTTTCTTTGCGTCTTAGCGCCTTAGCGAGAAAAATTTTTTAAATTATACCCCCGGAGAAACGTATTCATACCAGTAATACTTGACAATAATTCAAAAAAAGTTAATACTGAAGGTGAAAGGATGATTAAGAATATGGCTTCAAAATTCACAGATGAAGAACTTGAGCAGATCGGCAGCTACCTGACTGAAAAATACCCTGTGCTTAAAAGCGGACAGGATATTTACAGGTACAGCGACATAAAAATCGATATCTACGAGCGCATTGTACGCGTTGAAGAGGAACTCAAACACCAGAGGGAGCTCATCCATGAAGTGCTGAAAATGATGGATAAGCGCTTCGAAGAGATGCAAACAAACATGGACAAGAGGTTTGAACAAGCTGACAAACGCTTTGAACTGGTGGATAAGCGCTTTGAAGAGATGCGTTTTGACATGAATGCACGATTTGAGCAGGTGGACAAACGTTTCGAAGAGATGCGTACAGACATGAACTCCAGGTTTGAACAGGTCGATAAACGCTTTGAGCAGGTGGATAAACGCTTCGAAGAGATGCGTACTGACATGAACTCCAGGTTTGAGCAGGTGGACAAACGTTTTAACATGATGATGTGGTTCATGGGAATCGGTTTTACTCTGGTTACAACCATAATGTCCGGGGTATTTGTCCTGCTGAAATAGGGTGCCCCCTCCGGCAGTATTTTTCTTGACTTTCATTTTACTTAATATGATCATTTTTTACAAAAGATCCACAGGAGACCATAAATTAATGCATAAATTATATCTCAGGGGGATTCTCCTCCTTGCAGCGGTTTCACTCGTCACCTCATGTGCCAAAACTCCGGAAAGGGTTATCTCTCCATCCGTTAAAGCGGCGGTTGTGCAGGGTGAAGATAAAAGCTGGTCCATTTTTTTTACCGGGGGAATTAAGAACGAAAATGATTCAACTGCCTTTATAAATATAGAGGGTAATATTTTACTGATTAACGATTCAGGGGATGAGCTTATATCCATACCCTTTAAAATTCCCGCAATACTCCCTTTTGAAACAGGAGTTATCAAAGAGAAAATCGATATAAAAGGTGAAAAAGCTGAGAAGCTTTTCGGTATGCTTGCTGTATCACCCGATAAAATAGGTACACCCGACGAGTCGGGGAACAGGTTTCTTGATGATAAAAACGTAAAACTGGATTCCATAAAATTTGAAAAAAAAGATATTGTGAAACTCCTTGGCGAAAAGGTTAAGTAATGGAAAAGATAAACGACAGTAATCTTTATAAAGCATTCATAATTGTACCGCTTGTTATTGCTCTTTTTACCGGAGGAGTTTCGCTCTACTCGAAGATGTCCGTTGAGCCTGCTGCCGCGAAGCTCATCTCCTCTGCTGAAACGATGAAACAGGGGTATGTTATGCTCCGTGAACCTCAGCTCTTTGCGGGGTACAGATACTGGGACTCCGACGGCACTGCTGTCAAAAATACAATCAGGTATTTCGATTTCATGATTTACAGCGGCGGGGAGATTAAAGCAGAGGAAAAGGTATACCTTGAACTTCTTCTGGACAGGAGAAAAGGGGGTTCAATGCTGGGGCTTAAAACTGCCATTTTCATGATCATTATATCCTCAATGGGGGGAGGTATGCTCTTCTTTGAAAACAGGAAAAATGTTACTGAGTAGGGGGCTGTTTCCTTGAAATTTATATTTTTCATAAAAGATACGGTTAAAAAAACAGCAGGGGTTATTCTTTTTGTTTCCGGAGTGCTTCTGCTTCTTATATCCATTTTCGGTTTTATAACCGACTACAGCATGAACAAAGCTGAAGGTGTGGCAACAGCAATAATTTTTATGGGCCTTGCTCTCTGCCTGATTATTCCGGGAGCTGCTCTCTTTAGAAGCGGGCAGAGGCATACTCAATATGAGGAGAGGCTGAAGCAGCTCACTTCTCTTATAAAAACTTACAGGCGGATAAGCGTTACCGAGATAAGCCGGAACCTCGGTATCGGGGAGATGGATGCGCGGGAACTTCTGAACAGGGCTATAAGCCTCGATATGATCAAAGGTTATATGGACCGTAACACCGACGAATTCTTCATTGAGGGGAAATCTTCTAAAACAAAAAAAATTCACACCTGTCCCAACTGCGGTGCCCAAATTGAACAGATACTCCACGAAAGGGAGACCGGAAAGTGCAGCGCATGCGGAAGCATCTTCCGGTAAAAAAATTCTGAGTCTCTCCCTGGAAATTTTTACTCTTGACCTTTCCGCAATCTCCTGTTAATATCCAGATATCAGGAATAATTAATGAAAAAAAGAATTCTACTTATTGATGATGAAGCTCAGATCCGCGACTTCATGAAAAAAATCCTAACCAGGGCGGGTTATGTCGTATTTACTGCCCAGGACGGGCTCGAGGCCATTGAGAAGCTTGAGTCGCTTTATGTTGACCTCATTGTTCTCGATATGTATATGCCGCATATGAACGGCCTTGATGTACTGCGACACATAAGAAAGAGTAATATAACAAGCAAACCTGTGCTCATGGTTTCAGGGAATCACGATGCCGACCTCCGCATTGAGAGCTATAAACTCGGGGCTTACGACTTCATCACCAAACCGGAGCAGACAGAGGTTATGCTCAAGAGGATTGAAAACGGGCTGAAGATCGGCGAAATCCTTGATTTTAATGAATTCATGAAGATCGAACTCTTTATGGCACGGAAGCTGCAAAAGTATATTTATCCTGATCCGGACTATATTTCGGACGACGTGGATATTCACTGCTGGTCACAACCACTTTCTGACATCGGCGGAGATCTTTATGATTATATCCATTTCCGTAATGACAGCATTATGTTCTTTGTTGCGGATGTTTCAGGACACAGCATTTCCGCATCTATGTTTACAGCGATTGTTAAGATGGTATTCCGTAATGCGGTAAAGGAGACTGAAGACCCCGGAAAGATTATGACCATTGTTAACCAGGAACTTGCGGCAAATCTCCCTGTTGAATCCTTTGTCACAATGTTCTGCGGAATTATAGAGAGCGCCACCGGTAATTTAAAGTATGCCAACGCAGGGCATCCGAACCCCTATATAATTAACTCTTCAGGATATAAATCACTGCCCGGGAGCGACCCGTTTCTAGGGCCCATTAAAGATGTAGTTTACCCTACTTATGACGCAGTTATGGAGAAGGGGGATTCCCTCTTTATCTTCACCGACGGGCTTGAGGATGTAATTGATGACAATTACCACAAGATTGAACTGGATGAATTTCTTAAAACACTCACAGAAAAACCTGTAACAGGGAGAGAATCATTTCTTGAATTCACCTCTGTAATTTCTGAGCAGAAATATATCCGCTCGGATGATTGTACAATAATGATTATCAGGAAAAAATGACCGTAAAAATACTTGTTGTTTCAGATAGTCACGGCAGGAGAGAGACTCTTCAGCGCTGCATAGATATCTCCTCACCCTTTGACATTATTATTCACTGCGGTGACGGTGTTAAGGATATAAGGGCCGCTGATGTTCCCGGGAACTGCGTTGTTCTTGCTGTTGCGGGGAACACGGATATTTATTCTTCACCGGATGAGGAGATTTCCCTTATTGAAAACATAGAGGGTAAAAAAGTGCTGATTACGCACGGGCATCTGTACAATGTTAAATCAGGGGTCTTTTCTCTTACAAAATATGCAGATGAAATAAATGCAGAGGTTGTGTTCTTCGGGCATACTCATCAGAACTTTCTGAGTATTAATAATCCCGTACTTTTCAACCCGGGGGATCTCTCCACCGGAAATTACGGGATTATTAAAATCGGAGACGATAAAGAATGGATATTTGAACAGAAGCGCATCATGTAATGATGCGGGCCTTTAGCGGTTCTTCTGTTTCTTAAGTGTCAATTCACCGAGTTTTTCCTGCAGATCCGGATCTTTCTGAACCTTGTCATAAAATTCCTTATACTGCTCATAGGTATAACCGTATTTTGATGCCACTGCTCCCACCCTTGCAGGATCAATTTCAGGATCAGGCAGTTCCATTTCGCTCTCAATCTTTGCGTAATCCTCTATGGTCATTACTTTATTTTTACTGCCACATCCGGCTGAAAGTGAGAGTACAAGAGCAGCCATAATCAGAAAATTCCAGAAACGCATAGTTTCTCCTCCACAGGTTGGATTTCAATTTTATAATATGCACATAAAAATAACATGTCAAGAATAAATCATGAAAGCTTTTTATAAACTCCCCCCAGCCAGTCATTCATATTATTTTTATACCATTTAGAGAAAGGCCTGTCGCAATTTCCGCCGGGCATATTTGTCAGCAGTTCTGTTCCCGACATGTCAGCAATTATTCTGCATGAGGGGCTGAAGGTTGTTGTTCTGCCTGCGGATTTGAATATCTGCCCCTGTGTCACAGTGGCCCTGTTCCCCGGAAGTTCAACTGGGCCGTAATCAAGGCCTATAAAAGATGGGAGCTTATCCCCGAACAGGAGATGTTTAAAATAAAGTCTGCGGGTCTTCCCGTAGGGTTTAACTTTTACCCTGAGGCCTTCATCAATTGCCATACGGAGGACATCATCCCTTGTTCCTGTTCTGAACCAGGCTGATTTCCGGTTCAATATAATATTATCAAAATTACCGAAATAATCGTTGAATATACCTGTCTCATCAAGGAGATAATTCAGGGCTTCACGGCCGAATCCGTGATCGCCGAATACACGGAGCAGCACTGCTCTGTAGACATTTTCAAAAATTGAAGCGCCCTGTGAATCAGCATTGTATTTGTAATCCCACTCCTTCAGTATTTTTCCGTTTGCTGTGTCTGAAACCAGCGGAGCAAGGAGCTTCATGAATCTTTCAGCCTGCAGAGAGTAAAGGTCGTAATGTATCTCCTGCATATATTCTGTATCAAGTTTCTTTCTCTTTTTCAGCAGTTGTTCTATTCTTTCAGCACGATACGGCGCCATGGGGAGGTTTATCGGCTCACACTTGCCGAGATGATTCAGATCCTGATTTGCCGTAACTATAATCCCTTCGGGGGGATTATACAGGAAGGGGAGAGATGTTTTAGGGACAAAGCCCCTGCTGTTATACTTACTCTCCCATCCCGGCAGAGGAACAAGCCCGCTGACACCCCTGGGCCGCGCAAAAAGTCTGCCGCTCATCTGGTATCCTATATTTCCTGAACTGTCCGCTATGAGGAAGTTGAATGAGGCAGCATCAAGATTACGGTAATGCTTCATCGCCTCACGGACATTTCTTGATTTCATCACATTATGTATTACGTTAAGTTCCTGCGCTCCGCATCCACGCTGCGCAGACCATGACCGCACAAGATAAAATCCCGGCTCAAGGGGATTACCCTCAAGTATACCGTGCTCATTTTCATAGAAATCTACTTTTATCTCCTCCCCCTTCTTTGTCTTAATGACTTCGCGCCGCACATCAAAGGGTACCCACCTGCTTCCGCGCCTGTACATGCCGTCCCTGCACTCTTCTATCCTGAAGTCCAGCATATCCATAAAAGTATATGTCGGTGAAAAGGATAATGTTCTGTTTCTCCCCACTACAATACTCGGAGTGCCGGGAAGGGCAAAGCCGATAAATGTATCACGTGGGAGCCTTATCACAATCTCATGCCATATAGCGGGCATCCTGTTTACCTCAAGATGAGGGTCACCGCATAACATAGGTTTTCCGCTCCTTGTGTGCATGCCGTCCACGACCCAGTTGTTGCTTCCTGTAAACCGGGGCACAGCGGATAACCACCTCAGGGCTTCCGGCACAATGGGGGGAGCGAGTTTAACCTTCTTCAGAAGATCTTTGTCGATTTCCTCTTTCAGGTAAGGGAAGAGTTCCTTTATCTTTTTCTCATCAATATCATTCTGTACCATCTGCACAATAAGCTTCTCCATATTCCCCTGGGCGTCGGCAAGCCCGAAGTATGCAAAAACCTTGGCAAGCAGCATTGTGTCTTTCAGCGTCCATGGCTCAGGCCTGTATTTAAGGAGCCTGAATTCAGGCAGCTGAGAAGTACTTTCGAGGTAAAGGTTAATCCCCTCAACATAGCACTGAGCGCATTCAAGCACTTCAGGTTCAATTCGTCTGCACTGTTCATCCATGTCAGGGTAAAGATTAAGTGACCGGATATATTTATCAGCTTCAATAAGGGCCGTGTCCGCCGCAAGTTTCTCCGCAGCTTTACCCTCAAGTATCACCCTGGTAAGCATCATCTGGAGCTGCCTGTCATTGGCATGTACCCATCCAAGGGCAAACGCGCTGTCGCGGGATGTGACGGCTGTTATCTCCGGCACTCCATATATGTTCCGCAGGATTTCGATGCTGCCGTCTTTCCCTTTCAGCAGGACAGGTTTATCTTTCAGTATCATTCAGTGTCTCCTTTAAGATCAGTAATCTCTCTCTTCAGCAGGTCTCTTTTTGTAATATCATTCTGTATCATCGGGTAGACGCAGAGATTTGACATCTGGTAGCAGAAGGCTATAATAAAAATATAAATTCCCCCGCGTTTTGATTCACTGAGTATTCTCTGCCCCGCTATTCTCCTGAAGAGAGGTGTATTAACAGCAGTTCCCCTGAGAGTAAAATCCGCAAAGGGTATCCCCCCTTTATCAGGCTCACCGGTATCTGACAGCGAGAGAGGTTTTGCAGTAACAACAGCTCCCGTATCTGTAAATATATGTCTGTGATACACCTCATGGAGCTTTTTCCCGAAAGCATAGAAGACACTTCCCCCTTTATAGATAAGTGTCTCCACATGATCCATGGAGGAGATTTTTTTAAGCATTATCTTTTTTACTTCATCGTCGGAAATTTTTAATGTAGGGTTGTGGTTGCGGAATGTAAAAAAAGTATCAAGGAGTGATTCCAGCTCCCTGATCTCTTCACTAAAATAATCAGGTGTAAAAAGAGCCCCCTCCCTCTGCACTCCGTTCTTTTCAAGGAGAAGAGGGCTTCCGTCTAATATCTGAAGAAGAAGATCTTTGAAATAGTGGACAGCACCTTCAAGATATACGATAAAGTTTTTCTTAAAGGAGTCCGCAGCATCCCTGTTTACACGATCAGCAAGTTTCCACTGCTCTTCAACAGATTTTGTTATCAGGTTCTGTCCGTTTTCATCAATATTCACAAGCCTTGAAACAGTATCAAACCACTGAAGATCCCTGTTCAGCTTTTCAAGTCTCTTTTTTCTCTTTGATTCAGGGTCTTTGCCGAAGGATTTCAGCTTTTCAGGACTGCAGTCCCATATTTCGCTGCTCACCGCAGCGGGTTTTATATCGTAATAATCACGAATCTCTGTAATGGCAAAGGGCCTCTGGAAAACAAGTGCCTCCAGCGACATATTTATAAATTCTGTCAGAGAGTAAATATCGTACCGCTTGCGCAGCTCCGCTGCAAGGAGGCTGTCATTCTCACCGGGAATGGTTACAAAGGATCGCATTGCCCCCATATAATCATAAATCTCCTTCTCCTTGCGATAGTTGCTGTTCTCTTTCCTCACAGCGGTACCCTTGTCGTCATTCTCAGAAATCTCCTCTTTCAGCAGATCAGGCTGTTCCCTTAGAAGATTTTCAGTAAATGCAAGGAGGTTCTCTCTCTGCTTCAATTCAATTTTCAGGAATGCATAATGGTTCATGGTAAACGCTCGGAGTTCCCTTTCGAATCCCCACTGCTCCATCCATTTTATCCTGTGAGACTGCACAGCTGTGAATGGAGTAATGGACATCCAGCGCCTGAGCATCTTAAGGTAATTGTATTCTACAGGACTATCTATATCTTCACTTTTAAGAATAGCATCGAGGAATAACGGAAGCCTTGCAAGGAGTGTTTCCTGATAGGTATGGATTAACGAAAGTATCTCCATGAATTTCTTGGCAGGAATAAGGCGTTTGTTAAATCCGAAACCGAACCAGTTATTTCTCTCTACAAGTCTCCTCTTCTTAAAAAGCCTGAACCTTCTGTATTTAATATAAATATCATCTATGTAGAGAGAAGTTTCCGTGGGGCCGTTTACAAAGGGTCTTCTTGTATCAGGGATATCCGCGTAGGAGTCGCTCTTTTTCTCCCCACGGGGNNAACGGGGATTTGGTTTAACGATGCGGCTTTTTTCTTTAATCATATCAGGATTTTCAGGTGCACTGGCGGCATCATCCATGTCCAGCATCTCTCTATCTGGAAGCTTCCGGAGAAGTCTGATTATTGAGTTATATTTCTCTTCAGGCGAAATATCTTTATCACGCATAATCGCGTTGAGTCTGTCCCGCTCCTGCTGAGATATTTCTTTTACTGTCATGAGGCTTCTGGCCTGTCTTTCAAGGCGCTTTCTGTTCTCTTCGATGCTCATATCCCGGGCCTGTTTATCTTTTCCATCATTTCCGCCTGCCGCATCACTTTATCCGGAACGAATAGCTACGGCCACAAAATGATTATCGACAGAAAAAAAAATTAGTCAAGAAAAAGTGGAATAACTTTGTTAAAACGGGGATGATAAGATCAGAAAACAAATCCGATATTAAAATATCCGGAGTAATCTCTCTCCCAGGCTTTTCTGAATACCCCTGCCTGCATAGGACCGAATGGTGTCCTGTAGCCTAAAGAGAACCCGTAACCGGCATCAGTATCTCTGTACTTATAAAGTTCATTAATGTCATCAACAACTTTCCCCTCGTTCCATTTCACAGTTATAAAAAAATCATTAAAAGGTTCATACTGAATGTCAAGGTAGTAAACCCATCCATGCCTGCCGGTTTTTTCCATAAGCTCATACCCGTTCAGAGGATATATCCAGTCCTCGTACCTCTGGTATCCGCCCATTGCAAACCAGTAAGATGGAGGCGCTACATCTTCGGTTAAAGAACTTGCGGAAAAACCTGACTGGAAAGCGAACCTCCTTACGAGAGGTATAGCTATTCTTGTGACAACCATATTCCTCTCAAACTTCCCGGTACCGGACATCCTGTCATAATATGAAAAATCAGTAGTCACATAATCAGCCTGTGCACGCAGGTAAAAACCTTTTCGCGGAAATGTATAATCATCCAGGGTATCAATTTTCATCATTGCATAAAAAGAAAGAATATCAAACTCGTATCTGCTCCTGCTGCCGGGATCAATAATTTCACCGTCAATAAAATAGAACTCCTTGCGCATTCCAAACGAGAGAAGTATCCAGTTCGAATAGAAAGTATTCAGACTTATAGTGGTTGCCTGGTGCCAGAAATCATAAACCTCCCGCAGTTTCCCTTCTGAGTAATAGTTGAAATCAAGATTATATACAAATGAATTCAGTTCAATCCAGACTCCGGGATCAATGGGCGTATATACCAGATATGCCCCTTCGAACCTGCTGTAGTCGCCGAACCTCCCCTTCAGGATCAATTCGCTGTTTTTCAGCCCCGCGTTATTGAACTGAAGTCCCAGAAGTGCAGCTGCGTTTACATCAGTATCGTAAGCAACACCAAAGTAAAGATGGCTCTCCGGCCTTTCAATAAAATATATATGCAGGGAATTTATTCCGTTTTCACTTTCGAGATCATACCTGATCCTTTCAAAAAAATTGAGACCATAGATTGCATTTATCCCTTTATCGATTTTATCAGGAGTCACGGTATCACCGGGTTCTATGTCAAGATACTGTTTTACAATGCTTTTAGAGACCCTTCCAAGGCCGTGCAGAAATATCCTGTGCGCGGTTATCTCTCCCCCTCTCTCCTTTTCCGCATTACCGCTTTTGCCGATATTATATGCCTTCAACTGCTTAGAGAGTTTAATCAGCTTATCCATCTGGAGCTGTGTTGCTTTTTCACCCCTCTTCAGGATTTCATCAGTTCTGCCGAAATCCTGAGCCCCCATATCATTTACCTCGGGGATTATCAGTATATCGCATAACTTCCTCTGCTCCATGGTCTTTCTCTCCCCCAGGAAGCTTATAGACTGCTCCATTATTTTCGGAAGTGAATCAAGGTCATCCTTTTTGTAAAGCCTGCCGCTGACATCTATCCCTATTATAATGTCAGCCCCCATTTCCCTGACCTCTTTTACAGGGAAGTTATTCACTACACCGCCGTCGAGGAAAACTCTGTCATCAATCTCTACAGGATTAAAGACGGAAGGTATGGCCATGCTTGCCCGCAGTGACTCAGCGATGTTTCCCTTGTCAAAAACAACGCCCTCACCCTTTTCAAAATCAGTGGCCACGCAGAGGAAAGGTACAGGGAGCTTATGAAAATCCTTAACATGCTGATACTCCCATGTGAGACGGGAGAGGAAGAGCCCTATCCTCTGTCCATTGACAAATCCCCTGGGGACTGATATCCCCTCAGAACTTATATCAAAAGTAAAAGGGTATTCCTTGAAATAAAGCTTCTGGCGGAGGCTTTCATTTTCTCTGTCAGATCTGTTCTGAAAATAATAGTACCAGTTTGTATCACGGGCTATCTTCTCCAGTTCATCGACACTGTATCCCATTGCATAGAGAGCAGCCACGGTGCTCCCCATACTTGTACCACCTATGTAATCCACAGGGATATTCAGCTCTTCAAGGGTCCTAAGTACCGGGATATGGGCAAACCCCTTGGCTCCCCCTCCGCTAAGTACAACGCCGATTTTCGGCCTTTTGCCCGCCTTTGCTCCATAAAGAGGATAATTACCGGAAAACAAAAACAGGCACCATACACCAAGTACAGCAGATAACAGAGTTTTTCTCATCACAAATTAAAAACCTTCACTCCGGGAGATACAGAAATTTTAAGACCAGTGATCTCTATAATATGTTACATCAGCATTTACCATATCAACCTGAATTCATTAAATTACCGGTTTTTACTCATATTTCTTCCATTTTTTGCCCGAAATACCGATAAATACCTGAGGAACTTTTACTCTACTGCCGCGTTCGGGGAGGAGTCAAATCCAATCCCGAAGATAAAAATATGACATGGAAATTAATCAATAAAAAAGTTCCTGTGGAGAAATGATAATGAAAAAAATACTATATATTCTTTTATTGCTGACACCATCCGTTTTATCAGCTGCTGACGCCAGGGTTGAAAGGTGGAACTCCCGTATAGAAAGGATTTCAAAACACATGGATGAGGCTGTGAAGATACCGGCTTCTGACCCTTCATCAGCAAGGCTCTTTAGCGATGAGATAAAATCCGCAGAGGAATTTCTATCAATACTGGGAAAATACAGCAGCGGCAGCGGTTCAGTTAAATCCGCGAATAAAAAATTTACAGTTGAAGAGATTGAAGCATTAACATCTGAAATCGCAACCCCTGTCATTACTATATACTATGCGGCTGAGTTGATCCGCAGCAGAGGAAACCCCGAAATAAAATCATCTGCCGGTGATGGAATAAACAGATACGCAACATCGAAAGGGATGCCGGCTTTGAAAAAAGAGAGCCGTGAATCCGCGGTTCTTGCAGAGAGATATATTCTGAACAAATATTTATCGGAATACGAAAAATCAAGACAGGCGGCTTACAAAGAAATACTCGGCATAACTGAATATGAACTGAGCCGCACAGGCTATAATTCAAACCGCATTGATCTGAGCGGAATTATTTTCAGAGCTGCGGCGAAAGTTACCGCATCCTCTTTGAACCGTGAAACTGCATTCAATGAAGCATACCTCGTTTCTCTGCCTGAATGGCAGGCGATTGAACGGAATGCCGATTCCATGAATCTTGAAATAAATGCTGCCGCAGAATTCGCCGTAAAACAGGGTAGAACAGTTACACCTGAAGACAGAATTAAGGGAATATCTCATCTTGAGAGAATTACGTTTCAGCCGGTTCGTGCGTCTCTGACTGAAATGTGCAGCAATACCGAAAAGTCTCCTTCTACAGGCTACAATAATCCTGTATACGAAATACCTGATTTCAAAGGGATTATTACTGCACTTGATGATATCGACCGCTACAGGAAAGCTGTTTCAGTTTCAATTCCCGGAGGGGACCTCACCGGTTTTATAAACAGGGTTAAACACAACAACCTTGGGATTGCGGAAAGATATATAAAGCAGTACGAAAATTTATTCAAAAGAGAAAAGTTAAGGATAGCCGGATTAAAAAGTAAAAGCAGCGGAACACTTGTATATAATGAAGAGATATTCAATGCTGCGGAAAGGCATTTCGAAGAGATCAGGGAAAAACTTACAGCCTACGCGGAACTTTCAAGTGATTATGCCGGGGCTTTTTTAACTGTTCATAAACATGACCCTGTTTTGTATATTGAACATTACACTGCTAAAACAGAAAAAAATCTTGAGTACATATCATTCATTGAAAGGCTTACTGCTGACGCATCTGCAGGAGGCAGTACCGCAGATACCGGGACAAACAATATTTATCGTGCATCATCTAAAGAACTCTTCACAGTGATGAAAAGTTTATATACCCCCGAAGCTATTCCATCAGATATACGGAACACAATGACAAAAGAGCATATAAAGGCGCATGCCGGAATAAATGCGAATCTCAGAGCAAAAGGTACCGCGCTTACATTGTCTGCGAGAAAAAATTTTGAAGCTTTTAATACAGCATATTCCGAAGCAGTAAAAAAACAAAAAAATGAAGCAATCACATCCGAAATAAATATCGGGCAGAATGAGGTTGACCGCCTGATGTCCTGTGCAGTCCGGTATTCAGATGCGGCAGCTTCTCTTTCGTACACGGCAAACGCACTGAAAAATTACTCGGACAAATACAACAGCATAACTGATGATATACGTGAAAGTAAAGACCTGTCCCGGTATCTTGAAAAGATAAACAGCGGGAGCATTATACCACTTGTTGATGATTTTTCACCTGAGAAGATCGACAGTGAAATGAAACTGCGGGATATGCTTTTACGGGAAGGGACTGAATCATTAAGCGGAGCCATTTCATTGATGCAATACTATAAAAGACGCGGTTTAACTCTCAAATATAACTATGCCGCTGAAGATATTAAAACTATAAAAGAGAAATTCAGCAGTAACCCTGAAACAGCATTAGCTTCATGGAAGATGAACGGAAAAAACTACAGGCTTGTAGATGCTAACAGCACTGAAAACCTTCAGAAAATGATTACCAGAAAAGCATGGCACGCAGGTACAACTAATGAAGCCGGGGGACTGAAAGAAAAATTTTCTCCGGATGGCAGGATCAATTTCTCATTATCTCTTCCGGATGGATGGAAACGCACTGTTAAAGAAGATGACAGGGGAGCGGCTCTATCAATTGCTTTTCAAAGTCCGGATCTTCTTGGAAAGATTTTTCTGCGAGCGGTAAAATATGATACTGACAACATCCAGGCGTACTCAGATGATTTAAATAAAACTGAAAATTATACGCCTGTATCAAAAGAGTGGGGGAAACTTAACGGAACAGAGTACCTGCTGACAGTCTCAAAGAACAGGTACAGCAGTATTATGGAATCATATATAATCCGTAAAGAGGGCTACATTATTCAGATATCAGGTATTGCGGATAAAAAAAAGCACGTTGTAATGAACAGAAGCCTGAAAAATATATTCAGCAGCCTTGAGATCTGAGCTCCGCCTGAGTCAGAACCGGATCAAAAAGGCTGCAGGCGCTCCAGTTACCTTTTATGGTCTCTTCAGTAAGGGATTTTTTTATTATACCAACAAAGCTATCTCTTGGCATTTCGAAAGCCCCCAGGCTTTCAAGATGATCTGTGTGAACCTGGCAGTCAATTATATCAAATCCGTTTCTGCGAAGATTTACGGCAAGGGTAATGAACGCGGCCTTGGACGCGTTGCTCTCCCTTGAGAACATTGATTCACCGAAAAAAATCCTCCCTAACGAAACGCCGTAAAGTCCCCCGGCAAGGATCTCACCGTTCCAGGCCTCAATCGAATGGGCATAACCCATTTCGTGCAGCTTGACATACGCCTCGACCATATCATCAGTAATCCATGTACCCTGCTCATGCTTTCTCGGCAGGCTGCATGCTGTTATCACTTCTCTGAATGCCCTGTCGAATGTTATGCGGAAAACTCCCCTTTCAAGAACCTGCCTCATGCTGCGTGAAACTTTTATCTCACCGGGATAGACAACAAACCTCGGGTCAGGGGACCACCATACAATGGGGCTGTCATCAGAAAACCATGGGAATATTCCGCGGCTGTAGGCTTCAAGGAGCCGTTCAGGCGTGAGGTCTCCCCCCACGGCAAGTATGCCGCTTGGTTCGGCATAATGCACGGGTGGAAACAGTATCTTATCTGTGAGGTAGAATACAGGCATGAAACTATTCCGGGATATTGATCACCACATCTCCCTCTGAAATATCAGCAACTGCGTGTCCTCCATTGGTCAGCCTGCCGAAAAGAACTTCATCAACAAAGAATTTTTTCAGCTTATCCTGAACAAGACGTCCAATCTCACGCGCCCCGAACTCACGGGAATAACCTTTTTCAGCAAGCCACTTTCTGCATTCAGGAGTCACATCCAGAATTACATTCTTATCAGCAAGCTGCATGGCGAATTTTTTAATCTCCTTGTCCACGATATCGAGTATTATCTCTTCATCAAGGTCATTGAATGTGACGATTGAATCGAGCCTGTTACGGAACTCAGGAGAGAATATTCTCTCTATGGCGCTGTCGATTGCATCCTCTTTCACATGCCTTTCATCAAAACCCACCTGCTTTTTGCCGATTTCACGGGCACCGGCATTGGATGTCATGATAATAATGACATTTCTGAAGTCAGCTTTTTTACCTGTATTATCTGTAAGTGTCGCGTAATCCATCACCTGCAGAAGCGTGTTGAATATATCCTGATGGGCCTTCTCTATCTCATCAAGAAGGAGCACCGAATAGGGTGTCTTTCTTATAGATTCAGTGAGGAGCCCCCCCTCATCATAGCCCACATAACCCGGAGGCGCCCCGATTAGACGCGCCACAGTATGCCTCTCCTGGTACTCACTCATGTCGAACCTGTGAAGCTCAACACCAAGGCTGAACGCAAGCTGCCTCGCCAGTTCAGTCTTACCGACTCCCGTAGGGCCGACAAACAGAAGCGATGCGATAGGCTTGTCCGGATTGCCGAAACCCGCCCTGCTCCTCTTGATGGCGTCAACCACAAGGTCAATGGCTTTCTCCTGGCCGAAAATCTCCTTCTTGAGATCAAGAGAGAGGTCCTTCAGCCTGTGTTTCTCTGAAGAGGACACGCTCCTTTCCGGGAGCTTCGCAATGCGTGCAACAACCCTCTCAACATCCTCATGTGTTATCTCAAGAACTCCACCTTCGGATGCCCTGTATATTTTCGCGTATGACCCTGCTTCATCAATAACATCGATGGCCTTGTCAGGGAGGTGGCGGTCATTAATATATTTGGCGGAGAGTTCCGCTGCCGCTTTCAGAGCTTCATCTGTATATGATACAGAATGGTACTCCTCATAACGTTCCTTAATCCCCTGGAGAATTTTTATAGTATCTTCAATTGTCGGCTCAGGTATCTCAATCTTCTGAAATCTCCTTGAGAGAGCCCTGTCCTTATCAAAATATTTTTTGTACTCTTCATAAGTTGTGGAGCCTATACATTTGATGCTCCCTGCCGAAAGGACAGGCTTCAGCATGTTTGACGCGTCCATAGAACCGCCGGACACAGCCCCTGCTCCCACTACTGTATGTATCTCATCAATAAAGAGTATCACATCCTTCATCTTCTTAAGTTCAGAGATGACCCGTTTCATCCGCTCCTCAAAATCCCCCCGGAACTTTGTACCTGCAAGGAGTGACCCCATGTCAAGGGAATATATCTTCAACCCCTTAAGACTCTCAGGTACATCACCATCAGCAATACGCTGCGCGAGCCCCTCTGTTATAGCTGTTTTGCCTACGCCGGGATCACCTACATGCACAGGATTGTTTTTATTCCTCCGGCAGAGTACCTGTATTGTTCTTTCAAGTATATCCTCCCTGCCTATCAGGGGATCTATCTCACCGTTAAGCGCTTTCTCAGTAAGCTCGGTTGTATAAGCTTCAATAATTTTAGTATTAGTTTTATCAGGCTCATCCTCTCTGAGTTCATCATCGTCATCAAGCCCATCTTCGTAAGGCTCTTCAGGAAAAACCGAAACTCCGTGTGATATATATTTCAGAAGCTCATACCTGGTGATACCCTCAAGGCTCAGGAAATAAGCAGCAAAGGACTCCTCCTCATCAAGTATTGAAACAAGGACATCACCGAGATCCAGCATATTCTTCTGGGCCGAAGCTGTGTGCCAGATTGCCCTTTCCATAACATTCTGGAAACCGGCTGACTGCCGCGGCTCCTCGACATCTGACTCTTCTATCTTCGATGTAAAATAATCCTCAATATTCTTCTTGAGGCTGTGAATGTCACCGCCGCTACCCTCTATTATTTTTCTACCCTCCTCAAAATTGAGGGAGGCATAAAGAATATGCTCAGGGGTCAGATATTCATGCTTTTTATTTTTTGCCTCGCTGAACGCTGCCATGAGGACATCGTTTAATACGGGATTCAGTTCCATAATCAGTCCTTTTTTTTATTCATGCTTTTTCGTATGTGCACCTTAACGGATACTGTTTCTCCTTGGCCAGAAGATGAACCTCCTCAACCTTGGTTATTGCAATATCGTAAGTATACATCCCGCAAAGACCTGCACCTTTTTTATGAACATCAAGCATAACCTGCGTTGCTTTCGCAGCAGGCATGTGAAAAACTTTCATGAGAATCTCCACCACAAAATCCATGGTGGTATAATTATCATTATGAAGGATAACACGGTACAGGTCCGGTTCCTTCACCTTCTTCCTTGATTCAAGTTTGACACCGCCGTCGTAATTATCACCTGAACCCGCAGCCATTGCTGCACCTCCATAATCTGAATATAAATACACTTCAGCAGAATTTCAAAGAAAGTGATACTTCTTATCATCATAAGATTTATGCGTCTGTAAAATGATAAAAAAATTAATCTGCTCACCTAAAAAACTTTTATCTTGCCGTACCTGGCAATTGCCTTAATCAGAAAAAACCCGAAGGTAGGAAGTTCCTCCCCTTTTATCAGGTATATCCTTTTTATTATAAAGGCACAGGCATACTGCTTCATGTCAAGACTTTTGACAATTCTGAAAATAGTGCTGAAGTTCTGTTCAAAAAACACAATGAAAACTCTTGTTAGAAATTCATCAACATCATCCTTTACTTCAGGGAAAAATCTGCTGAAAGGGACCTTTTTATCGTTATAAAGAAAGACCTCTGTGAATTTTTTTATCCCGAAATCCATACCGAGAAGATAATACACAAGGGACATACACATATCTATATTCTGGTTCATTGAAAGAGACTGCGGTAGAGCCTTGTAAACCTGGTAAAGGGAAGCCGCAAGGGTCTTGATACCATCCTCATCCTTATCCAGCGCGGTAATCCTCTCGTTATTAAAAATATCTGTTATAATAGAGTCTATCCTTGCTCCGTACTGTTTGCCGAAGGGTGTCATCAGAAGTTTATCAGAGAACTTTATGCTGCTCTCATCATTCCTGATGTTCTCTACAGTTCTTGCTTCCATGGCCTCTTCGGCCTCAACCTGCCGCGCCCTGAGCCTTGCTGCGGCGATCTCCTGAAAAAAATTAATCACTGCCTTCATATTATTATGTATCAGGAACAGAGAGAGACGCTCCGCCCTTGTGACAAGGTTCAGGTTCCTCTTTGACGAGTCATCCTCGTTGAAAAAATATTTCATATAAGTTCTGTCATCCCACCAGTCTGTCCTGTTCAGAATTGTGAGGTATGCATCATGAAGGGACGCGGCAACATATCCATGCTGGGCTTTATGAGATACTGTTATATTCCCCGAGCTTAAATCTCTGTATGTCTTGACATGACCATGCAGCTCGTTTATTGGAATGGACATGGTTGTATTGCTTTTATTCATGTTCATGTTATACTGCTGCACCTGGTGGTTCAGCCTGTTTTCGAGAAGGGTGCGCAGACTTATATAAGATGAAATTCCCCCGGGGTTGTTGGGATCTGAAAAAATATTGGAGATAAACTCACCTTCAAGATCTCTTTTACCTTTCTGTGCAATTGTATATATACGCGAAAGAGCCTGAATTTCAAGGAGCAGATCAATTATCATATTGCTCTGGGTACTGTTGAGACTGTAATTGAAATTAATAATACCTGAAAGCTTCCCCTCTGTAATGACCTCAGCATAATCTGTAAGCTTATTTNNGTATTATAATCCATAAAAGGGGTGATACTTTTCAGCTTATTAGTAACTTCCTTGCTGATTACAAATTCGTCCATCAGAAATCCCCGTCAGTTCATAAACGTATACGAATAAAATAGTAAAAAATACGATTATTTAATACTGAATGTATTATCATTGATCGCAATTTTTTATCAAGCACTTCACGCAGAATAGATCTTTTTATTCTTTTAGCTGATAAAAACATAAAATTTGCCCTAATTAAGAGTTAATATTTAATTAATACAGAAAAAATTTGCATTTTTTTGAATTATTTAGCATATTAAAATTTAATTGATTATCTTTAAATTATCAGACTTGTTGAGAAACTATGTCTCTCACTCGCAGGAAAGCACCTGCGGGGGCTTTAAAGGAGCTCCGCTCCCTGGCCCCGACTTAAAAAATCAGATTTCCAATAAGTCTATTTATTACAGCATTTATACTACAGGTTCTGGAGATCGGGAGTCCGCAAAAATGATCAATATACTCATTGTAGAAGACGACAAACCATCGGGGCTGATCCTTAAAAAACTGCTGCTCAAATCCGGATATAATGTTCCGGATACAGTGAGTACGGGTGAGGAGGCTATCAGCGCAATAGACAGCCATAAGATTGATCTGATTCTTATGGATATATCTCTCCCCGGTTCCATAGACGGAATTGAAGCTGCGGAGAGAATATACAAAGAACATAAAATACCGTTCATCTATATAACCGCAGGGACAGACAGCACTACTTTTGAAAGGGCCAAGAGGTCAATGCCCCTCAATTATATTGTAAAGCCTTTCAACACCCAGATCCTCAGTTCCGCCATTGAGATAGCCCTTTTTAAATTAGATATGGAGAAGAAGCTCAGGGAGAGCGAAGCGCGTAAAAAGAAAATACTGGAAGTTATACCTGATATATTTTTCGAAACGAAAAGGGATGGTTCTGCCCGGACAGAGTCCGATTCAGAAACAATGAACAAAATCTGGAACGCAGAGATAGCTGAGAAGGCGAAACCGTACATTGAAAAATCTTTTGAAACCGATTCCCTTGTAAAATATGAATTTAAACTTGATACAGAAGAAGGAGAAAAGTTCTTTGAATCCAGAATAACCTCACTGGGTGAGGATTCCGCTCTGGTTATAACCCGGGATGTCACTGATTTTAAAAAACAGGAAGCCCATGCAACCGGGCAGCTTCAGCAGCTTGAAGATATGGTAAAGGAAAGGACAGGGGAGCTGCAGAAGCTGAACCGTTCCCTTGTATATGAAATAGATAAAAGAAGCCTTGTTGAATCTGAGATCAAACTCTTTGTAGATGTCATTGAACAGAGTCCTCAATGCGTAGTAATATTTGAAAAGAATGGAATTGTAAAATACGCCAACAAAGCATTCTCTGAATTATCCGGTTATTCAAAGAGTGAATTAACCGGCATAAATGTTATGAAAACTCCAAACCCCATATTGCCTGAAGATTCACTGCTGAAACATATAAAGGGTGTAAAAACCTGGACTGGAGAAATTTATAATACAACAAAAACCGGTGCACTATACTACCTCAATATAACAATATCAAAAATAAGAAACAATGAGGGTAAAACCACATACATTGCTGTTACCGGTGATGATATAACTGCAAGAAAAAGAGATGAGATTGAACTGGACAGGATGAAGACCAGCCTTAAAGGTTCAGCATCAGATGCCATAGATAAGGAGATGGACTGGCAGTCATGGAAGGAGAAGATGCTGAACAGAAACATCTCCAGAACAGACAAATCTATATTCAGCAACATCAACAACAGCTTTACCCAGGGCGCAGGATTCGGTACTCTCATAACATTTATGGAGATGATGGCAAAATCATCAGAGGAGATTGACGAAAGGAGAATTGTTGACGGTCAGCTTTTCAATGAAGCCATGAAGAATGTAAAGATCGCACAGGATGCCTTTAAAATTTTTGCGGGGATCGACTGGATCATATCCAACACTTTTGAACTTGAGCTTAAGACAGTGGGGGATCTCTACACACTGCTCAAAGGTGTTATAAGCAAAAATATGAAATTTGCGACCATCAACAAAAACAGGATAATAATCAACGAACTACCTCGCGGCATGAGGAATAAAAAGATCAGGATCAATACACAGTACCTGTCTGAAGCTGTTTCAGAAATGATCATCAATGCGCTGAAGTTTTCAAGAAACGGGACAAATGTTCTCGTTATGCTCTATTCCCAGAATACAAACGTAAGAATCTCTGTAATAAACGAACCGCTTAAAACAAGCGACGGCATACTTGGTATACCGCCCGAATACGAAAAGGTAATATTCGAGCCTTTTTACAGAATATCAAAACTTGTTTTTGAAAGATATAACACTCTTGATTTCGGTATAGGTCTTACTTTTGTTGAAAAAATAGTGACACGTCATGGAGGAGAGATTTTCGCGGAAAATATCCTTGATTATTCTGATGTAAAAAAAGATCCTATAACAAAAGTTAATCTTATGATGTCATTCCCGCTTGCAAGGGATTAGAGGAGGAATCATGCCTTATGTTAACGTAAAAGTCGCCGGGCCGCTTACAAAGGAGCAGAAATCGGCGCTTGCAGATAAAATAACATCAGCCCTTGAAGAAATTGCAGGTAAACACCCTAAATCAACTTACGTTGTATTTGAGGAGATAGAGAGAGAGAACTGGGCTGCCGGCGGCAAACTTCTCACGGAGATATAGCAATGCTCCTCTCTGTAAAAGATTTAAACAAAAGCTACAGAATTGCAGGGAGCAAAATCGGTATCATCAAGGATCTCTCTATGGAGATAGACTACGGTAAAATTGTTGCCATCACAGGACGCTCCGGCTGCGGCAAGACCTCGTTTCTTAATATAATGACAGGGATAACAAAACCTGACAGCGGCGAAATACTTTTCAACGGAAAGAAGCTTCATCTCCGTTCCGACTTTCTTATGTCAACAGTACGGAACAGGGAGATCGGCCAGATTTTCCAGACATTCAGGCTCCTCGATGATGAAACTGTTATGTCCAACATTCTGATGCCCGCAAGGATCAGGGGAAGAGCGGGGAGGGAGGTAAAATCCTATGCCTGCGATATACTTGATAAAGCAGGGATACTGGAGTATAAAAATACACGCGCCGGGCTGCTCTCCGGCGGACAGAAGCAGCGTGTGGCAATTGCCCGCGCCATGGTTAACAGGCCATCACTGATACTTGCCGACGAGCCCACAGCAAACCTTGACGCGGAAACTTCGATGGATATATTCGTCCTCCTGGAGGAACTTAAGAAAGAGGGGAAATCAATTATTATAGTGACTCACAGCGAATATATGCTGCGGATTGCAGACCACTCCTATAAAATGGAAAACGGGGCACTGACTGAACTCTCCCTGAACAACCGTAACTCAAAGAAAGAGATATCAAAGCGAAAAAAAAATGTTAACGATAAATATATACCATGATAAATAAAATCTATCTTATAATAAAAGAGCTTGGCGGAGGGAAATTTATATCCTTCGTTGTATTCTGCGTAATATTACTATCAGTTGTTTCGATACTCTCATTTTCGATTCTTTCTGATAATTTCAATAATTATATCAACAAAAACTTTGCATCAGCAATCCCTCCGGATGAGATAAAGGTGAAACCGGGAGAGAGTAAAAGTATATTCCTTTTTTCAACGGGGAGCGGGAAAGAGATCAACGCCTCAACCATAAAAAGGCTCAACGCAATCAGCGGTGTTGCCAAAGTGGACCCGGTAATGGCAGTGACAGTTCCATCTTCCGCTACCATCTACTTCTTCTCTTTCCAGTACAGATCAGACCTTATCTGTGCAGGGGCCAGCTATAAATTTGTCGAGAGCGATCTCAAAAATAAAGAGATGAGAGACGCATGGATTAAAGGAACCCACGAAAAAGGGATACCTGTACTTGTACCGAAAGCCCTCATAGATTCATATAACAACGGTTTAGCTGCGGCAAACGGCCTACCGGAAATTGTACCGGAAAGATTATCAGGCCTCAAGTTCAAACTATCTTTTGGAAAATCAAGCGTAGCATCTTATGAAGGCGCCTTCGATTCCTCATCGGTTGTCTCAGGATACACAGACAAAGTTAATATAACCGGTCTCGTAATACCGCTGAAAGCAGCCCGGGATATAAATAAAAAATTCGGAAGAACTGACAGGTATATGTTCGCCTTTGTAAAAGTAAAGGACCATAAAAACATCGAGCATGTAAAATCACAGATAAAAAAAATGGGCTATGTCATAGAAACCGGTGAGAGCATGTCCGCCGAGATACTTAAGCTGAAAAAAACCGTTAATGCTTTCATTCTTATAATGATGACCCTTGTTTCAACACTTGCGGCAGTTACAGTTGCACTCTGTTCAGTCACAGCAGTATGGGGGAGGATCGATTACTACAGGATACTCCGCACACTGGGTGCATCTAAATTTTTCATTGCTCTCACAATACTGATTAAATTTGCTACAATGGGCTTCCTTGCATCACTTGCCGGTATTTATACTGTAAATATAATGAAGGGTTACGCTGCGGCAGCAGTTACTATCCCGGGTGTAAAACTGATACTTGATATAAGCAGGAACTACATGGTGTTCATTTTAACTGCAGGTACAGTGATACCGGTACTCTCATCACTCCCTGCAATTATCAGGATGTTTGCTGTGAAGCTTGATAAAAATTGATTCCGGAAGGGAGATCACGAAGATCTCCCGCAGAGACACAAAGGGAAAAAATTCACCACGGAGACACGGAGTACACTGAGTTCTTTAGAAAAAAATGTTTTGCACAGGTAAACAGGGATTAGCGTTTATAAAAAAAGTTTTAACATAATATCTCCTGATCATCTGTGTTTAATTTTTTCACTCCTTGCTCCTCTCTCTGCGTCTTAGCGGCTCCGCGAGAGAGATCTTTTACATAAAAAAATCCGGCCATTGCCGGATTTTTTTATGATGCCTGGTGTCTGATAAAATCAGCCTGCTGAAATAGCATCAGCCGGGCATACGCTTTCGCATGAGCCGCAGTCAATACATGTATCGGGATCTATCTGATGAACATCACCCTTTTCGTGTATCGCTTCTACGGGGCACTCTGCTGCACAAGCGCCGCAGTTTGTACATGCATCTTTATCAATTTTATATGCCATCTTTTCCTCCAGATGAAAAATATTATTCCCTCAATAGAGCTCAGCAAAATGCTAAAATTCTTAATCTCAGGAGCAGACAACCTATTTCAAATGTTGAAAAAAATGTCAAGATTTTATGCATTTTTATAAAAATTCAGGATAAAAAGTACCGGAATATCTGATTATGTTAAATCAGAGGGTCAGAGCCTTCTGTTTTAACTACCAGACCCAGCCCGCAGTGATACCGATTGAGTATCCGTTATCAATGTAATATGATGCAGGGATATCTATAAAAGCAGGTCCTATACTGAAACCGAGATTTGCAAGAATTTTAGGCCTGAAGCTGTCTGATTCAATTCCGGAAGTTTCGGCATCAACAGTGATTACCCCTTTCTGGCCGACAAAACCGCTTGCCCCGCTCACACCATCATCAGTGATAACAACATCACCTGCGCTGGACAGTTTAAAATCCGTTCTGCTCATAAAAACGTAATCAAAACCACCTCCTACTCCTAAATTAAGGAACCAGAATAGTCTTACAGAGGTATATATTTCTACAGGGACAATATTACCCTTTGTATCGAGTTCAAAGTTTACAGAAGGATCTATTTCATAAGTTAATGTCGGACCAACTTCAATATTTGTATAAGTCTTTTTATCCATCTTATTGTAAAATTCAAGCGAATTATCAGTATGAATAAATCCGGTTCCTAATGATATTCCTCGCCAGAGAAGGGCTCTTGCAAGGATCGATTTTTCCTTTATTAATGTATAATTAACATGTCCCCCGATAAGATTAGCATTATGCTCAATCTTAAAATCTCCCTGCTCAATATTAGTTTTGAGTTTCCCGAACATAAAGGATACATATAAACCCTTAAGTAGAAAATCCATATTAATACCGGCCTGAACAACAAGAGGAGTCAAACCAACACCAGCATAAACATCTCCCTCATCCATTTCATCCTGAATATCTTTAAAAAAATCGGGCTCACTGTTAGGTGCCTGAACTGACACCATGCTCCCCACAGATATCGCATATAAACCATAATTCTGGTAACCTCTCAATGTA
Source organism: Spirochaetia bacterium UBA5550 (assembly GCA_002425885.1). Lineage (GTDB taxonomy): Bacteria > Spirochaetota > UBA4802 > UBA4802 > UBA5550 > UBA5550. The sequence continues at coordinate 45,933 of DINC01000082.1, read as the reverse complement.
GATGCATGTGAGGCATAAGTATTCGCATTACCGAAACCGCGGGTAAGATCGGGCACATCTGAATATTTAGATAATTCTGCCAATACCTGTGCTTCTACATCATCCTCTAAAGCTGCTAAAGCGGCCGGAAATGTTGCATCAACAGTCAAAGCAGCAAAAGCTGTTGAAATCGATGCAATTGATATAATGGCAACAATAAGCGATATATATAAACTTTTCTTCATACTCAAACCCCGGTATAAACTCAGATATTTTAATGTAACTGATTAAAAACCCTTTATCAAGAACTTTTTGAAAAGGGACGGCTCCCTTTGAACATTATCGGCAGCATGTTTATTATTCTGAAGGGAACAGGAACCGGTTGTTACAAAGGGGTCAGAGCATAACTCTGCCGGATACAGGTGAACCAATATTCGATTCGTGTTATAAAAGGGCTCTGACCCCTGTAAAAACAATCCATAAAAAAAGGGGCTTTAGTATGCTAAAGTCCCTTTTTTTGAAATTTGGGAGTCAGAGCCCTTTTACAATTTTAAAAAACTACCCGATTACAACTTCTCCCCCTTTTATATCGATCTTCATGGTTCCGCTCTCCTTCAGGTCCCCTGAAAGGAGTTTCATTGAAAGAGGATTAAGTATGTGAGCCTGGATCGCACGTTTAAGCGGCCTGGCACCAAATTGCGGGTCATACCCCTCCTTCACAAGGAAATCAAGGAAACGTTGTGTCATCTCAAGAGATATGCCGCGCTCCTTAAGACGCACTGCAACATCCGCAAGCTGGTTCTTTACAATTGAAGCAATATTCTCCCTGGTAAGAGGATTGAATATTATGGTCTCATCGATCCTGTTCAGGAACTCCGGTTTGAAGAACATCTTCAACTCCTGCTCAACTCCCGCGAACCTGTCAGATTCAGGGATCGACTGATCGCTTATATATGATGTTCCGATATTCGAAGTCATAATAATAAGAGTGTTCTTGAAATCCACAACACGCCCTTTGGAGTCAGTGAGCCTCCCCTCGTCGAGTATCTGAAGAAAGATGTTGTAAACATCGTGGTGCGCCTTCTCTATCTCATCGAAGAGGATCACACTGTACGGTCTGCGCCGCACAGCCTCAGTGAGCTGGCCACCCTCCTCATACCCCACGTATCCCGGAGGAGCGCCGATGAGACGCGCAACAGCATGTTTCTCCATATACTCAGACATATCAATGCGCACAATGGCCTTCTCATCATTAAAGAGAAACTCAGCCACAGCCTTTGCTGTTTCGGTTTTACCAACACCCGTAGGCCCCAGGAAAATAAATGTACCCATTGGCCTGTCCGGGTCCTGAATCCCGGAGCGGGATCTGCGCACAGCATTTGATATAGCTTCAATTGCCCTGTGCTGCCCGATTACACGCTTCTCAAGAAGCTTTTCCATGTGGAGGAGCTTCTCTTTTTCGCCCTCCAGCATGCGGGAAACAGGGATGCCTGTCCAGCGCGACACAACTGCAGCAATTTCCTGATCAGTTACCTCTTCTTTCAGAAGAGAGGTTTCGCCCTGAATTTCACGTGCGCTTTTATTCAGCTCTTCAATCTGCTTTTCAAGCTCAACTATCTTGCCGTAGCGGATCTCAGCAACGCGGTTAAGATTCCCATCACGTTCGGCACGCTGCTCCTCAACGCGATACTGCTCAATAGCTTCTTTCACATTGCTGATCTTTTTGATTATCTCCTTCTCCTGCTGCCACTGGGCAACGAGAATAGCTTTACGCTCGTTGAGTTCCGCAAGCTCCTTCATTATCTTTTCGAGCCGCTCTTTCGAAGCTGTGTCCTTCTCTTTTTTCAGAGCCTCGCTCTCAATCATCAGCTGCCTTCTGCGTCTTTCGATCTCATCAATTTCAAGAGGCATTGAATCGATCTCCATCTTGATAATCGACGCAGCCTCGTCCACAAGGTCGATAGCCTTGTCCGGTAGAAAACGCGCTGTTATATATCTGTCGGAGAGCACAGCCGCAGCAACGCATGCGGAGTCAGATATCCTCACACCGTGGTGAACCTCGTACTTTTCTTTGAGGCCGCGGAGAATCGCAATGGTATCCTCGACCGAGGGCTCAGTTGTGTAGACGGGCTGAAATCTCCTCTCAAGTGCTTTATCCTTTTCAATATATTTCTGGTACTCATTTAATGTGGTGGCGCCGATAGTACGCATCTCTCCCCGTGCAAGAGCGGGCTTCAGCATGTTTGACGCATCCATTCCCCCTTCAGCAGCCCCTGCGCCTATGAGCGTATGAAGCTCGTCAATGAAGAGGATGATCTCTCCGGCGGATTCCTCCACCTCCTCTATAACGGCCTTGAGCCGTTCCTCAAACTCGCCGCGAAACTTAGCGCCAGCAATTATTGCTCCCATATCAAGGGCAATGAGCCTTTTATTTTTCAGATTTTCAGGGACGTCACCTGCAACCATCCTCTGCGCAAGTCCCTCAACAATTGCTGTTTTACCCACACCCGGCTCACCTATAAGCACGGGATTGTTTTTTGTACGGCGGGTGAGCACCTGCATTACCCGGCGAATCTCTTCATCCCGGCCTATTACGGGGTCGAGCTTGTTGAGGCGGGCATAATTAGTGAGATCGCGGCTGTAGCGGGTCAGAGCATTATACTTATCCTCTGCATTCTCATCATCAGCCTTTTTGCTTCCGCGAAGATCCATGAGCACACGAAGTATATTTTCACGGTTAAACCCGTATGAATTCAGGATATGCTTTGCCTTTGCAGAATCCACCTCCGAAAGAGCTATTACAAGGTGCTCGGTGCTGAGGAACTGGTCACCAAGTTTTACGGCATGATTCCACGCCTCGTTGAGCACATCTCTCCCCCTTGTGGAGAGCGAACCTCCACCTGGCCCGCCCCCTACCTGCCGGGGCATAGTTTTAATATACTGATCAAGCTCAGTTTTTATGTCGCGGCAGGACGCCCCGAGTTTTTCAGCAATTGCTGTAAATATACCGCCATCCTGATCAATTAACGCCTTGAGTATATGCTCAGGGTGAATCTCAGGGCTGTTGTTTTCTGTAGCAATATTCTGGGCGTTATTAATAACATCCTGCGCCCTCAGTGTCAGACGATCCATTCTCATAAATGTATCTCTCCTCAATAAGTAAATTAAGGGGTTTCTTTGAAGATAAAAAGGTCAGTGTTGTGAAAATTCTATATTTTTTAAAGTTAGTGTCAATATAAAAAGAAAAGTTACACCAAACCTTTCTATCCGCTGATGAACGGATGTTTTTCAGGTTGGAGCCAGGCTCCGGGCTCTGACCCCTGATTTTAAAAATATACCGCAAGCCGTTTTATGTAAGCCTCTTCATAAAAAAGAAACCTCTCAACACATTTATCAAAAGTATCCCCGAGATTATAGAAAAATTCATGAACAGTAATTTTTACAGGCGCATCATAACCCCTCAAAAGATAGCAGTTAATGAAACCGATATCATTTTTCCTCGGATTATTAGAGAGACCTTTCCTCACAGGATTGTATCCAATATACCATAGAAGCCACAACAGATAATTCTCCGGATTGTCAGATTCCTCAATAATGGTTGATCCGTATCTCTCATTCCAGAACGGGCCGGTCTCACCTCTCCCGCGATTATACTTTTCGGCAATTCTCGCTTTTATATACTGCATTATACGGGAAATTGCCTCCTCATCTTCTGCGGTTTTAATAATCAGATGAATATGATTTGCTACAGTTTCTGCAGCTATTAAGTCAAAATTATATTTTTCCTGGCACATCTGAACAGATTCGATGAAATACCTTCTGCAATAAGCGCTTTTGAGTAGATCCCTCTTACCGTGACATCTTGTATAGCAGTGATAAGTTACACCTTGAATAATTTTCCTCAAAGGACGCGGCATATTACCTCCGTATAAATGCGGTTTATATATATACGTTTCTCAGGGGTGGTTTTTTTGAAAAAAATGCGGGGTCAGAGCAAAAAATTATAAAAATAAAAAAATTCAATTTTGGGGAGGCAATAGGGTCAGAGCCCATTTTTGAAAGTCGCAGGCTCTGACCCCTCTTTCCCCCATTAATCAGAAAACGCCGGGTGGGAGAGTCCGGCGTTTTGAGTGGTACTGCGATGTTGGCTCAAGCTGTTATTTAAGAAGCTGCAATACTGTCTGCGACTTGGCGTTAGCCTGCGCAAGCATTGATGTGGCAGCCTGTGTAAGTATCTGATACCTTGTAAAAGATGACATCTGTTCAGCCATGTCTGTATCACGGATACGGCTTTCAGAAGCCTGAACATTTTCATAAGCGTTCATAAGACCCTTAGCTGAATGTTCGAGCCTGTTATAATATGCTCCAAGGTCAGCTCTCTGTTTAGAGATGATTCTGAGAGCTTCGTCAGCAAGACCGATCAGTGAATTCGCCTTTCCGGGAGTTGAAAGGGAGATAAAAGTAAGAACGGTCGGATTACGAAGACCAAGAGCAGCAGTTGTCATTGTCTCAATGAAAACCCTCTCTCTCTGGTGCATGTTCGGCCCCATGTGAAACCACATTGATGCTGTAGGGTGAAGCCTTGCAAATGAACCTGTGAGAAGTTTCATCTTGTTGAATTCAGCCTGGGATGCAATCCTGTCGATTTCATCAACAAGTTCTGATACCTCAACCTGAATCAGCTGTCTGTCTTCATCTGTGTAGGTACCGTTAGCAGCCTGAACTGCAAGGACCCTGATCCTCTGAAGAATGTCGTGTGTTTCGTTGAGATAACCTTCTGTTGTCTGAATCAGAGACATACCGTCCTCAGTATTTCTCTCAGCCTGTCTTAAACCCTGTATCTGCGATCTCATTTTTTCAGAAACTGCAAGACCTGATGCGTCGTCACCAGCTTTGTTAATACGCATACCTGAAGAGAGTTTTTCGATGTCCTTTGTGAGACTCCAGTCATGGAACTTTAATGTTCTATGGGAGAAAATAGCAGCTACGTTGTGATTTATAATCATTTCATTCCTCCTTGAATTTAAATGCAATCATCCTTGATCGCACTCTAAATTGCCCGTTTCATACTAAACGTCGGCTAAAAGATTTTCAAGCAGGAAGTCAATCATGACTGATTACAGTCATTTATAATGATTTAAATTATAATATGTTCAAAAATAGCCCATTTATTATTCATTTGGCATTTTTTTATTTTTTTTAAAAAAATATTTGTACAGGCATGTTATAAANNATAATGATCGATTTATAGATGAATTATTGCAAAAAAGATTGTTTTAAGGGTCAGAGCATTCTACATCAAAGAATAACGTACCGGGTCAAAGCCTGAATCTTTCAGTATTGCAATAGAATAAAATGTATTATAGAACCCCGGTATCCGTT